>CAJWYI010000062.1 GCA_913049815.1 uncultured Gammaproteobacteria bacterium
TTGGGATTTGAGTTGTCTGGAGATGGGTTCGGAGAAACATGCAAGGTTGTGCTAGGTTCTGCGACCTGCATGATCTTTTCGATGGCGGTCACCGCAGCGACGGGTAGCGAGTAGATATCTGCTGTCTCGGCAAACTGCCGGCCATTCTTTCGCCACTTGCGGGTGTTACCTGACAGCAGCATCGTCGCTAGCTTCTCATCCAATTCTTCCTGATAGAAGGGATTGCTGACCAGTGCACCCATATCGGCTTCGACCACATAATGTCCATAGCCACAAACGTCAGTTGCCAGTACCGGAATACCGGCGACCATTGCTTCGAGCAATACCATTCCAGCGTTTTCATCGCTTGCTGGATGCAACAGAAGATCCCCTGCAAGCAGGTATTGGGGAACGTCTGCCCTACCGCCGAGGAGTTCAATGTGGTCCGTGAGACCAAGGCGTTTAATCATCCTTGCAAAGGGCCCAGCACGATCTTCGCCAATCACCAACATACGAGTGCGGGATTGCAATTGATCGGGTAACGATGCCATAGCGAGAATGGCTCGATTGAGCCCTTTTTTGATAAAGCCAGAACCAACAAACAGGATGATGTTTTCATTGGGTGCGATACCTAGCGATTCACGAATATGATTACGCAAGTTATCGGCGTCCAGAGGTGCGATTCGGTCCCTGGAAATACCAGGTGGGAGCAGCTGCATCCGGCTTCGCCGCGTACCGTAGTGCTTGAGGAAGTAGGGCATCTGGGTGTTTGAGATCATCAGTATCTCGGTACTACTTCGTACACCGAATACTGCATCTTCGTATGATGAGAAATGGCGATACCGAGGCAAAAGTCGATAGGGCCAAGGACGCTGTGAGCGAGCTTTCTCTTCATAACAGGAGTCTGCTGCGTAGTAGATGTCGAGTCCGGGCATCTTGTTGAAGCCGACAACGCAGTCGACAGGATCGACGGCTAGCGCGTTCTGTACCCAGTCCGTAAACTTCTGGTATTTGACGTGATTGAACATCGCATCTACTGGAACCACAGTGACATCAAGGTCGTTGGGCAGATCTCCCTCCCAGCTCAGCGTATAGACGCGTACCTGATGGCCACGACGTTGGCACTCCCGCGTAATACGAATGAAATCCCTTTGCAGGCCCCCGTAAGGGAAGTACTTGTAAAGCAGAAAGGCGAAGTTCAAAGAATAGCCGGCCAGTATGTTTCCACTTTCGAAATCTTAACGCATTGAGGCATGTGACACACTGAAAACCGGTGAACGGCCTGTTTCGTGACCTGGTTTGAGCATCGATGTTGCATAAGATGACAACCGAAGTCCTATAGGACGTCTGACAGTCAACTTGCGTGCGTGACTCAGAACAGGACCCCTGACAGAGAATTCAGGAACAAGATGATGAGCACAGCGACCAGGGATACATGGATAACCGCTGTTCGGCCGAGAAGTTCGCGTCGTTCAGGTTCGCTGTCACCTCTAAGCGCAAGGCACATCAGCAGGTCAAAAAGAAGCACGACGATCACCAGCGGTGTCGTCGCGGGCAGGACCCCACCCCAGAATAACTCAGAAGTGGTCTCCAGGACCCGCTTGGGTGTTGAAAACGGCGTAAGCAGGATATAGATGAACGCGGTGACATGCAGCGCTATTCGCAGCGAGCCCATCTCGATCCACTTGTCCAGCCAGCCCCTCATTGTCGGGTACCATTGATGTCGGGAAGCTGCGCCTCTGTGAGTGATGGCGCGAAGTACTGTGTTCTTACAAGCACGGTTTCGTTCGTCGGGAAGAAGAGGTTTACACAGCCCAGATGGATATTGCCACTCGGAGTAGATGCGCCTTCTCCAAAGTGCTCTTGTCGGATTCGCCACGAGTCCTTGGGTATGGGTTCCTTATAACTCTTGCAACGGGCTCTACCGTTGGGCGACAGCTCTGTTTCTGCAATTCGTTTGAGTCGAGAAACTTCTGTTCCAATGTGGGAGATTTCAGTCAGGTGGTCGTGGCACTGACGATCTTTTAGAGGTGCAATGTTCACTGTCGTAAGAAGTACTTGCGGACGCCGGAACGCAGCACATGGAAGGTGTAACCACAGGGACATGTCGCCGTCAGCAAAGGGAATCGGTAGTTGTTCATCAAATCTTAAGCTGCCTTTAGCGATATTCTGTTTGCAACCCCGGCACTTGGATCGGCCGAAAGAATCGGGTTCGACCACGCTCATGGGAAGATCTATATGCCATCGGTCACAGCGCCGTCTGATGCAGAGCTGACGAGGCGGGCATATTTCGCCAGAATACCCCGGTCTGTATAGGGCTCAGGCTGTTCCCACACGCCTCTTCGCGCCGCCATGGTCTCATCGTCGATGTGAAGTGTCATCGTCGCAGCTTCGGCATCAATTGTAATCTGATCTCCATCTTCGATCAGCGCGATCGGGCCTCCGTCAAACGCTTCTGGTGTGACGTGTCCGATGACAAACCCGTGCGAGCCTCCCGAAAACCTCCCATCTGTAATGAGGGCGACATCGGCAGACAGTTCACGACCGTTAATTGCGCTGGTGGGAGACAACATTTCGCGCATCCCGGGTCCGCCCCGCGGGCCTTCATAACGCACCACGACGACGTCACCTTTCTGAACAGTCCCATCAAGTATTGCCGCCATTGCAGCTTCTTCACCATGGAAGCAACGTGCGGTGCCACTGAATTTCAGTCCTTCATGGCCCGTGATCTTCGCTACAGCACCATCGGGTGCAAGATTGCCCCGCAGTATCACCAGGTGACTATCCTTTTTGATGGGATCATCGAGAGGACGGATAATTTTTTGTGATGCCGGGTAAGGTGCTACCTCTGCCAGGTTCTCTGCCAGAGTATGCCCTGTTACTGTCATGCAGTCACCGTGCAGCAAGCCTTCTGCCAGAAGTGTTTTCATCAGTGGTTGTATACCGCCAATTTCGATCAGTTCGCTCATCGCATATTGGCCGGCGGGTCGCATGTCCGCGAGCACAGGTACGCGTCTGCCGATGCGTGTGAAGTCATCAATCGACAGCGGGATGCGCGCGGCATGGGCAATCGCGAGGAGATGCAGCACCGCATTGGTAGATCCCTCGAGGGCGATCGACACGGTAATCGCGTTCTCGAAAGCTTCCCTTGAGAGGATGTCAGACGGTTTGATGCCACGGTCCAGCAGGTTCACGACCGCTTCACCGGCCCGGTATGAGTCGGTTCGCTTATTCTCTGAGACCGCTTCCTGCGCTGATGAGTTGGGTAGGGAGAGCCCCATGGCCTCGATAGAGGAAGCCATTGTGTTGGCCGTGTACATACCCCCGCAGGACCCTGGTCCTGGAATGGCTGTAGCCTCGATTTCCTTCAGTTCAATGTCAGAGATCTTGTTGGCAGCGCGTTGCCCCACAGCTTCAAATACTGAGACCACATCACGCCGCTCCTTGCCCATCTGGATCGTCCCACCGTAAACAAAGACGGCTGGTCGATTAAGGCGTGCGATGGCCATGGCACAGCCTGGCATGTTCTTGTCGCAGCCTCCGATGGCTACAAAGCCATCGAATCCCTCGGCGCCCACCACAGTCTCGATGGAGTCGGCGATGACCTCTCGGGAGACCAGAGAGTATCGCATGCCGGGTGAGCCCATCGAGATACCATCGGAAACAGTAATAGTATTGAACGTTACAGCCTTGCCGCCTGCTTCATCAGCTCCCATGGCCGCCGCATCAGCCAGGTCGTTGATGTGCGTATTACAGGGAGTCAAATTACTCCAGGTAGACGCGATACCCACCTGGGGTTTCTGGAAGTCGTTGTCGGTAAAACCGACGGCATGCAACATCGCGCGTGCCGCCGCCTTGTCCATTCCGTCCACTACAAGTGACGAATATTTACGACGATCGTCGTCGCTGTCGGTCATCTATTCCCCCAAAAAAATAAGTAATCCTGTATCGAACTGAAGTTACACGATTCGTCCATTTTCCGCATTAGCTACGGTGGATTCGGACGATCCGCAGGGTCGTATACCGAGTCATCAGTGACCTCGCGCCAAACGAGTTGCAATACCGGTGAGCCGTCGCATGAGCCAGCGAGGCTGGTGTTGGCTGACGGCGACGGCAACGGCCTGCGTTTTGTCGGGTACACAGATGGCGTCCCCCTTCATCATCGCTTCAATGCCGAGGGTGGCAACAGATTGTGCGTCGAGCTGTGTGAACTCTGGAACATCGAGATGGGTGTCGGCGGTTTGTCCAACGGTGTCGATACCCCCTGGGCACAGGCAGGTGATATAGATCCCCGATCCTCTGCATTCTTCAGAGAGGCTCTCGGATAGAGAAAGGACATAGGCTTTACTGGCAGCATAGACCGAAAGAGCAGGAAATGGATGAAATGCGGCAATCGACGCGACATTTAGGATTCTGCCATGGCCTCGCTCAACCATCGGCGGCAGGAAATGGCGGCAAAGCCTGGTCAACGACAGGATGTTGAGTGCCATCTGTTCCTCAATGCGAGCCTCGGGCATTTGATAGAACTTAGAAACTCGGGACGATCCTGCATTATTGATTAGGATATCGATCGATGTCCCCTTGGTATGTGCCATCAGCGGTGATATATCTTCGGTGAGATCGCACGCGATGAACGAGGTAACCCCGGGTATGGTCTCGGCGATTTCACGCAACCTGTCTTCCCGTCGTCCGGTTAGTACCAGCCTGATGTCTCTCGACGACAGTGTTCGAGCAAATGCTTCCCCAAGCGTGGACGTGGCGCCGGTAATCAAAGCTGTTAGGGGCATTTAGTCACCGCCTCCGCAGCCAGCCAGTCGACAAGGCGGTCATTGATCTCGGTGTAATCCGCTATCCATTCATCTGGCTGAGGACTGCACGTGGCCGCTGCCGAACTGGCGATACCAATGACGGTCATACCAGCGGCTTTCGCGGCTTGTATGCCATTGGGTGAATCCTCGAATGCCATACAGGTGCCCGGTGACTGTCGGATCCTGTCTGCAGCGAGTAAAAAGATATCCGGTGCCGGTTTGCCAAGGTTGATTTCCGGGTCGTCGCCATACACGCGAGACGCTATCAGGTGCCCCCACTCAGTTTTTTTGAGCTTATCCTTCGCAAGGTCAGCATAGGTACTGGTTGCGAGCGCGATGGGAATGTGCCCCTCGACCGCAGTGACAAACTGACCCGCGCCTGAAATTTCCACCACATTTTCCAACAACGAACGGAGATGACGCTCTCGCTCTGAGATGAAATCTTCGATTGATGTTGAAAGTGCGTAGGCTTCTATGATGATTTCAGCAGAGCGGTGAGACGGCACGCCCATGCACCGTTGCTTCACATAATCTTCGTAGATTAGGCCGAGAGGTTCGAGAATCCTCTCGACGGCTTTGGCATAGAGAGGCTCTGTATCGAGCAAAGTACCATCTAGGTCGAAGATAATGCCACGTGGCCGTTGCGGCTTCACTGTATCTGAGCCGATTCGAATGTCATCTGGCGTTCCACAACGAGGTGGGTCAGAAGGACGGGCAGTGCTTCCCGTTGGGTCAGTCTAAAGGGCATTTTCGTTCAAGTGTGATTGGGACTTGGAGCGCGTGTACAGAACTGCGGTATGTTCTCAGGAACCACTCGTGCTAACAAGCAGGCGTTGGGTTACTGGTTCTTTAGAAGAAATGACTGCGATTGGCGGGAAGTGTTACAGAGAATCGGTGATCTGGCCCGCAGCGCCCCTCGCCATCGCGATAGAGCGCTACAGGCCTCCCCCAAACAGGGTCCTCGACGGGACCCGTACGAGTAAGTCCGGCCTGCCTGTTGCAGGGTTCACGGCGTTTTGGATCGGCGGAACCTTTTGGAGATGAACGGTTCTATTGTTGTAAGCCTACCCATTTGCCTGTCTGAGTTGCAGGATGGGGTATCGGAGAGAGGGGTGTCGTGACGTGTTGGTTTTTTGTTAAATTCGGCCAGCGAAAGACAGTCACTAACGCGCTTAAAGAACCGTCGAGGTAAACGGTGAAAGCGAGAGGTGACATTTGAGTAATAAAGAACAACGACGTACGAAGGCAAACGAGGGAGGTCCAGGGCGCAATGCTCGAGGTAAGTCATCTTCATAAGCAGTTTGGTGATCTGACCGCGATCAACGACATCTCTTTCAAACTGGTACCAGGCGAAATTCTTGGTTTCCTGGGGCCAAATGGTGCCGGTAAATCAACGACCATGAAGGTCATCACCGGATTTCTGGCGCCGTCTTCAGGCAAAGTCTCGGTCTGGGGATGCGATGTCGCTGCGGACCCTTTGGGTGCACAGGAGCACATGGGATATCTTCCGGAGGGGGCGCCGCTCTATGAAGAAATGACGCCTCGAACGTTTCTTTCATTCATTGCAGACGTGCGTGGCATCAATGGTGAGGATCGCGCTGAGCGGATTGGTACTGTGGTGCAGACCATGTCGCTGGCGAGCGTCCTGGATCAACGTATAGAGACTTTGTCAAAAGGATTTAAACGTCGCGTGGGCCTCGCTCAGGCGATCCTTCACGATCCAGATGTCCTGATCCTTGATGAACCAACAGATGGTCTAGATCCGGTCCAGAAACATCATGTTCGCGAGATGATCAGAGGTCTGTCCAAAGACAAAATCGTCATCATTTCTACCCATATTCTGGAAGAGGTCACTGCAGTGTGTAGTCGAGCGATCATCATCGCCGCAGGAACAGTATTGGCGGACTGTACGCCAGATGAGTTGGAAGCCAGGTCTCGATATCATCTGGCGACAAAAATTCAGTTTGTGGGTGAAGCGCAACTGGCTGCGCATCGTGGCGTACTCACAGCGCTTCCTGGCGTGGCCGGGTCCGAGGTAGCGGCATCCACTGCGGAGTTGACGTTGTTTCCCAGTGACGAATCAGGTTCATCCCAGCGAGTGGCGCAAGAGACGGTGGATTATCTTCGGGACTACGGTGCTGATTTCACGGGTGTCTTTCAGGAACGTGGGCGCCTGGATGAGGTCTTCCGAGAAGTGACAGGGCTTCAGTCTGGTAATTAAAGGATGTAAAGGTCCATTTTGATGATGTATGGCTGGATCGATGCGAAATTGGATACCAAGGTGGCTCTTTTAGTTATCCAGGATCCGATTGGTAGGGAGTACTGCGTATGAACGGCGTGTTAGTGATTCTGAAACGCGAACTGCAGAGCTACTTCGCGACACCACTCGCGTATGTATTTATCTTCATTTTTCTTGTGCTATCTGGCGTGTTTACGTTCTATTTGGGGAACTTCTTTGAGCGTGAACAGGCCGATCTCACTCCGTTTTTCAGTTTTCATCCCTGGCTCTATCTATTTCTGATCCCCGCGATATCGATGAGGTTGTGGTCGGAGGAACGGAAGACAGGCACGATCGAACTGTTAATGACTTTGCCCGTGACTCGGCTTGATGCGGTCTTAGGTAAATTTCTGGCCGCCTGGTCGTTTGCTGGCCTGGCTTTGGTACTCACGTTCCCCCTGTGGATCACGGTGAATTACCTGGGCGATCCGGATAATGGCGTTATCTTTGCCAGCTATCTGGGTTCGTTTTTGATGGCTGGCGGATTTCTTGCGATTGGGTCCTGCATGTCTGCCTTGACCAGAAGCCAGGTCATTGCATTTATTGGTTGCGGAATTGTTTGCCTGCTGTTCGTGCTGGCCGGATTCCAGATGATCACTGGATTGTTAAGGGACTGGCTACCACTATTCCTAGTCGACACTGTCGCAAGTCTGAGTTTCCTGATGCATTTCAGTGCGGTTTCGAGAGGGGTTGTAGGTCTTGCCGATTTTGTCTACTTCCTCTCCATGATTGGTATCTGGCTTGCTGCAACGGTGGTTGTGCTAGAGATGAAACAGGCAGACTGAGGGTCACATATGAACGAGAAGTTGATCTATTCGGGGGCGGGACTGGCGTTAATGGCGGTTGCCTTTGTCATGTTCATCCTGATCAGCAATACCTTGTTTTCTGGCGTGCGTCTGGATCTGACAGAGAACAACCTCTATACGCTTTCACCAGGTACCCACGAGATCATCGACAGCATTGATGAACCGATTAATTTCTACTTTTTCTTTTCTGACCAGGCAAGCGCCGATTTGACTGCTCTACGCAGCTACGCCACGCGGGTTAGGGAACTTTTGGAAGAATATGAGGTGCGAGCCCGTGGCAAGATACTGCTGTCCGTTGTCGACCCTGAGCCCTTTTCAGATGCTGAGGACCAGGCGGCAGGATTTGGTCTGCAAAGTGTTCCCGTGAACAACGCGGGTGATGAACTCTACTTCGGACTCGCGGGTACTAATTCGACGGATGGACAAGAGATTATTGGTTTTTTCCAACCTGACAAAGAAGAGTTTTTAGAGTACGAGATCAGCAAACTGGTACAAACACTGAATCAGGTAGAGCGACCCACCGTGGGTTTACTATCGTCGATGGTGGTGCGAGGTGACTTCAATATGCAGACCATGCAACAGTCGCCCCCCTGGGTAGTTGTTGGTCAGATTGAACAGATGTTTGATGTGGAAACAGTACCTAGTACCGCGACCGAAGTTCCGGATCACATTGAAACACTGGTTTTGATTCACCCCAAAGGCCTGATGGAGGATGCCCTTTACGCCATCGATCAGTTCGCGCTTCGCGGTGGACGTATTGTTGCTTTCATAGATCCCGTTGCAGAGATGGATGCCCAGGCACCGGGTGCGAATCCGATGACTCAGCTCCAGAGTCAGGCGTCGGATCTTGGTCCGCTACTTGCTGCGTGGGGTGCAGAATTGATGCCGAATACGGTTCTGGGCGATGCACAGTCTGCGCTTACCGTTGGTGGTCAAGGTGGTCAGCCGGTACGCCACCTGGCGATCCTTGGCTTCGGTCAAGACAACTTGGCGGCGAATGATGTCATAATAGGAAATCTGGAATCGTTGAACTTTGCGTCGGTCGGTATCATTGAACCGATGGCAGACGCTATGACGACCTTCACGCCTTTGATCCATTCCTCTGAATATGCAGCGCCACTGCAGTCCTTTCAGCTGATGCTGGGTGGGCCAGAGGAGCTACAACAGGGGTTTTCTCCAACGGGCGAGCGTTACGTGGTAGCCGCACGTCTCTCTGGTCAGGCAAGTTCTGCATATCCGGATCGCGCCTCCGAAGAAGATGGACTGGCTGAAACCAGCGACCTGAACGTTCTGCTGGTTGCTGATACCGATTTCTTAAGCGATCGACTCTGGGTTCAGGTCCGGAATTTCTTTGGAACTCAGGTTGCTAGCCCGTTTGCGGACAATGGCGATTTTTTTAGCAATGCGGTCGAGAACATGACCGGAAGTTCCGCTCTGATCAGGGTTCGTAGCCGTGGCCGTTTTACGCGGCCTTTTGACGTGGTCCAGAATCTGCGACGAGAGGCAGAAGCGAGTTATCTGGCGAGTGCCAATGACCTGCAGGATCGGTTGGCGGAGACAGAGAGCAAACTCCAAACTCTTCAGAGGGAACGAACAGAACAGAGTGTACTCTTGCTATCGCCGGAGCAGGAAGCGGAGTTGGTTAGGTTCCAGGATGAAAAGCTGCGGATTCGTAAAGAGCTTCGAGATGTCCGTCATCAGCTCGACAAAGATATCCAGGCGCTGGGCGCTACTTTGAAGTTCGCCAACGTTATTCTGCTGCCTGTCTTGCTTACGCTCATATTGATGTTGGCATGGAGAATCTGGCGCGGCAGAAGTGTAGACGCCTAGATCCGACTCAGCGCGGTCATACGCGATAACAAAATCGTCGAAACAGAGGTCAGGAAATCAGATGAACAGGCGAGGACTCTGGACATTGATTGCGGTTGTGATCGTGCTCGCGTTGGGCGCGGCACTGATTGTGGATAGTGGTAGCGGTACCCACGCGAGTTCAGATCAAATTGGACAACCCCTACTGACAGGTCTGACTGATGCCGTCACGGAACTTTCCCGTATTGAGCTTCGCAGCCGTGTAGACACTGTCACGATGGTGCATTCTGAAGACCAGTGGCAGGTCGTTGAAAAGGGGGGGTATCCAGTTGATTTTGAACTATTGGTGGAATTGTTGGATACGTTGACGGAAGTGACGATCGTCGAACAAAAGACCGCACGTCTTGAGAATCATCAGCGATTGGGTGTTGCTGATCTGGATTCGAAGGATAGCCAGGCTGTGGTGATTACGGTGTCAACTGGTGATGAATCAATGATTTGGACGTTGACTGTTGGCGATTCTTCAACAGGTGGCAGCGGGGGATCCTATGTGCGATTAGGAACTGACCCCCAGGTGTGGCTCGCGAGCCACGTTATCGACGTTGACGAGGATCCCAGTGGCTGGATCGATACAATCATCACAAATGTGGATTCGGACGATGTGCATCAAGTTGATGTAGTAAGAGCGGATGGTGGGGTGTTGACCGTGCGCCGAAAAGAAGGCGCGAAGAATTTGGTCGTCGATGATGTACCTGATGGAAGAGAATTGAGGTATGCGACTGTTGCGAACGAGCTAGCTCGTTCGCTTACCAACATTCGAATGACGGATGTCCGCCCTTCTGCAGGTGAGCCCTGGTTAGAAGCCCATCAGTCGACATATCGATTGTTGGACGGCACCGATGTGGTTGTATTGGCACGTCAGGAAGGCGAAGAACACTGGCTGAGGGTCGGTCGTGAGACGACGACCCTCTCGGCGTGGGAGTATAAGGTTGCCAGCTACACCTTTGAGGATTTTTCCAAACAGATCGAAGATCTGTTGAAGCCGATAACATCCGCGGAGGAAGATGGCGCGACCTGAAGCCTCGGTTCCAGAATAAGCAGCTGATCGCCAGCAGCCGCGTTTTCAGGTGTCGAGAATCACGATGACTTGATCTTCTTCGACAGTGTCCTCTTCCTTCACGAGAATACTGGCGATTGTTCCGTCACAGGGGGCTTCGACCGGAATCTCCATCTTCATGGACTCAAGAATCATGATGACATCTTCTTCCCGAACACTGTCACCTTCCTTCATCTCAATCTTCCAGACTTTGCCGGTGACTTCTGATTCGATTTCCTCTGTTGCCATTTTGCGAGCTCCCTTGTGTTCGGCTTATACCGTCAGTCAATCAGACTTTGATACGTTAGGACACGTAGTTCTCTTCGTACCGGGTAGGCTGATGAGGGCAATAGCTGTGTCAGTTGGATGGCAAGTAGATCTTCGCCAGGGTCTACAAAGAAATAGGTACTTGCAGCACCACCCCATGCGAACTCACCAGGTGTCCCCAGGATATTGGCGGTTGGCGGGTCCAGCATGACTGAGAACCCGAGCCCGAATCCGATCCCATCATAGGGTGTCTCGCTGAAGACCGACTGACCCATGCTGGCGAGGTCTCCATTGCCAGGCATGTGGTTGCTGGTCATGAGTTCCACGGTCTTGCGTCCCAAAATACGAGCCCCATGAAGCTCACCCTTGTTCAGCAGCATCTGGGCGAAACGGAAGTAGTCGTCGATGGTGGAAACCAATCCACCTCCACCACTAAACCGTGTTGGCTTTGTGAGGTACGTACTTCTGCCCGGTGGGTCGACCAGGCGCAAGCCATCGTCAGGTGTCTTGCTGTAGTTGGCGGCGAGCCGATGCGCCTTATCTGCAGGGACCCAAAAGTCGGTATCAACCATGCCAAGCGGCTTAAAGAGGCGTTCGATCAAGAATTCATCGAAGCTCCGATCGGCAATTTTTTGCACCAGATACCCGCAGACGTCGGTAGCAATGCTGTAGCTCCAGCGGGTACCCGGCGAGAACAGTAGTGGGATTTCGCCGAGTCGCTTCACCATTTCTGTGAGGTCCTCTGCAGACTCTGCTCCCTGATCGCGATACATGGCGTCCACAGGATGTGCGTTCATGAAACCGTAGGTGAGGCCGGATGTATGCGTAAGCAGGTCCCGGATCTGCATGGGCCTTTCTGTAGGGACCGTCCCCTCGGGTGTGTAAACCTTCAGTTTTTCCCATCCGGGAATAAATCTGCTCACAGGATCATCGAGCATGAAGTGACCATCTTCATACAGCATCATGAGAGCGGTACTGGTGATGGGTTTCGACATTGAGTAGATTCGAAAGATCGTATTGCGCGCGACCTTGGCGTCGTTCTCAACGTCGGATTTACCCTGGAATGACAGGTGAGCGACTTTGCCATGGCGAGCAACCAGGGTTGTCGTACCTGGATACCTACCAGAGTCGATATAGGACGTCATCAGGCCATTCAGTTTCGCCAGACGGTGGCTACTGAGGCCTATCGTTTCTGCTTCTACGATCTCCATTCCAGTGATCATATCCTGATTTATCGATGACGCCATAAATCTATGGAGGGCATAGTTCTCAGTTGACACCATGCATCCGCGGAGCCAAGACGCTAACATGATTGATCTGATTAATCACACCAATGTCGATGTTTATAGAAAGCAAGTCAATTAACCAGCCAAACGCCGTCTATATTGCGCTGGGTAGTAACAAGGGTGATCGTCGGGCCCATCTTGATGCCGCGGTTCGTCAACTTTCGCCGCTGGGCACGGGACCCGTAGTTGTGTCAAGTTATCGTGAGACGGCGCCTATCGATATGGCCGATAAAAGTGGCCCATTCCTGAACGCGGCCGTGTGCCTCACCAGTTCTTTGGAACCGCTAGAACTGTTACAAGCACTTCAAGCCATCGAGACCGCGATGGGGCGACCCTCGACGCACGCCCACCATGTTGCGAGAACCATTGACCTCGATCTAATTGCCGTGGGTGACATCGTATACAGTGACGAGCGCCTTATACTCCCCCACCCTCGAGCGCAGTTAAGAGCATTTGTCCTGGCACCTCTCGCGGAAATTGCACCTGATCTTCGTCTACCTGGGCAGACCCGGACGGTGACTCATTTACTCGGTGCGATGGGTAGCCCGTCTACCTAGTGTCGGCTGTTTGAACCGCTAGTCTGACTTGGTTGGTGTAAAGGCGGGCATTGGAAATGGAGAAACATTGTTGCCGGAGGCTTCGCTGATCTTGCCAATGCCCTGTTTGGCGACTTCATCGATCCGGACGATGGCATGCATGGGGATATAGCTTCTGGAGACACCTTCAAATTCAGCCTTCAGTCGCTCTTCGCTCGGATCCACCACCATGGCGGATCGCTCGCCAAACACCATCTCTTCGATTTCTATAAATCCGTACAGATCGCTCTGGAAGATCTGTCGCGCATAGACCTCGTAGATGCTGCCCTGGTTGAAGAAGATGACCTTGTAGATCGGTGCGTCTGCCATAGTGTTGTCCGAATTCTGCGTTTCGCCTTTTTGCAATCGAGGCACGCAAGATTACCTGAAAAGTCATGAGAAAGGTGATTTGGATTTGCCAGACAGCGTTTTCAAGGGAGTATGGGTGACCAGGCGTGCATTCCTGCGCGGTAGGTCTATAATTCTCTCCCCTTTTTGCGACACACAGGATCAGAGCGCAGGGACGTCGCGGACGCGATAACCCCTCGTTGTATGGTGATGGCTAAGGTATACATCAAGACACACGGTTGCCAGATGAACGAGTACGATTCAGCACGGATGCTGGATTTGCTTCGTGATGACGCAGGGTATGAGCCAACGGATAATGAAGTCGAAGCCGATCTGCTGCTACTGAATACATGTTCCATTCGTGAAAAGGCACAAGAGAAGGTGTTCCATCAACTGGGGCGTTGGCGAGAGCTAAAGGAAGTGAACCCGGCGCTCAAGATTGGTGTCGGCGGCTGTGTCGCCAGCCAGGAAGGAGATGCGATCTCCGAACGCGCACCTTTTGTAGATCTCGTGTTTGGCCCGCAGACCCTGCACCGTTTACCTGAAATGCTCAGCGAACAAAAGGACAGTGGGATAGCTGTCGTGGATACCTCATTTCCTGAAATTGAGAAATTTGATCGTCTACCCGAGCCGAGATCAGAAGGGCCGACAGCCTTTGTTTCTATCATGGAAGGCTGTAGTAAGTATTGCAGCTTCTGTGTTGTGCCTTACACGAGAG
>CAJWYI010000063.1 GCA_913049815.1 uncultured Gammaproteobacteria bacterium
ACGGTTTCTTTTTGACACTGAAGACGCTTTAGTACGCATCGATATGTCGGAGTTCATGGAGAAACACTCTGTTGCGCGATTGATTGGTGCTCCACCCGGCTATGTAGGATATGCGGAAGGCGGATACTTAACGGAACTGGTTCGACGAAAACCGTACTCCGTGATCTTGCTTGATGAAATTGAGAAGGCACACCCGGATGTTTTTAACATCCTTCTGCAGGTGCTTGATGACGGCAGATTGACCGATGGTCATGGACGCACTGTAGATTTTAAGAACACGGTATTGGTCATGACATCGAACCTTGGCTCCGATCTGATTCAGGCTACATCCGGCGAAGTGAGCTACGAAGAAATGAGAGATGGTGTGATGGGTGTCGTGACGCAGCAATTTCGCCCCGAGTTCCTGAATCGTATCGATGATGCGGTGGTCTTTCATCCACTGGATCGCGATGAGATTGTACGTATCGCTGCGTTGGTACTTCAAAAGCTCCAATTCAGGCTGTCAGAGCATGGTGTCTGTGTCAATCTTGATGATTCAGCCATGTCATTGCTGGTCGACGCTGGCTATGACCCGGTCTATGGCGCAAGACCATTGCGGAGAGCACTCCAGACACATCTCGAGAATCCTCTGGCTGAAGCCATGCTTTCAGGACGGTTCGCGGGAGAGGATCACATTCATGTGAGTGCCTCCGGTGGAAAACTCACGTTTGGCTTCGACGAGATCTCAGGCTCGGGCTAGCCGTATGCACAAACTACTGTACAAATATTCAGATGTGTGAATAATGTATGTTTGTACAGTATTCCTTGCCGATTGGCCAAGATCGACTTTGCAAAAAACAGCTACCAACATGAAATTACCCAAGCACAAAGAAAGAGCGTTACTGATTCCAGAGCGTCCGAACAATGCAAGTAGGCCCGAAGACACACAATCTGCGATGGCCATGGAAGCAGCGAGACGTATTGCCATCATTCGGAAACGGAAGCGAAAGCACGAACTTGGACATCAAGTGTGCCGTTACCTGCTCGATATGTTGTGGGATGACACAGGAAATAACAACGAGTCTGGCCGGTCGTCGCGGAACACGAAGGATGGGACTCAAATGTCGAGCGATAGGGTTGCAGATTTACCTGGACTGGACTCCGTCCTGGATTCGTTCGTGACGCCGTCTTTCGCAAGAGAAATGGTAGGGGAAATGGCATCAACGAACCGGACATCGGACTCAGGTATTGAATGTAAAAGAGCATCAGTACATCAATTGGCTCTCCTCTAGATCAGATGAGTCATAGATAAGATCAATGACGAACCGATACTTGTAAAAACTAGCCGTTACCCCGCCCCCCGATGGACGACCGATTGGGCGTGTAGCCTCAAAGTGGTCTGCAGATCTTTCAAGACCTGCGAACATACAAAAAACGCGTATAGAAACACGTACAGTTAGGCTTGTAGAACTTTCTGTTCTCCTTCTATCAATGACATAATTCGCGCTGATGAAGTTGAAGTGACGAAATTGGGTTATCAATGGATCATATAGATACCTGTGTGGTGGGTGCGGGTGTTGTCGGCCTGGCGGTTGCCAGTCGTCTGGCCGCTTCAGGCCGCGAGGTTATCGTGCTGGATAGAGAAGAGGACTTTGGTCAGGGGGTAAGTTCTCGAAACAGTGAGGTGATACATGCGGGCATATACTACCCCGCGGGCTCACTCAAAGCTCGAATGTGTGTAGAAGGGAAGCAAAAACTCTACGAGTATTGTGAGAGTCATGGTGTAGCGCATGCTCGGTGCGGCAAGCTGATCGTCGCAACTGAGCCTGATGAGGAGGACGTTCTCGAGGACATCCTCGCTAAGGCTTGTGCGAACGATGTCAACGATCTGGAATATTGGGATTCGTCTCAAATCCGGGAAGCGGAACCCCACGTTCGCGGTACCCGAGCACTCTTTTCTCCCTCTACCGGTATTGTCAGTAGCCACGAACTGATGCAGGCCTACCTTGGTGACCTCGATACCCATGGTGGCATGTTTGTCGGTCAGACGTTTGTTCAGGGCGCTGATCTTAAATCGGGATTGTTTGTCCTTCGATGTGAAAGCGACGGCATGCTCTATGAGTTTACTTGTCGTACGCTTGTCAATGCTGCGGCGTTAGGGGCACAAGCGGTTGCCGCTGGGTTCAGTTTTCTGGATCAGAAGACCATACCGCCACTTCACTACTGCAAAGGCAACTATTTCACATTGTCTGGTGGCAGTCCTTTCAACAGATTGATCTACCCGGTACCTGAGAAATCAGGGGCAGGTCTTGGAGTTCACGCAACCATTGATCTGGGTGGACAGGTGAAGTTCGGGCCTGATGTTGAATATATCGACACTGAAGACTACGACGTCTCAACGTCTCGTGAAGGTGACTACTACGAATCAGTAAGGCGGTATTTCCCAGACTTGGAGGATGGACAACTGGTGCCAGGGTATGTCGGTATTCGACCAAAGCTTCAAGGACCGGGAGATCCTGTAGCGGATTTTGTGATTCAGGATGAAAGTGATCATGGTGTTCAGAATCTCGTACAGCTTTATGGCATTGAATCTCCTGGTCTGACATCGTCGCTAGCCATCGCCGATGAAGTCTGCAGACGTCTGGGATAGAGGAGTAACCAATGAATCCAGTGCCATGGTTTGAAGATTTCAAAATCGGGCAAGAACTCAGTGACGTGCCCGCAGTGACGTTGACAGAAGCTCATGCTGCTTTCTATCAGGCACTCACTGCTGATCGGATGCGCTTGCCCCTTGACCATCATCTTGCACAAAGTGTAACAAAGGTAGCACGGCCGCTCGCTCATCCCGGACTGGTGTGTAACATGGCGATTGGTCAGACAACCATCCCCAGTCAACGCGTTGTTGGAAACCTTTTTTATCGAGGTGTGGTGCTGCAGCGGCAAGTTTTTCTTGGCGATACGTTGTCGACGACCACGCGTGTGGTTGCCTTGCGTCAGAACAAACCAAAGCTGGGACGGGATGCGACCGGTATGGTTGCGTTGGAGATGCACGTCACCAACCAGGATGGCGACACTGTCATGTTGTTCTGGCGGTGTCCGATGGTGCCCTGTCGTGACAAAGACGCTGACACTGGACATGCGGATGATTTCTCGTTGATGCCAGAATCACTCGACAACAAGACGCTGGTGGATGCGATGCCTGACTGGGACCTAACCCCCCTTAGATCGCACTCATTACCAACAGTCGATGAGACGGTCGTTGTTGAAGCGAGAGATACCGTCACGTCGGCGCCAGAACTCGTGCGCCTTTCCTTGAATCTCGCGATGACGCACACGGATGCGGCGCAAAGTGTTTTTGGCAAACGTCTTGTTTATGGTGGGCACACCATCGGGATCGCAGGCGCACAGCTCAGTCGCGTCATCCCCGGTGCAGCAACTATACTCGCATGGCATCACTGCGATCACACCGCACCTGTTTTTGAGCAAGATGTCTTACGTTCTGAAGTCACACTGAAGTCTATCGAGCAGCATACTCGAGGTCGAATCGCTGAAGTGCTCGTTGAAACCTATGCAGATCGAGGGAGCGAAGCGCCTGAAGCGGGTACCGATATCAAGGTATTGGACTGGTCAGTGGCAGTACTTGTTCCCTAGTTTTCCATGACGGAGAATTACTCAAACGAGCATTCAATAGTCGCTCGAATGAATTGATTTTATTAGGAAAAATTTCCTATTTTCGTTTACAGTAGCGAAAACCTGGAGGGAATATAAGCTGCGTGTTCGAACTAGTTCAGGCCGGGGAGTGACTAATGCTACCGATTATCCTCTGTTCGATCATTTCCTTCACAATCTGCGTTCAGCGATTCTGGACATTGCGCACCAGCCGAGTCGTGCCTCGGAATCTGCTTTCGCAGGTGTGGAACGCCATCAGGAATGGCGTGCTTGCAACCAGCGCCTACGACAGCTTCCAGCGTAGTGTCGACGAGTTCATCGTGACCACGGAACAGTCAGCGTGGTGCATCCCAATCTCAACTGAAAGAGACACTGTTCGGACAGTCCCAATGACATTTATAAGGCGCGAGCGACAAGATCTAGACACCAATCTGACACCGCTGATTGATGTCGTATTCCTGCTGCTAACGTTCTGTATGGCGTTTACGACCTTCAGGCGTGAATCCGACGTGGCGATCAACCTTCTTCCGGCAACGGCGGAAGCCAGTGCCTTGCGCGCGACACTTATTGAGATTTCGATCAGCACCAGTAGTGTGCGCGCCATCAACCTGGTGGCGTTTGTTAATGCAAGACTCGATACATTGGTCAGCGCCCTACAGAAGGTCAGCGGAGGCAGCAGTGTACAGGCTTTTGTGATCGCTGCCGACGCGAACAAGTCTCATCAGTTAGTTGCTACAGATATGGATGCAGCAGAACAGATTGGTTTCAACACGCTTAGTATTCCAACAAAGAATGTCGTTGAAAACTGAACTGGAAAGTACGATTTCTGTTTCTGATGCAAGAATATATGGGCGCTTGCTGCGCTATGTCGCTCCGTATTGGCTCGCGTTTGTCTTCAGTGTGTTCGGCTACCTACTGTACTCTTTATCCAATGTAGGATTTGTACAAACCACTGCCTACCTGATTGACTCCTTTGGTGAGAACCCACCGGTACAGCCTCCAGAATCTGTACAGTCGTTCTTCTCTGGCACCACTGACGTCAATCGGATTCTCATTCCAGTCGCGATCGTGGTCTTTGTAATCACTCGGGGTCTGGGTACCTTTATCGGCAACTATCTCACGAGCTATGTGGGCACGCAGGTTGTTCACAACCTCCGCGTTGAATTGTTCGACCAGCTGTTGCGGCTGCCCAGTACCTTCTTTGATCGTAACGCGATGGGGCATTTGGTGGCAAAAGTCACCTATCACGTGACTCAGGTCACTGGTGCAGCGACAGATGCTGTTCGTATTGTCATCAGGGAAGGGTTGACCGTGATCGGCTACCTTGCTTTCCTGCTGTATTTGAATTGGCAGCTTACGCTCATCTTTCTCGCAGTCACGCCGCTGATCGCATTGCTGGTGAGTTATGCGGGAAAACGCTTTCGCCGGATCAGTGAACGAATCCAGGACTCCATGGGGGATGTGACCCATGTTGCCTCGGAGGCAGTCCAGGGGTACCGGGAGGTACGAATGTTCGGTGGCACTGATTATGAGATGGAGCGTTTTCGCAACGTCAGTCATGACAATCGCCGTCAGTCCATGAAGATGGTCGTGACGTCTTCGGTTGCAACGCCAACTGTCCAGCTGCTGGTTGCAACGGCACTTGCAGGCCTCGTGTGGTTTGTCCTCGATCCTTCTCTCAACATGACCCCTGGTGATGTGGTCGCGTTTATCACTGCAGGAGGCTTGATGGCAAAGCCGATTCGCCAGTTGTCTGAAGTGCAGTCGACGATTCAGAAGGGTCTTGCTGCAGCAGAGGATATCTTTGATCTTTTTGATCAACCTCCTGAAACGGATACCGGGACTGGCTCCTGGCAGCAGGTGAGAGGTCAGATTGAATTTCGGAACGTTACTTTTCGTTATGACAAGTACGCGGACCTGCCAGTACTTGATGACCTCAGTTTCGTGATCTCACCTGGCGAAACCATTGGTCTGGTGGGTCGATCAGGAAGTGGCAAATCAACACTCGCCAGCCTGATACCTCGTTTCTACGATCCGGACGCCGGTGAAATTCTGATTGATGGCAAACCGATCCGTGATGTTCCGCTTGACCAACTAAGATCCTACATGGCGATGGTGCCTCAGGGTGTGACGCTGTTTAACGACACAGTGGCCCGTAACATTGCCTACGGCAGCATGTACACCGAAGATCAGGACACCATTCTCACAGCGGCAAAAAAAGCATTTGCAGCGGATTTCATCGACGCTTTGGACGACGGACTTGAAACGGTGGTGGGGGACGATGGGGTGTTGTTGTCCGGAGGGCAACGTCAACGGCTTGCGATTGCACGTGCATTTCTAAAAGATGCCCCGATTCTGATCTTCGACGAGGCAACGTCTTCGCTGGACACGGAATCGGAGCGGAATATTCAGTCGGCGCTTGCATCAGTGGCTGATGGCAGGACCACGATTGTCATTGCTCACCGTTTATCCACGATTGAATCTGCCGATCGAATTTTTGTCGTCGAAAGTGGCAGAATTGTTGAATCGGGAACCCATGAGGAACTCCTCAGCAAGAATGGGGTATATAACGCACTCCATCAGCAGGAGGAGACTAGTGTCAGTCCTGAGAGAACGGTGGAGCCCAAACAAGGCCTCGAGCATCGTCCTCGTAAACCATTGACATCAGATCCGCTGACTAATGCCTGGTATACCGACAAACACTGGGTTCGTCTATTGAGGCCGTTGTCCTCTTTGTTCAATGGTTTGGCAGGATTGCGTCGAGGCCGCCTGACCAGACAACAGTGGCATGCCTCTGTTCCGGTGATTGTCGTTGGCAACATCAATGTCGGGGGAACAGGCAAAACTCCCCTGCTGATCTCGATTTCTGAGATGCTGGCCTCGCAAGGTTGGCGCGTAGGAGTGGTTAGTCGAGGCTACGGTGGGGATGGACCTTTTCCACTGTTGGTGACGACGCAAACAGACCCTGCTTTGTGTGGTGACGAGGCCATCATGATCGCGCGCCGCACCGGTCAACCGGTGGTTTGCGATCCTGATAGGGTTGCGGCTGTCCAAGGTCTGGTCGATCAAGCGATGCTGGATGTGATATTGAGCGACGATGGGCTGCAGCACTATCGCCTGGGGCGAGATGTTGAGATCTGTGTTGTGGATGCTCAACGGGGTCTTGGAAACGGTCTCAGTCTTCCTGCGGGGCCTTTGCGGGAGCCCCCGTCGAGGCTGTCGGAAGTGGACTATGTGGTCGTGAATGGACAAGGAACACCTAGTTTACCAGTGGATTCGACGCCGATGAATTTGGTACCTACAGCTTGGGTACAGCTTGTTACAGGTGATCGACAGTCCGTTGACGAAACTGCGCTCGCGGACATTGGACAGACAGTGCACGCCGTTTGTGGTATCGGACGTCCAGAACGCTTTTTTGATCAGCTTGAGCAACTCGGTTTCGCGATAATTCCACACAGCTTTGAGGACCATCATGCCTATACACAGAATGATCTAGTTTTTGATGACGAGCTTCCGGTGGTCATGACGGAAAAGGACGCGGTCAAAATACGTCGTTTTGCACCGGCGTTGACCTCAAACTGCTGGTACCTGGAAGTCTCTGCGGTCATTGAGGATGATTTCCGGTTGGCATTGCTCCGAGATATTGAACATGCACGTGAACGGAGAGATGACGATGTCCGTGCCTATGGCTGAAACTAGAACGAGTAGAGGAAATCATGCCCGTAGATAAGCGACTGCTGGCTATACTGGTATGTCCGATTTGTAAGGGTAGGCTGGAATATGAAGGCGAGGCAGATGAATTGATCTGTCGTGCAGATGGTCTCGCTTATCCTGTAAGGGATGACATTCCCGTGATGCTTGAGAGCGAAGCGCGCTCACTATCTGAAGGCGAATAATCCCTACTCTAGATGGTCTCCATCATTTGGACTCTCGATAGATGTCTTTCATCGGGGCTCCATTCTGATACCACTGTCCAGACGGATGACTTCAGCGTTAATGTAACCGCACTCCACAATATAGCTGCAGGTCCTGGCAAACTCATGGGGTTCTCCTAATCGATGCGGGAATTGGGTCATATCGATCAACGGGTCCCGAATCTTGTGCGGCGCACCGGCCATCATCGGTGTCTCGAAGATGCCTGGCGCGATGGCAACGCATCGGATCCCCTGTTTTGCCAGATCTCTCGCTATGGGAAGCGTCATACCGACAATCCCACCCTTGCTGGCGCTATAGGCGACCTGGCCAACCTGGCCATCAAAGGCTGCGACAGACGCGACATTGACGATCACCCCACGTTCACCATCCTCTGTGGTCGGCTCATTCCTCTGCATCACGTTCGCGCAGAGCCTCAAGACATTGAACGTACCGATGAGGTTGACACGCAAGACGAACTCAAAAGCAGATAGTGCGAGTGGCTCCTGACGACCGAGTGTCCGTCCGGCAGCCCCAATTCCCGCGCAGTTGATATTGATATGAATCGTGCCGAAAGCAGATACAGTTTTGTCGATGGCAGCCTGCACTGCAGCTTCATCAGAAACGTCACCGGAGGCGTGAATCGCCGCGTCGCCAAATTCGTTGGCGCTTTGTTCGGCGTTCTCCTCATTCAGGTCAAAAATCAGGACGCGTGCACCTGCGTCAACAAAACGTTGAGCCGTGGCTTTACCGAGGCCTGAGGCGCCGCCAGTTATAAATGCAACTTTACCGTCTAGATCCATTACTACTTTCTTCCAGAGATTGAGAGGGGTACCGATCGATTGAGGTCAGCGCTCAGCGAATGTGCAATAGCAGTATACAATGACCACAATCAACCGGTGAAAGGAACGCTCTATGAATTCTGAGGTGACCACCCGGAAATGAAATTCTCAGTCGAGGACAACGTTAATCTCAGTATGTCCAATACGTTGCGCCTGCCTGCCCGTGCTGAATACTACTGTGAGGCGTATTCAACGGAACATGTAGCAGAAGCGCTGACATTCGTTGAAAGACAAGGATTGCCGCTCTTGGTTTTGGGAGACGCTAGCAATGTTGTATTGCCACCTGTCTTGAAAGGTCTGACATTGCGGGTTCGCATGGAGGGAATTGAGCAACATGGCGATGTCATCAAGGTAGGGGCTGGCGTCAATTGGCACAATCTGGTGATGCTTCTCTGCGAGGATGAGTGGAGCGGCCTTGAGAATCTTTCTGGTATCCCGGGCAGTGTTGGTGCGGCACCGATTCAGAACATCGGGGCATACGGTGTCCAGATCGAGGACTGTATCGTCAGCGTAAGTGTCTTTGATCGTAAGGATGGTTGTGCGTGCGTAATCTCCCGAGAGGACTGCCGGTTTGGTTACCGTGACAGCATTTTTAAAGGGGAGTATCGCGATCGAATGGTCGTGACTAACGTGTCTTTACATCTCTCGAAACAGTTCACCCCCGTGACATCCTATCGTGATCTTCAAGCGGCTAACGTTCAGACACCACTTGAAATGGCGAGATTGGTAAAGTCGATCCGCTCGCGGAAATTGCCAGATCCTGCAAATGCCCCGAATGTTGGTAGCTTCTTCAAGAACCCAATATTGGACGAATCCGCCTATGTTGATTTCAGATCAGCGCATCCGACTGCACCAGATGGCGTGAGAACCGATGAAGGTGTAAAGATCCATGCCGCTTGGCTTATAGAGCGTTGTGGTCTGAAGAGCATGCGTGTCGGTGATGCGATGGTGTCTGAACAACATGCACTGGTGATTGTGAATACGGGTGCTGCAACGCAGAGTGACGTTGATGAACTCGCCACACGTGTGCGGGAAGCAGTCAGTGACAGATTTAATCTGTCACTGACTATTGAACCGACCGTGCTACCACTCTGACTGAAATGATCAATCGCTGGCGGCGTTCATGCCCATGTCTGACCGTGGGTCATTGGCAGCCCGTCCCCAACGACTGGGGTGGGTCGCATCGAGATCCCGTGACGCCGGTTCCAGTGCGGGTGCTGCCGGGATAGCGGGTGCTTCGCGAAGCACGGTTTCCGTAATTGGCATCCCTGGATTGATGCGGGGATCGTTTGCCGCACGTCCCCAGTTGGAAGGGTGAGGGGCCTCCTCAGGCGCGGATGAAATTATGGTATCGGTGCCGCTTGCCTCTGCCACATCCGATGAGGCGACCTCGAGATTGCTCTTGGCTTTGGCGATACCCTGCATGCCGGATTCACCATTATCATCACTCTCTGAATGACTTTCTCCAGCACTGTTTTCAGCTGTAGTCGTTGCAACAGTGTCAGAACCAGTGGCTGCTTCGAGTGTGTCGGGTTCGGAGATTTCAATGGACGGAATGTCTGCGCTTTCAGCCGCTTCTGCGGCTCTGAACGCAGCGGCAATGCTATCGTCATCGTCTTGGCTAACGTTGCCGTACTCTACGTTCTGATCGGTAGAGGCATCCTCCATCTGCTGGCGCTGGCGTTGGCGGCGACGTCGATTACTGTTGTCCCGGCGTTGGTTTCCAGATCGTCTGTTCTCGCTCGCGTTGCCACCACCGTTCTCGTTTCGGTTTCCGTTCGGCGAGGTACCCGGTTCTACTGAAGTGTTTTGATCCTGATTGGCGCGCGTTTCAACTCCATGATCTGAGGGGCGGTTGTCTTGGCCAGATTCCGGGCGGCGACGTCTGTTTTGACTACCACCTTCTTCACGGCGGTTTTCGTCGCGATGACGATCACTTCTGTTTTCGTTGCGGTTGTCACCGCGCTTCTCGTTTCTGTCCTTTTGGGAACCACGCTCCCCTTTATCCCTATCATTACGGTCCCGGTTCCGGTTCCGATTGCGGCTCTGTGCCTCACCCCGACGACGGTTCCGTTGTCCACCGCGACGCCGTTGCTCAGGCTTTTTCTCGGGTTCTGGTTCTGGCGTTTTTGGTTTGAACAACGATACGATCTTGCTTATCAATGAGTCGCCAGCAACTTCCTCCGCGACGCTCGTCGCTTTGGTCGCGGCGGGAGGAGCTGCGGTCGGTGTAAATGCCGCGATCGCCGGTTTCTCAGGTATTGGTGGTGGCGTGACCTCTCGCTGAGTTTCCTGTTCGACCTCTGAGACGGCGATCTCGTAGCTCGCACTACTCCCTTCCTGTTCATTGTTGCGGATCCTCTCCACCCGATAGTGGGGTGTTTCCATATCGGGCGAAGGCACGACAACGATCCGAACGCCACAGCGTTTCTCGATTTCAGTCACTGCATCCCGTTTTTCGTTCAACAGGAACGAAGACACCAGTACTGGGACAAAAGCGCGGATTTCTGCACTGGTCTCTTTCAGCGCTTCTTCTTCGACCAGTCTCATGATCGCGAGGGAGGAGGACTCTACGTCTCGAATTGTTCCTAGCCCCTGACATCGTGGACAAACAATACTGCTGGTTTCTCTCAGAGACGGACGAATTCGCTGTCTGGACATCTCCATGAGCCCAAAGCGGGAAATCCGGCCGACCTGCACTCTGGCGCGGTCAACCTGGAGGACTTCCCGCATTTTGTCTTCAACCGCACGCTGGTTTTTGGGGGACATCATGTCGATGAAGTCGATCACAATCAGACCGCCCATATCTCGGAGACGGAGTTGTCTTGCTATTTCTTCAGCAGCTTCAAGGTTCGTATTGAGCGCCGTCTCCTCAATGTCTGAACCCTTTGTTGCTCTTGATGAGTTGATATCAATAGAGATCAGCGCTTCGGTCACATCGATAACAATGGAACCCCCTGACGGCAGTCGAACCTCCCGTTGAAAAGCAGATTCAATTTGACCTTCGATCTGATATCGGTTGAAAAGAGGGACTTCGTTGTCATATCGCTTCACGCGAGACGAGAAATGCGGCATGACCTGATCGACGAATAACATGACTTGTGCATAAGCCTCATCGCTATCGATCAGAATCTCGCCAATGTCATCCCGGAGGTAGTCGCGAATGGCACGGATGATGACGTCGCTCTCTGGATAGATCAGAAAGGGCGCGGACTTTGATTCAGCCGCCTGATCAATCGCTTCGGACAGCTGTAGCAGGTAGTTGAGGTCCCACTGCAGTTCTTCGCCGCTACGACCCACTCCCGCCGTGCGCACAATAACACCCATGTTCTTCGGGATGTCTAGCTGAGACATTGCCTGTTTCAGTTGTTCACGATCTTCTCCCTCAATGCGACGGGAAATTCCACCAGCTCGCGGATTGTTGGGCATTAGTACCATGTAGCGGCCGGCAAGACTGCAGAACGTAGTGAGCGCGGCGCCTTTGTTTCCACGTTCGTCCTTGACAACCTGGACGACCATCTCGGTGCCTTCTTTAACAGCATCTTTGATGTTGACGCGTCCACCTGAGCGGGATGAGCCCGAGAAGTACTCTCTTGCGATTTCTTTGAGAGGAAGGAAACCATGACGTGATGATCCGAAGTCGACAAAAGCCGCTTCGAGACTCGGCTCAACCCGAGTGACCCGCGCTTTGTAGGTGTTTCCCTTTTTTTGCTCTCTGGCACGACCTTCGATGTCAAGGTCGTACAATTTCTGCCCATCTACCAGGGCAACGCGCAGCTCTTCCTCGTGAGCAGCATTTATCAGCATACGTTTCATAACGATGTTTCTTTTGTCATTGCGAGACGCCGCATAAACATCGCCAAATCTGTCTATCGTGACCTACTCCGTGGTGGTTTCCCTCAGGTTGTCATTCACTCTAAAAGCCTGGTTATCCAAAGCCTTGATGGCCAAAGTGTACAGCGATCGGTACGTTTGCAGATCGTGGGCGGATGGAGAAAGGTGCCCAAATGTTCTGGGACTGGTTATCATGTTCTCTCACCTGCATGTTCAATATCAGGCTTGAAGCCCGCATCCTATCTACGTCTATTGGCGACTGATTTGGCGTCATGCGATTCTTGTCGCGGTTGATTGGCCCGCCAGCACTCGCTGACAGGTGGAATTCACGTGATCCAATGGTTCGGATCCTAGGTCGGTTCTATTACCCCCAAACTGGGTTATCCCACGGGTGGTGGGTGAAAAGAAGAACTTTCTGCTGGATTTAACAAGCTGATCATCCCGACCGCGCGGTATCATATCAGGAAATACGTGAACTCTGAACCTACCCTATGGGACGGAATTACTGAGGAGGCCATGTCAGAGCAACGAACACAGCCGGTCAGGATCGTCAATGTAGACGTGGAGTCCGAGGGACAGCGCATCGACAACTTCCTGACGCGATGGATGAAAGGCGTCCCTAGAGCGCGCATCTATAGGGCTATCCGTAAAGGTGAGGTCAGGATAAACGGGCGACGCTGTCGATCCAATGATCGCGTGAAATGCGATGACCAGGTACGCATCCCTCCTGTGACAGTTCGGCCAGCGTTCTCGATGGAAGCATCAGATGAGCAGATCACCGACATCCAAACTCGTATTCTCTACGAGGACCGAGGGCTTCTGGTCATCAACAAACCGGCGGGTATGGCGGTCCATGGGGGAAGTGGCATCTCGCTCGGATTAATAGAATTACTGCGACAGGCTAGGCCTCAGGATCGACAGCTGGAACTCGTTCATCGATTGGACCGAGGCACCAGTGGCTGTCTGATGGTTGCGCGAAAGCGCGCTCAACTCGTCATGTTGCAGAACGCGCTTCGAGCCAGGGATCATATTCATAAGCGCTATGTGGCGTTGGTGCATGGTCGTTGGCCGGCGTCACGCGAACAGGTGTCGTTACCAATCCAGAAATCCTCTGATGAATCGCGCAGGCGGCTGAGTAGGGTGGTCGCGTCTGGAAAGCCTGCGGAAACCCACTACCAGCTGATTGGGGAGGAGGGACCTTACTCGCTTGTGAACGCCTGGCCCGTTACGGGTCGGACCCATCAGATTCGTGTTCATTGTGCGTATCTTGGACACCCTGTTGCTGGTGATGATCGCTATGCAAGCAGGTCGCAGCTGAACCTCGATCTTCATCGGGGCTATAGCAGACTGATGCTCCATGCACGGGAGCTTGTAATTACGTTGCCAGATCTAAGCCTAAAGGTTGCATCAGAATCTGATATTAATGCTTTAAATCAGTAATTTAGGATATTTATCTAAGGTATAATATCAAGATTGATCAGGTGGTCCGTCAGTAACATCAGTGGCAATCCATACAGGGTGTTGACATCCCGGCCCTCTGCATCGGCCAGCAGGGTGATGCCAAGTCCTTCGGCTTTGATGCTTCCCGCGCAGTCGTACGGTTGATCGCGTTCCAGGTATGATTCGATCGTCGGTTTCGTTAAGGGTCTGAAACGGATACGGTAGGTCTCGCTATCGACGATTAGAGAAC
>CAJWYI010000064.1 GCA_913049815.1 uncultured Gammaproteobacteria bacterium
GAATGGATATTGCTCCCAGCTCTGGATGATCAAAATCGACAACATAGTCATTGGCACGCGCCTGTTCATCCTTGAGCACTTCCGTCAGTTCCTGAACCGGCGCAAACATCAGACCTGCCGACTGAAGTGTGTCGAGCCACTCGTCGCGAGTCCTCTCGGAGAACACAACTTCAAAGTACTGCACCAATTCTTTCGATCGTGACGTCCGTTCAGACACCTCAGCGTACCGCGGATCGTCAATCAACTGGTCCTGACCCGTGGTACGACAGAACAAGGACCAGAACTTTTGTTCCGGATGATTAGTTCCCATGATCCAACCACCATCCGAACACCGAAAGCAGTTACGCAAGGGTGAATTCTTGTAACGGTCCCAACGTGGAACAGGGCTCCGTCCAAGAATCCCGGTTGCGAGCAGATTCGAGTGTGTGAGCCAAAGTGCAGCGCTGTAGAGTGAGACATGAACCTCCTGTCCATAACCATGCCGTTCACGCACAAACAAGGCTGACATCACCGCATGGCTGGCAGCGATTGATGTCATCTGATCGAGCACCACTGATTGCAGGAGAATGGGTTCGTCGCTACCTGTCAGATAGACCATGCCGGAAATGCCCTGGCCCATCGGATCGAAGGCCCCCACATCTCGCATGGGTCCGTGAGGACCATACCCTGAAACATTGGCATGGACGATATCCGGCTTGATCGCCCGAATACTGTTGTAGTCGATTCCCAGTTTGGGCTTGGTGGAATGCCTGAGATTGGTCAGAAAAACATCAGCATTCTCGATCAAGGTCCTGAACACAGCGGCACCTTCCTCAGACGTGATATCGAGGCAAATACTCCGTTTATTTCGGTTGGAAAGCTCAAATAGGAAGCTGAAATCAGGGCCGCCGATGTCGTCAAATCGTACGGCACCGAGATTCGCCTGTGACCGTTCTGGGTCGCCAGCGAGCGTTTCCACCTTAATGACCTCGGCACCCATATCTGACAGGATGGCAGATGCGCCAGGACCTGCGTGCCAAACCGCACATTCAACAACACGAATCCCCTCCAGGGGTTTGGGTAGATCGTGACTCATTCATATACCAGGTTCGTCGTCGAGGCGGCGAGGTTAATCACCTGGACCGCATTCAGCAAGCGGACAACTTTGACCACCTTCGCGCGAGCCATTACGCTATCGCAATAAGAAGGAGACCCATATGCGCATCACCGACGAGCATGAAGCCTATTATCGCGAACACGGCTATGCGATTGTTGAAAACTTCCTGACAGATCAAGAACTGTCCGGCGCGCTTAATGACTTTGATCAGGTTGTCCCAGGATGGGTCGACTTCGCACGCGATCCGTCTGGCCCCAAACCCCACTACTACAACGAACCTTTCCCGGATCAGCGTGGTATCCCTCATTTCCCGTACAAGGGAAAAACACTGAACGCGCTCTCATTCCATCCCGAACTACGTCGATTTTCCCAAATGATGTGTGAAGGTGAGGGCGTCTACTGCGAGCAGTCACATCTCAGCTACAAGGCGAGTGGTCAGGGGAACTTTGATCAGGCGATGCACTGTGACTACGGTAATCACAATCTAGCTTATCCGCCCGACCGTGCTAAGTACTGGCAAACCGCCTTTCTCTATTATTTCACGGACGTCACGCTCGAGTGTGGACCCACTGCAGTATGCTCAAAGACCCACTATCCTGAGCGCATACTGGTACCTGCTGGCTACACCAGAGAACAACGCCCAGAGATCTACGACAACGAGGTCAAAGTCACCGTACCGGCAGGGAGCCTTCTCATCTACAGTATGCGAACCTTCCACCGCGGAACGGCCATCACCGGTGACAATCATGGCCGACTGGGTATGTTTGTGACCTACGCACCCCGAGAGGGTCGTTGGATGGGTATTGTCGGGTGGCCAGTCTCCGCGGGAAAACGGGAGTTCCGACAGTGGATCGAAAGTGCGACAGTCGATGAGCGTACTGCCATCGGATTCCCTGAACCAGGACATGATTACTGGACTGACGAAACACTGGATGGTGTCAGCGGACGCTTCCCTGGCTTGGATATGACGCCCTACCGTAACGCGGTCGAGTGAACAGATGAATTGGTACGAGCGTGCCGTACTCCCGCAGATACTCGATACCGCGATGAATCAATCGCCGTTCACCGAGATTCGCGAAACTATGGTGTCACAGGCACATGGCAGGATCCTTGAAATCGGTATGGGTTCAGGTCTCAACGGTCCGCACTATAGCCAGGATGTACAGCACTTCGTCGCGCTGGAACCTTTCGAGAAGTTGCGCTCGATGACAGCCTCGAGAGCCCAGTCCCGAAGTCTCGAACTCTAGTCCATCGGGCTTTCCGGCGAATCAATTCCAGTCGAGGACAACCAGTTCGGAGACGTCGTCATCACCTGCACTCTCTGCGCCATCCCCGATCATCATCAGACATTGGCCGAGATACGGCGTGTATTAGAAGCCGGCTGGCGAATGATCTTCTCAGAGCACGGACCCGTGCCAGAAGTGTCCGTACAGAAGTATCAATCCGTTTTGGAATATGATCTGTGGCGATTGCAACCTGGAACACGCTCGATATGGGCCAGGTACGTGAAGCCACCTGATCAATGGCGAGCATTGGGGAGAATGGTAACGGGTGTTGATTTGAAACTGGGCGTCCGACTGCGAGGGTCCACGGTTGTACCCGTCAGAATGTTTGCCTCCGGATAGTAGGTCATGCAATTACCCGGGGGCAGATCAAACGGCACCACAGCGACGTTGTCCATCTGTCCTGCATCAGAAACGAGGCTCGCCACATCCCCCACGGTCAGCTCTAACCTCTCCATGTCCTCCGGGCACATCAAGACGCACCAGCGACTGGTCGTCTGGCGATAGACATCCTCATCTTCGTAGACAATGGAATTGAACTGACCTTCGCTACGCACCGTGGTCATCACAAATGGGTGCGTTACATCTTGTGTCGAAAAATGTGTCGAGAGCTGCTCAGGAAGGCTAACAGGCACAAACGCCGCCTTACCAGACGAGGTCGCAAACGAAGGTGTATGAAGAACACGGCGCTGAATATGAAACTCTTTCTTCGCCACATCAATATCTGCTAGTTCTGACATTTCGGGAATGATCTTCGCGATGGCCTGGCGTACCTCACGGTGTTCCTGGAACATTAAAAAATCGATCGGAGACCTCCCAAGGACCTGACTCGCGACTTCAGCAAGGATCCAGCTTTCAGGCCGCACATTGTCCTGCCGTTCAATACCGCCATCCGACAGTCGAACGTAGTTAAACATCGACTCCTGGGTCGTAGGTTGCCACTCTTCATCGCGTGCAGTGACCGGTAGAATAATGGCTTCACTCCCGTCACTGCCGTGAACGTGGCCACCATTCATAGTCGTTGTAAGAGACACCTTGGTCTGTATCCTGGCAAGTGCCTCCGCCGCCCAATGAGAGTCTGGGTTAGAGGCATACAGGTTACCTCCCATGAGCCACGCAAAATCCATATCACCCGCACTCGCAGCCTGCATGGCACCCATTGTGTCCAATCCCGGCTTCGAGGGTAGCTTCACATCGAAATGAGCTTCCATGGCAGACAGGACCTCTGCTGCAAGTACCGGTTTAACACCAATCGTCCCGATGCCCTGCACGTTGCTATGCCCTCGAAGCGGAAGCAAACCTGCACCCACTTTACCGACCATTCCTCGCATCAAGGCGAGGTTAGCCAGTTGCTCAATGTTCCCAACGCCATCTATGTGGTGCGTGAGTCCCATACCCCAGGCAAAGACCGCGTTTTCCGATTGAATGTAGCGATCCGCCACACGTTTGATGTCAGCCTCTGAAACACCTGTTATTCGGACCACTGTACTCCAGGACAGCTTCACTAACGAAGCAGCATAGTCGGAAAACCCGATCGTATATCGATCGATATACTCCGACTCGTCATTCCCTGATGCCAGCACCGCTTTGGCAATTCCAGCCAACAACATCTGGTCGGTACCGATATTGGGCTGAAGATACAGCGACGCGATCTCTGTGCCACCCGCGATCATCGAACCGGGACTCTTCGGCACCGCAAATTTCACCAGCCCTGGCTCGCGCGCAGGATTGATCACAATGACATCGCCCCCCCGATCCCGACATGCCTTCAACTGATGTAGCAGCCGAGGATGATTGGAGGCTGGATTTGCACCTACCACAAAAATCAGGTCACAGTGGGCGAGATCTGACAGTTCAACAGTCGCTGTGCCCGACCCAATCGTGGCCCCTAAAGCAACACCCGTCGCCTGATGGCAATAGTAGGAACAGTTATTGATGTTGTTGGTGCCAAACAGTCGCGCAAACAATTGGAGTACAAAAGCTGCCTCATTGGACGAACGTCCGGAGCTGTAGAAAAACGAACGAGAGGGATCCGTTCTCTTAAGGCGTTCCGCTGTCAGGAAAAGCGCCATACGCCAGTCAATCGGTGTAAACCGATCTGCTCCAGCGGCTTTGAACAATGGCGTGTTCAGTCTGCCCAGAGATGCCAGCTCGCGTTCGTTCAGTTCCTGTAATTCAGAGATGGTGTGATCAAAAATCGCATTTGGAATCGAGGGTTGCGTATCGGTGGATTGTGCCTGGACACTTTTGTTGCAAACGGAGGGAAACTCCCCGAGTTCGTTAGTCATACCGCCCAGCTGACCACCCATGCCGAGACCACACGCCTTGCAGGTATTGTTGGAAACGAGCGTTTTAGTGGCGCGGGCGACACCCATTTCACGTACTTTTGCAAGGGTGTACAGGACCTTTTTCAGGCCTCCACCGACCACCTGTCTTTGGACTGAACTCACAACCTTCCGTGGTGCCATCAAAGGGGCCTGCCAGCTTAACGCAATCAAAAAAAAATCACTCAAAATCCGTCATAACCTGACCCCGGTCCCATCCGGCAGGGTACCCAGTTCCCTAGCCAATACGACACAGGTCGGTCGTTACGAATCACGTCGATTACGGATAGACCTTTTCATCGATCAGATACTCCCAAACCGCCCTTGCGACCACATAACAAGTAGGCCAGTGCAGGTCGTCAGCATCTACGACGGCCAGGGTCAGCCAGGAATAACTCGTCAGCTGATCTTTTCTGATGCCAACCAGAACTATCCGAGATCAAAACGTTATACCCGACCGTTCGGAATGCACCTCATTCTCGCGGCACCGTTTCCGACAAAATCTCATTGGTACCAATCACCGATTGCGGCCCAGCCGGTCCCAGGAACCGGTGCACCATGAACCGGCGCAACTCACGTTGCTCAACCCCAGAGAGTTGTTCATGGACTTCACTCTCGAGCAACGCCTGATAGTCCGGTCCCGTATCCGAGTACGGAATGATGTAAGCCGGCGTCGTGTCCATCAACAACGCAGCTCGTCCTTTCTTCTGACGATTGATCCCTGCACGATGCCACGTGCGCGTATCAAAAATGATGACGCTGCCCGCAGGCGCCTCAATAATGTCAGCGTCGGGACCTCCGTAGGGCAGTCCATTTTCTGCTCGATGACCAGGACGGTAGGTGTCTCGCGCCAACCCCCAATTTTCTGGTGGTCCACGATCATGCACATGCGACCCCAGCTTAAAGGCCGTTGCGCCTCCCTCCGCCGTATACTCCGAAACGCAAACAATGCGTTGTACACCCATGACAGTCTCACCGCTTGGCGTCGGCACTTTACCTGCCGCATTAATACCCCAGTGATACGGATAGTCAGAATGCCAACCCTGAACTGCGCGTTTACCATCGTCAGTGGTGAGCACGTTCACACCGGGTGCATGCGCCAGTTTGATCTCATGCGTTTTCATGTATTGACGACTGAGCCACAGCGATAACGGTTCAACTGCGGTTTTTGCGAGCGCAACATCCTGCACAATCTGACGACGTAGTTCGGGTTCTCGACCCTCAAACTCATCACTACACGCGATGCGCTGCAGACCGGTGACAATCTCTGGCGCCAGAATTGAGGGCAAACACACCCAACCATGTTGTTGCAGGTGACGTAGATGATCAGATGGTAGCTGAGCAGGACCTTGCCGAAGGACGAAAGTCCCGGCTACCCCGTCCGTCGAGCCCTGGGCCGTCACAGTTTCTGGACCACAGATAAGATGCACACCACCATCGGCCTCTGTCATTTCCAACTCAAGATCAGAGAAGACGTGTTTGAGAATCGCCCCATTTCGCTGCCACATCGCATGATCCGAGATGGCCTCTCCAATCCCCAAAATGCCGAAATCATCGGCAGATAAGAAACTACCATCTTCCGCAAACAACATCATGAAGGTGGCGGCTGGCTTCTCAAAACAGTGTTTTGTTTCCGTAAATTGATCCGGTCGATCATTCACTGACATCGCAATCACCTCAGTCATTGCCAGAATTTTGTTTAGGGATCGGGAACCAATAGGTCAGATACTCCACGTACATGACGTGATCCACCACCTCCTTTACTTCGATGTAGTGACTGGTCTTCAGAAGATACTCGCCGCGCCCTTTGGCAGTAACATCAAGCAATCCGATATGCGATCTCAGCCGGATACCATCATCGATGAGGATTGGTTGCAGGACTCGAACTTTATCGAGACCATAGTTGAGCGGCGACGTCCCATCGACTGGCCACAACCCTGTGCTCCGATAGAAGTGCGACAATAACGACCCCACGTGGAAGCCGTGCATCAGCGTACCGCCATAGCGTGTGTTCTTTGCGTATTCAGGATCGCAATGTCCGGGCGTTCGCCAGCGCGTCACTTCACCAAAAACATTCACCTGTACCTGATCGATGTCTACCCAGTCACTGACACCTAGTGGTTCACCGATATGATTCTCTGCCGTTGCCAGTGCGAAAGTCTCCATGACTTCAGTTCTCCACTTCGATCAAAACGGCTTCTTTCGGCCACGCAAGGTGTCATCAAACCTACGTGCCATCAAGAAGTCCATCGCGCTTTCTATTGCCGTTGGTGTCCCCAGCCTGCGTAGCAACTCGACAGCGATAGCCGCCACGTATCCACATCGATCATCTAGCGCAGCGCGTGCTAGACGCTCCAGAGTATGACGATCAGTCCCGTTATACAGCCCGCTGAGCATCGCATGCACCACGTTCATACGCACCTGGTCCTGCGCCGTCCAGCCACGACCAACCAGCACCTCCTGCCATCCAGGTGTTTCTTCGAATAAGAGGCGGTCAAAAACGGATAGCGCTTCGTCGACAGGCTGTCCGATCAACGCCAGTGCATCAAGAACCTGTCGTACCACCGTCGCTTCAGTGGATCTAAGCAACGAGACCAGCTTCGGAATGGCAACAGCAGCAGGATCACCGATCTCCCCCAAAGCAAAAACCGCGTTGATCTGCATCCACGGATCAGGTTCGTCCAAGAGTTCACAGAGCGCAGGAACGGCTCGTTTGCCTGCGGCAGCCAGGCTATAGGTGACATCCTCCATCACTATGGCGCGTTCGTTCCAGCGACGCGGATCGTCCTTTACTGCATCAACCGGCAGAACCTTCCCGTCTTTGTCCTTACGCAGCGTGCGTTGGTGGAGGTTTTGCCCACCGTGTTCACGTAGTTTGGAGATAAGCTCATCTACGTTCGCCGTGACAGCATCCTGATAGATAGCAGACAAAACTAAAAAGGGGCTATCTTGCGCGTTGGAATTACCGGCCACGTCACAAGGAGCCCAGGATGCACCACGTAACCAGCTCCAGATGTACGACCAAGCCATATCACCTTCATCGTCAGGAATGCACCTTTTGGGTCGCTTCCATTCGCTCTCACGGTTGTCCCAGAGCGGTTTGTCAGGGATCCGCGTTCGAGCGAATACGAACTTCACCATGTTGCGATCGATGTCTGTGTAGTTAGGGAAAGCCGCATGGACCATATCAAAATGTAGGAGAACAAAACTTCCCTCTGGCATACGTTCAGGTAATACAACATGACGAGGCTGGATTGGATGAGGATACAGGTAGCTACCAGCCTGAACACGAGTCGGGCCCATCTCTCGCGGCGTCTCCCTCGGGAAGTAGAAACCAATGAGAAATCGCGGCAGATGGTGCCTTGCGCGGGCAAGTGGACTGTGCGCATCCTGATGCCATCCTGATCCAGCGTTGGATCCTTTTCCCATGGTCGGCCCGTTATCCGCATCATCGTAGCTGATCGACTGGTTCTCAACCGGCGTGCTGTGATGTATTGCCCGATGCGGATGCACCAGATAGTCAGGTCCTGCGAGCACCTGGAGGGCGCCGTCAATAACCGGCGAGCGAACAATGTCAAAGAGTGCAGGTATTCGAGCTCCGATATTGTTGCCAAACCACGACTCATAAGTAAACGTTGCCTGCACCTGCCGGTCGATGTGTGCATGCAACGACGGATCAACATCAGGCTGCAACACGATAAATCCGTTAGTGATGAACTCGCGAACCTGCTCGTCGGAGAGTAGCTTCATTGATGAACGCCTCGTGATTGGCAAAATTTGCAGACAGACCTTGCCAGACTGGATCCGGCAAGATCAAATGGACCTCTCATTAAATAGACGACGACTCCATGCCCTACTTTGAACGTGACGACATCTCGATCTACTACGAAATTCACGGCGAAGGGTATCCCATCCTGCTGTTTGCACCCGGTGGTATGCGTTCATCAATACCGATCTGGACCAGTGGTTCTGAATGGAACCCGATCACCGCTCTGACGCCACACTATAAAATCATCGCGATGGATCAGCGCAACGCGGGCAAGTCGACCGCGCCGATATCCGGCGCAGACGACTGGACGACTTACACCAATGATCACATTGCTCTGCTTGACCACCTGAACATCAACCACTGTCACGTGCTGGGTGGCTGCATCGGTGGGCCCTATTGTCTGGGCTTGATGGAAGCCCAACCTGAACGTGTTTGTGCCGCTGTCCTCCAGCAATCGATCGGTGCCGATAATAACCGTGATACTTTCTACGACCTCTATGACGGCTGGGCCAACGCCTTGAGACCGAATCGACCGGAGGTATCAGAGCAGGATTGGGTAAAGTTCCGCAGCAATATGTTCGATGGCGAATTTGTGTATAACGTGTCGCGTGAATTTGTGGCGAGTTGTGAAATTCCAATGCTGGTCCTGATGGGGACCGACGTCTTCCATCCAGAAGTAACCTCAAGGGAGATCGCATCCCTGGCACCGAATGCCACTTTGATCGAAGAGTGGAAAGATCCAGAGAATGACAACACGGTTGCCAATGTGCTGGCATTCCTGCGCAAGCATACACCAAGAGTTTCTGGGTCACTCTGATCCGTATGCGGAAGAATCTACGGGCAGCTAATGAGTGCGATGATTAAGGTCTGTAGTGCCATGTGTGGGAGATCCTTAGGCTTTGCTGTGGGCAACCCCATTACATTCAAGATCCAAGATGATCTATCCCTCCTTCTCTTCGGGCTGATCCACGGTGGCCAACGCACTATCAACATACACGACGACCACCACGCCATTGCACGTGAGTCTATCCAGATTCAAACTATGATCGTGGTGATCATCATCAATCTTTCGCAGTGGCACGATGACGTTTTCACCCGCAAGCACCGTGTCGAACTTGTCACCCCCGTGACCGGATACAACCCTCAGGACTGATTGATACGAGGCCGAGATTGCCTCATGTCTTTCTGCAATCTAGGGACCGCCGTGGAAGCGCGCCCATCCCACAGCATTGGCATGGTAGAAATCATCGCGACGTGAAGGATCAGCACCGGCAGCTATATGCCGCATGATGTGGTCGTTCCATCATGATCACCGCCTGACCCGGCGGTTGCCGGGGATACAAATGAGCAATCAATCAGATTAATCCGCCTTCGCTGCGCGCGCCGCGTCAATCCGGCGCTTCATCTGATGAATCGTCAGTCCCTCTTTGACATCATCCGGTACCGGAGATGACATGGATCGGATGCGCTGATACTTGCCCTCATCCAGTGCCAGTCGAACAGCCAGCGTAGTCTTCGGACCGGAGTAGGATCCGATTTCGAGCAACCCGGACGAGAAGTAACCCATGCGCTGCAGCAGTTTGTCAGAGGCATTTTCGAGGACTTCTGGATCAACGGACAGCTGCCAGTTCTCCTGTTGCCGCATCCACGGCTTAACATTAGAGTTGGTCATGATATATCGCCATTCATCCGTGTGGTTGACGCCGGTACCGTGCAGCAGGCGACCATCCATCAGCATGACCGTCCCGCCCTTCGCCTCAACATTCACCGCGGGCGGCAGCGGGCCCACCTCTTCACCCGGCGTTGTCTGCGAAACCAGTCGATGACTGGTAGGGATCACCAATGTCCCACCGTTCACCTCGTTAACGTCCTGCATGATGTAAACAGTGTTTACTAGAACCGGTGCACCCGGGGTCTGGATTGGGTGAATCGCACCGGAATCCTGATGCAGGTTCTGCGGATAGCTACCCGGACGAGCAATGTTGGACGCAAACGAATATGCGTAGTGACCCGGCCCCAGCAGTTCCTTGTTCAACTGCTCAATCAAAGGACCACCCTGCACCCACTCGGGGCTGAATTCGATACACTTTGCGAAGCAATCGCCCTTGTTGACCAGGGTCCACATGATGTGAAAGTGCGGGGACATATCGGCAAGACCACACTCACGTTCGGCGCGTGCTTGCTCATCCAGACGATCCCGCATGTAGCTGCGCTGGTATTCACTCATCGCATCCTCGATCAGACAATAGCCATATTTCTGGAGATCCCGACGCGCTCTATTGATGTCCTTGGTCTCTACCGGCAGATCATCAAACACCTTCCAGTAGTTGTGCTTTCGCGGCACGGTTGTGTCGTAGTAGGGAGTACCGTTCAACCCGCCTCCCTCTGCACTGCGACCCGCGTCATAGAGCGGACACTGGAACGGTTCAGAGAGTGAGCCGTCGGGACGCGTTGCAGGGACACCATTGCCTCCAACAGGTGGTCTAAGCCAAGGATTGTTCACGTGCATAGATCGGAATGGTTCTCCAGAAGCGAACCACTGGGCATCCTTCATCTGATCTTCTTCAGTCGACAGGGCTTCGACGTTCTCTGACAAGAACTCTTCAGGGACCTGGCTGACATCCTTCGGCTGGGTACTCATATCATGTTTCCACAGGCAATCGCGCTTGAATTGCCGGTCATTATACTGAACTTGGAGCCACTGTTTTCGAATCCATTTGTAACCCTTAACTGACTCACATACGATCCGTCGGGCATTAGACGGAGCATATGATGGAAACCCATGGCCACTTTGATGAGAAATTCGCTGCTGTCCGCGACGCATTTGAGCGCAACTTCAGCGAAAAAGACGATATTGGAGCTTCTTTTGCCGTCACCATCGAGAGTGAACCGGTAATCGACATCTGGGCTGGACACCGGGATGCTGCGAAAACCCTGGACTGGGAGGAGGACCACGCGGGTGGATGCTGCAACGACGGTTCTATGAATCCTTGAGGCTGGTGAAACCCCGAGAAAGTTACGGAGCATAGATATGAGCGAAACATCAATCTGGTCCGGTGAGATCCTGTCCCTGGGAGAAGGTCCTCTGACCCACCACTTGCGCGGCAGTCTGATCTGGGTCGATATCAATGAAGCGCGCCTCTATGAACGCGCTTGGGACGAAAACATCACACGTGTAACCGTGTTGGAAGTACTACCGTCCGCAGCTGGTATCGTTGATGACGCAACGGTTTTGCTCGCGACCGAGACCGATATGCGAACTCTGAATCTTGATACCGGGGTCCAGGAAACACTGATTGCATTTCCCCACGACGATGAGATGCGCGCCAATGATGGGCGGGTGCATCCGAGCGGCGCGTTCTGGATTGGTACCATGGCCAAAGACGGCCGTGGGCGTCCTGGTGCCATCTATCGTCTGTTCGAAGGCGAACTCAGCCTCATGATCGAGGATGTCGTTACGCCGAACTCCATCTGCTTTGCGGCAGATGGCACATTCGCCTACTACACTGACACACCCACGATGAGCATCATGAAGGTGCCAACAGATCCAAAGACTGGTGAGATCTCTGGGAAAGCCCGTGTGTTCGTCAAGGTTGAAGGTGTCCCGGGAGGGCCCGACGGCAGTGTGACAGATTCGGAAGGTAACCTCTGGAACGCCCGCTGGGGAGGATCTTCGATCGATGTCTACAGTCCGGCAGGAGAACGCATCCATGCGTACAAAGTTCCGGTCCGACAACCGACCTGTCCATCGTTTGTCGGGCCAGACCTTGATCGCATCGTCACGACGTCGGCATCGGTAGGTTTATCTGATCCAGACCCACTTCATGACGGCGCCACCATTGAGCTACACGTCCCCGCAAAAGGACGACCGGAACCGATCGTCAAACTCTAAACATCTGTCGCTGTAGTGACCAAACGCAGACGCAAGGTCTATTCGACCATGCTACACTCCAAGTCCTTTTTTAGGGCCTCTCCGAATCAGGCGGTTCGAATCCATCTGTTTCAGGAATACGGTCACGGAACCCATTTGAGGAACAACACATGAATCTTTCAGACATCAAATCCATCGGCATCCTCGGTGCTGGGGTCATGGGCGGCGGCATTGCACAATGCGCCATTCAGGCAGGACAAGCGGTCATCATTAGAGATCTATCCGATGAAATCCTGGAGAGCACCAAGGACACCATTCTCAACGCCCGTTTTGGTTTCAACAATGCCGTCAAGATGGGGAAGATGACCCAGGATGAGTCGGACAAAGCCATGTCGTTGCTCAGTTACACCACTGACGTCAACGACCTGAAAGACTGTGATCTGATTATCGAAGCCATTGGCGGTGGTGCAGATGGCGCCATCGAAAACAAACCTCTCAAGCTCAAGGTCTGGGAAGAGATGGACGGCGTAGTCAAGCCGGAAGCGATTTTTGCCAGCAACACGTCTATGTTCACCATTGCAGATCTCGCTGCAGTGACCAACCGTAAGGATCGCTTCATCGGGATGCATCTTTTCAGCCCGGCGAACATCATGAAACTGGTTGAAGTGACCAGTACTGAAGAAACCGACAAGGCCGTTGAAGATTTGATCGTAGAAATGAGTGAGTCTTGGGGTAAGACACCAATTCGTCTAAAGGACGTTCCTGGTGATACCGGTTTCATTGGCAATCGCATCATGGCGGCAGTTCGCAAGGAAGCCATGAAGCTAATCGAAGAAGGTGTCGGTACCGCCGAAGATGTGAATACTGCCATGACACTTGGTTTCCGCTGGCCTGCTGGCCCATTCCCCAGCGGTCCGAACGCGCGATCCGGATGGAAGTGACCTGACCTTCAGTCAGGTCACCCTGAGCCCGACTCGACGTCGGGCCTCAGGGTCTTACACCAAACAGCCACTAACGAGTTTCCTTGCACGAACACTCCGTAGTCCTGAGTCTGCCTCGGGCTAAACCTGACCGGCACGCCCCAACAACCGCTTAGCGACATCTTCAACCGTTTGTTGAACAGTGACGCACGCCACTGTGAAAGCGCTGTATCTAGCTCCAGCAATGATTCCTGCGAGAACGTGAAGGTTCTCGCCTCCATCAATTCCTTAAATTGATTACGAGAGCTCGCCCCATAAATCGGCCCGCATCGTCGTTCCATCGCAACCCGACCTTACTGAAAATCTGCACATAATCACTGTTGCCGAACACCTGACCCAGTTGACTCTCTGCTCAGCTTAAATCGCAGAGCGGCGCGGTATACCCATGTCGACAGCATGCTGAAACCACGCGATACGTGACTGGTCGTCATGCTGACGGTTCGCCATGTTGCCCAAAATGGGGGATGAAATAATCTTGAACACCATTATCGAT
>CAJWYI010000065.1 GCA_913049815.1 uncultured Gammaproteobacteria bacterium
CGCACCAACGAATGTCGATGAACTGGTGAAGTTGTTTGCGCAACCGGGTGTTCGTGATCAGGTCGAAACCAACCAAGTCCGTTACATCGCATGGATCAATGGCGACACCGTGACGACAGGGAAGGGCGGAAGCCTCGCCTGTACCCTGACTACTGTTGGTGGGGGATGCTTTGGGGTGAGCTTCTGGGAGCAGGATGCATCCTACGAAGCGTCCATTTGGGACCTTGAGAACATGATCAGTGCTGGCGCGATCAGCGCGGACGCGACAGGAACGTCGTATATTGCTGGTGTCATCCTGCCCATCCCCCTGGTTGCTCGTCCAGGCAATGCAGCTTGCAAGGCCCTGGCAAACCAATTGAAAGAATTTTTAATGACCGAAGAGTCCTGAGTCTAACGTTTTGACGGCAGGATGAATCTGGCTTGTTGCTCGATGCCAGTATAGGTAAGCGGGCCGTCTTCACCCCAACGTGGACGATAGACCAGACGTTCAACTTTTGAGATCCACGAACGCTGCCGAACGACGTTTACAGTGCTTTCGACAATCATGACACCGGTGGGTTGGCCGTTAGGCGGAATATTGAAACTCACAATCAGAACAGGGGGCTTTTGGGGGAGTGTTCGGAGTCGGATCTCCTCCAGCGGTCTCGATATCAGTTGTGGTTCACCGAGCACCTGCTCTCTTAACGGGGCATCGTCCGGATTCGAAAGCATGTCCCAGGCCATTTTGTAATACTTCATGGCGGTATCGTCACCACGTCGGTGTAGTGCATCAGCCGCTCCGATGACGATGCCAACCTGGTCAGCAACATCGAGCGGTGACTGAACCGCAATATCCACAACCCGTTGTCTCAGGATACGAGACTGGCGATGTTGATTTCTCCGAGAGTGTGCCTCTGCGAGGCGGGTGAGCGGCATGATCAGTGAAGGGTGATCTGACCCAAGTCTGTCTTCAAGAGCGTCGATGGCAGTCGTGTAGTATTGAGTAGCTTCCCTGAATCTATTTTGTCGGACCTGTAGAACGTTATCCACAAGGGTTCGATTTTCGGAATAGATGGTACGCATGATGCTGTCTTCATCGCTACTCCTGGCTGCGGAGGTGCTCTGCCGAACCAATGGAAGCCTGAGCGCTAATGCTGATTCCTGCAGATAGTCGGCAACAGTGAGTAGTCGCTCGATGTAGGGGGCGCTCCCGAGTCCGTGCTCTCGTTCATGGACGAACAGCGTGAACTGCTGGTCAGTATCTATCGTTTCAAGCCAATCGAACTGTTGCTTGAGGGGATCACCATTCATGATTTGGAGCTTGGCACGAATGATCCGGTTTACAGCTACGATCTGATTGTCGTCGAGCACGCCGGCGTGGAGATGGGTCAACTGCTGGGCGGTTCGATAAGCATCCACCGCAGTGTCGTATTCACCCGCATGAAATCTCAGATCACCCAGAAACATAAATCGTCGACTCTGCAGGACTGGGTCGAATCGTCCTGGTAGACGGACCAGGATCTCGAGCTGAGCGATACTCTCATCGTCCCGGTCAGCCTCGACCAGCATAACGGCAAGGTTTGTCAAGTGGGTCCGTGGCCTGGGTATTCTGGGACCCTGGCTTTTAATCCATTTTGCATATCGCGCAAGGTTGGACGTGAGATCAGCAGATTTGGGGCGTACGTCGATATCGCTTGGGATGGGAATACTGGTGTCTAGATACTCTGCGAAGTTGAAATCAGGTTTGAGGGTCCAGTTACGAGGTTGTGCGATAGACTCGGAGAGCAGCATGGTCAATACAAACACGCCGGCCGTGCCAGCCCAAATCTTTGCCACCATGTAATGACGTTGGGGCAAGAGAGAGATCACTTAGGTTACCCTGGTGCTCGGTCTATCGTCGCCGCTGATGTCTGGACGTCGGGTGACCGTGATTTGTTGCTGTTCTCCAGATCCTTCTTCCTCGGAGCGAGTACAGGTGGGAATGTTTGCGTAAACTCAAGGATCTGTTCGACAGGTCTGCCGTTGACAAGCGCAGGACGGAAGCGGAGAACGCGTAATGCACGCCGGACAGTGTTGAAAAGCGGAGATCGCCTGGCTTCACCGATGGCAGTGATGTCGCGTACACGGCCATCACGTGTGACAGTGATCTTAAATGAGAGAGACATGTTGGTGAGTGCGTCCACATTTTTCTGTGACCGGGGGAGCGCAAAATAAATTTGCGACTCAACAAACTCGATCGGTGTACCGACAAAGTAGACCTGGCGACTGCTCGTGGGATCCTGTCGATTTCGGTTCAGGACAACGCCGCCCGCTGTCGGATCGGGTAGTAATCGGGCGACCTTGGGAAGCTGACCTGCCTGGATCTGAGTCTCCCAGACCATCGCGGGATCAAGGTCCGGAGGTATTGGGCTGGATCGGTCGGGTACTGCGGTGCGACGACTACTTAAACCGCGATTGGTCACATCGTTGCGTTCGATGACCGAGAAGGCAGGCAACGAATCATTGATTCTATACGGCAGGATGTATTTACCAGGCAGCGGTTGCGGTTTGGAATATTCCTTGTCAGCTTTGAGACGGTTGGCACGTTCGTAATGATATTGCGCGCCTTTGATATCGTTCTCGGCGACCAGCAAGTCGGCGATCTGGGTATGGAGTGGCGCGGTATCTGGATCATCGGGGAGCGTTTCAAGAAGGTCGATCGCTCGATTTATGTACTTGCGGTTGCAACAATACCAGGAGAACTCACGGAGCTGTGCAGACTGAATCATGAAGTTTGCGAGGGAGTAGGTATCGCCTTCATCCTCGGCCAGATCGGTCGCTTCCCTGAGTGATCTTCGAGCCCGCCTGAATTGTCCGGTTGTAATCTGCCATTCAATCAACGAATGCAGTTCCGGTGCGATGAACGACCAATCGTCCTCGTACTGCTTCATCGCAATATAGTGAGAGAGGCGGTAGGTGTTGTCCGCCTCTTCGGCTTGTCTTGAACGCAACTGAACGTTTGCGAGTTTGTCGAGCACTGATCTTTGACGTGGAGCAAGCACGCCATACTCTCGATGCATAAGGTGTTGGATCGCTAGCAGGGTCTCTCGGGCAACCGCCAGATCGCCGGCTTTGATGGCCGCTTCATATTGGTGCGTTAGTGGGTCTATGAGTGTATAACTGAATCGACCTTCTGAGCGTGTGATGTCAGCGATTGCAGTCTCGGTATCGGGTACGGTGGGATCGTCTGGAAATTCCCTCGAGAGTCGATCCTGTTCGGAAACAGGACGAGTGACAACGAGCGGTTCTGAGCGAGGGACTATAGCGTCGGAAGCGGACAACACAGAGTTAACCGACAAGCCGATACTCGCCAGGCATAACGCTATTATGTGTCGCAGCGCTTTCGTCATGGAATGTTATCTGCGCAATTCTGTCGAAGTATAGGAGTCCTCATAATAGACCAGATATTGGTCGGTTTCGTTCAGTTTCCGATCAGGTTCGTCGAGCTAAAATCGCACAGTGGAGGGAAATTACCTATGTCACTGAACAGTTTGTCAAACAGGCGCGAAACAGGGCGTATTGCTACGGTCCGTTGGGCGGCGATTGCCCTGATGGTGGCATTCGCTCTCCCGATGGGCCCAGTGCATGCGATGTCAGAAAAGAAGGAAATCGAACTCGGACAGGAAGAGCACCAAAAAATCATTGCCCAGTATGGGGTGTATAACAACAAAGAACTGAATGAATACGTTAACAAGGTTGGACAGCGTATTGCTGAACAGAGTAGCCGACCCGAACTTGAATACACGTTTACGATTCTGAATGACGAGATGATCAACGCGTTTGCCCTGCCTGGGGGGTTCGTCTACGTCACGCGCGGGATCTTGACGCACATGAACTCGGAATCTGAACTGGCGGCAGTTCTGGGTCATGAAATTGCACACGTCACTGAGAAGCATGGGATCAGGGCGAAGAACCGACAGACGTTTATGGAAGGTGTCAACCAGGCGGCACAGGTGTTAAGCGGTGTTCCTGGACTCTACCAGATGGGTCAAATCGTGAATCAGACCGCTTTGATGGGATACAAGCGTGAGTTTGAGCTTGATGCTGATCGAATTGGTGCCGAATACATGGCAAAGGCGGGTTATTCCCCCGACGCAATGCTAAAGACGATCGAAGTTCTGAAAAATGCCGACCGTATTGAGATTGCTCAGGCGAGGTTAGAGAATCGTCCACCTCGGGTCTATCATGGTTTTCTTTCCTCGCATCCGGATAACGATAAACGTTACCGCGAAGCCATAGAGCAGGCGTCCGCATTGCGGGTCGACTACGACGAGTTCATACAACAGGACGAGTTTCTGGATCGACTGAATGGGATGAGCTACGGAGATGTTCAGCGGGCAGGTATCTTAAGGAAAAACCGATACTACCATCCAAAATTGGGCGTAAAGATGTCGTTTCCTGCTGCGTGGAGGGTCGAAGCGTTGGCGGTTGGGATACAGGCAGCTTCGCAGACATCAGATGCAATGTTGTCTCTGACAACAACCCCCAAAAAGCGGGGTGTTTCGATTGACGACTTTGTCAGCGGTATGGGTCTGAAGATTCGAGAAGGTCGCACGATTACCATTGGTGGCATGCCTGCTTACATCGGCATAGCTGATCGTGCTCAAACGCCTTTTGGGATTCGCCCCATGCGGTTCGCGGTTGTCGCGGACGACCGTCGACGCATGGCGTACCTTCTTGCCGGTGCAGGACAATATGATCTGACCAAAATTGCTTCCGACAGGGCATTTATTAGTACGATTTTCAGTTTCGAGCGGATGGATAAACAGGACTACGAAGAAGCACGCCGACCGCAGATACAGATCGTCAGAGCCGAGCCCGGCACGACCATGGAGTCACTTGCGGCTGAATCGCCGATCACGAACTACGCGCTCGACAAACTGAGAGTTATCAATGATCTTTATCCTAAAGGTCAGCCTGCACCCGGTCAGTTAATCAAGGTGATTGACTAGGTCAGTCGAGCAATGTGTCCCTGATATCTGCAAGGGACTCCAGTGAACGCATCAGATCTGGCGTATCAACGGCGGGCAATCGGCCTCTCGCGACGAGATGTGTGACACCCAGAGCCGCCCTTAGCTGCATGATCTGATCTGCGACCTGACGTTTTGAACCTATGATGGCCCAGTCCTCGACAGCTGCTGGTTCCCGTGATGGGGAAGCCGCGAGGCCGGTCCTGACCCGATCAACGACGGTTGGAGATTCACTGACGAATAGGGTCCGCATTACTGGCGTGATCGTAGGGACTGTCTGACCTGACTCGACACAAGCCGTTTTGAAAACACTGTAGTTTGCCTTTAGCTTTTCAACTGTTTCGCCCGGCGATGCGAGGTAGGGCAGCCCCAATTGTCCAGCCTGTTTGAGCGCTAGTGGTCCAAAAGCGGCGATCCAGAGTTCGGGATGTGGCTGTTGGACGGGGAGCGGAGCGAGCGTCACGGTCTCACCACTGTCGAGCGCGATGGGTTTTCCAGCCCAGGCACGTTTCATGATCGCCAGGTGTTCATTGAATATTGAGCGTTTTCGTTTTGGGTTTACGCCAAACGCACTAAACATCCTGGGATCCATGCCGCGACCAATCCCGAGTATCACGCGACCCTCAGAGAGATGGTCGAGTACGGCAACTTCCTCAGCGGCCTGCAGTGGGTGGCGTATGGGCAAGAGATAGGACGTCGAACCGAGTCTGATCTTCGTGGTCCTTGCAGCGACAGCGGCAAGTAGCGTGAGTGGCGACGGGATACTTCGCTCGTCACCAAAGTGGTTTTCGGGTAACCAGAACGAGTGGAAATCAAGCTGCTCTGCGAATGCGCCCTGTTCGGCAAGGGACGCTGCGTTACCCAATCGCCAGGGCGTGACCGCAATTTCGAGAGGAATCAAAGTTGCTCCACGGAGTGATCATGAATGCGATGGTCATCATGTTCGTGGTCGCAATCGTGCTGTCGACACAACAGACAATTCCTAATGTGACCCGCGGCGAGGATGACACCTCCAATACTGGTCACGATTCTTTCACCGTTCAGGCCAAAAAGTTTGTGTCCGAACAGTGACGTCACGGTCAGTACTGCGAGACCAATACTTCCGAGACTGATCGTCAGCCGGTCCGTGTGCCTGAAACATCCGGTTGATAGTGCGAGCAGACTGGTTGGCAGGATCAGTACAAGCATTAGAAGATGGAACATCGCTTCGTCCAAAAATGCGGACTGCGCAATCGGGAAGAGAGTCACCAGCAGGGGAAGCGTTAGGCAATGCAACAAGCAGGTGCCGAAAAAAACCATTGCAAGATGATCGGCGAATCTTTGGTGGTGCTGAATGGTCAAGGTCAAAAGGCCGGAGGAAGTGTCCGAATTTGAAACCGCGCCGTTATATCACATCCGGTCCTGTAATGTTTTGAAAGCTGACCCCTTAGACAGCATAAAGATTGGGTTAAGGGACGTTTTAGGTCTGTTTAATTTTTTCTTCTCCGGTATAAAATCGGGCATCATATGGCTGCAGCCAGGTCGATAATCTGCACCAGGCGTCCTTTCTACTTTATAATAATTCTAACGAGGTGGTCGTATTTATGCCGGACAGCATCTTCCCCAAACTCTTCGGTCGATCCCCGTTCTATCCCATGCAGGAACACATGAAGATCGCCGCGACCTGCAGCAGCGAACTGATGGGTTTTGTGCATCGGGTGCTGGAAGAAGACTGGGATTCAGCCAGCAAAGCAGTTCAGGAAATCCATGAACTTGAAGAAAGTGCCGATGCGATCAAGCGTGAAATCCGCCTGAACCTGCCTCGTGGATTTCTGATGCCTGTCTCACGGGCGGATCTCCTGGAACTCTTACATGCTCAAGAGAGGGTCCCCAATGTCGCCCGTGATATCTCCGGTTTGATGTATGGAAGGCGTATGGTCATTCCGGGGCCGATGCGGGACGTTTTCCTTTTATTACTTGAACGTTCGATTGGTACTGCCAATCTGGCGCTGCAATGCATTAATGCGCTCGTCGAGACGGGATTCTCAGTGCACGAAATCGGGACCATGACGGACCTCATTGAACGCCTTTCCGACGCAGAAACCGATGTCGATCGTAAGGAGGTTCGGGTCCGCAATCAGTTGTTTGAGATTGAAAAAACACTCGATCCTGTGGATGTGATGTTTTTGTATCAGACGATTGAATGGATCGGCGACATCGCAAATCACTCACAAACGGTCGGCAGCAGGATTTTGACACTGATTGCTCGTTAATTGGGCTCGTCTCCACGAAATCGCTGACTGAGGACGCAAACGCTATATGGGTATCATCGACGACTACAGCATGATTTTACTGATCCTGGCCGTGCTGTTTGGCATCTTCATGGCCTGGGGGGTTGGTGCGAATGACGTGGCCAACGCCATGGGCACCTCGGTGGGTGCGAAGGCCATCACGATCAAACAGGCCATCATTATTGCCATGGTTTTTGAATTTGCGGGAGCCTATCTCGCGGGGGGCGAAGTCACCTCCACCATTCGCAAAGGCATCGTTGACCCTGAAGCGTTAGCGGATACCCCGGAGTTGTTTGTTTACGGGATGTTGGCGGCCTTGCTCGCGGCTGGAACATGGCTATTGGTGGCGACAGCGTTTGGTTGGCCTGTATCCACCACACACAGCATCGTGGGTGCCATTATCGGCTTTGCCTGCGTGGGTATCGGGTTTGACTCGGTGCAGTGGCCGAAGGTGGCCGAGATTGCTTCAAGTTGGGTGGTGTCGCCGATCATGGCGGGAACCCTCTCTTTCATTTTGTATATGAGCGTCAAGAAATTCATTTTTGGTGCAACCGATCCGTACGTTGCGGCCAAACGGTTTGTCCCTGTCTACATCTTCCTGGCTGGTTATATCGTGTCGATGGTCACTCTGGTCAAGGGGCTCAAACATATCGGTCTTGAAGTGACGTTCCAACAGGCGCTGATCTATTCGTTGGTGACGGCGATGTTCATTGCATTAATCGGCATCTATGGACTGTCGCGGATCAAACGGGTAACGCGCTCTGAACAGGGTGACATCGTCAATCTTGAGCGGGCTTTTGGCGTCCTGATGATCTTTACCGCGTGTGCCATGGCGTTTGCCCATGGCTCCAATGACGTAGCCAACGCGATTGGACCGCTCGCCGCAATCAACAGCGTCATTGAAAATGGGGGTATGGTTGGTACCAAATCTTCCATCCCGGGGTGGATACTCCTACTGGGTGGAACCGGCATTGTTCTTGGTCTTGCGACCTACGGATACAAGGTCATTCGTACGATTGGCACGCATATCACCGAACTCACACCCAGTAGTGGTTTTGCGGCGGAGTTGGCTGCCGCTTCTACGGTAGTAATTGCGTCCGGATACAGCCTGCCCGTATCTACTACACATACACTGGTAGGGGGTGTCTTGGGGGTTGGACTGGCGCGCGGTATTGCTGCACTGAACCTCAAGGTCGTAGGGACAATTTTTGCGTCCTGGCTGGTCACCTTGCCTGCGGGCGCAATTCTAGCCATCATCTTCTTTTATATATTGAAGGCGATTTTCGGTACTTCCGCATAGGCGCCGGTTTTCAAAAATGATTGCGGAATCGCAGTCCTTCCGATCCATTTTGACAAATTCGACGGCATAATCCGTCCACGCGAATCCGTCCACATATCTGACTACATCAAAATAGGTAACAATATGAGTGATCGAAGAGTGATCGTCACCGGCGGTGCCGGTGCGTTGGGAAATTCCGTCCGTGACTACTTTGTGGAAATGGGAGACCGCGTTGCAGTTATCGACGTGTCGGATGAGATTTTGGATAACGTGTTTCCCGAGAAACACGATCGACATCTGTACCTGGCATGCGACCTGACCGATCGAGTCAGCTGTGGTATGGCAGCTGAGGCAGTGGCCAGTGCCTGGGGCGGGATCGACGTACTCTGCAACATCGCTGGCGGATTCATGATGGGTGAGAAGGTCCATGAGACGACCGACCAGACCTGGAATTTCCTGTTTGAACTGAATACACGCTCCGTCATGCACATGGTGAGCGCTGCGGTACCCGCCATGTTGGGGTCAGCGAATAATGAGGGCTGTGGGAAGATTGTAAACGTGGCTGCCAAGGCGGGCCTGGATGGCGGAGCGCTGATGGGACCCTATAGCGCCTCGAAAGCCGCCGTCCATCGCCTGACGGAATCTATGGCGCAGGAACTTCGTGACGAGGGCATCAACGTCAATTGTGTGATGCCGAGTATTATGGATACCCCCAGAAACCGATCAGACATGCCTTCTGCGGACTATTTAAAGTGGCCAAAGACAGACGACATCGCAAAGGTGGTCGGTTTTCTTGCATCAGACGATGCAGGTGTGGTGCATGGTGCTGCAGTCCCAGTCACGGGGCTGTCGTAGAATGACATTGGAAGATGACGGAGTCACAAATGACCATCAAAATCTGGGAGAAAACTGCCGTTCAAGAAATAGCTGACTGTCGGGTGGTCAAGGTGCTTGAGAACACATGTCAGTCACCGTTTACGGGTAAGGACCATACATTCTATGTGATTGACAGCGTGGACTGGGTCAACCTGGTGCCGATCACCGCCGACAATGAACTCGTGTGTATTCGTCAATATCGTCATGGCACAGAGGAGATTACGCTCGAGATTCCTGGCGGCATGGTAGATCCGGGTGAAGAACCCATGGTAGCGGCGGCGCGTGAGTGTCTCGAAGAAACCGGCTACCGGGCAGATAATCTCGAATCTTTGGGTGCTATCACCCCGAACCCAGCGCTCTTTCCGAATCGTCTCCACACCTATGTTGCTTGGGATGTCTCCTTGGTCGGTGAGATTCAAAATACCGCGAGTGAACAGACTGAAGTGACCCTGGTGCCGATGTTGGAGGTACCTGATTTATTGGTTCGCGGTGAGATCAATCATGCGCTTGTCGCCGCGACCCTCTGGCGGCTTCTCGCGACCACCTAGTAGGCACCGAAAAGGCGATTGCCGCCTTGGAGAAACCGGAACTTGCCCAGCCTCGGATCTATTGGCCGCATGCGAGAGTAGGGTATGGTGTGACCCAACTCGCTTTGGGAAGGCGTTATAATGTTCTTTTATGACGTTCGGTAGAACTTGAGCCTGATCGGTTGTGATCAGCGACAGCCACTAACTCTAACCCCATCAGTCCTTAGGTAACCCCAGAATTCGCTCGCCAACAATGTTCTTCTGGATGTTGGGTGTGCCACCGCCAATTACCACACTGGGCCAGTCAAGTGCGTCGTTCGCCCACTTACCGTTGTCTACACTGCCTCCCTGTTCTCGGAGCTGCAGACCTGCAGGACCCAACACCTCCAGGGCGAAATCACTCATTTCCACTTCAAGGGAAGCTCGGTGCAGTTTGTTCACCGACGTTTCACTGGACAGCGGTTCGCCTTTAATCTGGCGCGTCAGGTAACGAAGACCGTTCAATCGCATCGCTTCAATCTTTGCCTCGAAACGTGCCACGGTACGACGGACCTCGGGGTTCTCGCTGGCGGGTTTTCCGTTGTACTCAGTCGTTTTTATCAACGATTTCAGAGTTTCGAGTTTGCTGTACATGGAGGTGACCTCACCGATGCTGGACCGTTCACTCGCAAGCGAAGAGATAGTCACAGCCCAACCTTTTCCTTCATCTCCGAGCCGGTTTTCTACCGGTACCTTCACGTTGTCAAAGAAAATTTGAGCAAACACTTTGTCGCCCGCCATGTTCTCGATGGGACGGATTTCTATGCCGGGATCTTCGAGTTTGACCAGCAGCGCCGTGATACCTTCATGTTTGGCATCTGCATCGCCAAAGTTGTCGGTCCGCACAAGCATGGAGATCCAGCTTGCAATCGGAGCCAACGTTGTCCAGATCTTGGTACCGTTGATCACATAATGATCACCGTCTCGTACCGCTTTGCATTGGAGTGCGGCGAGATCGCTACCGACGTTGGGTTCCGAGTAACCGGTGCACCAGTGATATTTGCTATCGAGAATGTCGGGGATAAAACGCTGCTTCTGCTCCTCAGTACCATACTGAATGATGGCTGGACCCACCCAGGCAAGTCCCATCATGCAGGTACCGAGAGGAGGTGCCCGTCTTTTGGACATTTCTTCTTTGAGGATGACCTGTTGCATCAGGTTGCCACCACCGCCACCGACTTCGGGAGGCCATGAAAAGCCCACCCAGCGCTTCTCACGCACCTTGGTCAGCCAGTTGGACATGAAACCTTTGCCGCGCTGGTCACGCGGTGGCAAATTTTCATCTAGGAAGCCCTGGACTTCCTTGCGGAAAGTTTCTTCTTCTTCAGTGTATTCGAAATCCATGGGCAATCTCGGTTAGATTTGTGTGATGCAACCGTCGGGTGCGATTCATTAAGCGTTCGTTAAAGTCCCGCCATTCTGGCTACTCGCTCATAGTGGTGGTCCGAGTCACCGAATATCGGTCTCGCCCACTTGGAGCGCTTCAGGTAGAGCTGGATATCATATTCTTCAGTAAACCCGATCGCACCATGCAACTGCACGCCATTGATACCGATCTCGGCGAAGGCATCTGATGCATAGGCTTTGGCCAGTGACGCGGAGCGCGGCAGCTCTTCAGGACTGTGATCGATTGTCCATGCCGCGTAATACACGAGCGACTTGAACGACTCTACGTCGACGTAGACGTCTGCCAGTGTGTGTTTCACACCCTGGTACTTGCCGATAGGGTGACCAAACTGGATGCGTTCACGAGCGTAGCCCGTTGTGATCTCCAGCACCTGCTCTCCAGCACCGACCATTTCGGCTGTAATAGCGACTACCCCTTTGTCCACGATGCGAGATAGATCATCATTACTGAGGTTGATCACATCATTGGCAGCAACATGAACATTTGACAGTTCGAGCGCCCCGGTTCTTTTCGTTCGATCCATCGTCGCTGTAGCAGTCACACTGACGCCTTCTGCAGTACGGGGTATCAACGCCAGTTTTAACGAACCACCAGATCGACAAGCAGTGATGAAGAGATCAGCGCTGCCCGCGTCGGCAACGAACTGTTTTGTTCCGTTCAGGACCAGTCCATCGGCCTCTTCTGCGGCAAGGGTGATGTTTTCCGCAATTGGATCCCCATGTCGGTCGAACAACGCCAGTGTCGCGATCTGTTGCCCGGTGGCCATCCCGGGTAGCCAGTCTTTCTTTTGTTCATCGGATCCCAGATCACCCAATACCGATGCTGCCAAGGTGGTCGATATGAAGGGAGATGGATACAGGCTGCGACCCATCTCTTCGAGCACAACGATCAAGTCCACCCAGTTAAGGCCGACCCCCCCATGATCAGGATCGATGATCAGTCCAAGCCAACCGAGGTTTGCCAATTGCTGCCACTGTGCAGTAGAAAAACCTTGATCCGAGTGCATCAGTTCCCGTACGACGCTCATACTGGCCTCGTCATCCAGGAAACGGCGGGCCTGTTCACGAAGCAGGGTCTGTTCTTCAGTAAAGCCGAAATTCATAATGGAGTGTGTCGTCGTACCTAAACCACGGATTGTAGACGAAGCGGCTGAGTGAATGCACGACGGTCGATCTGACGAGTCAATCACCCAGGATTGGGAAGTAGATCACCAGTGCAGCCAGGACGGCTTGAACAACAAAGAGAATCCGTAGGAGATATTTGGCGGGCCAGTGAGGCTGGACTGCCTCAGGTAGGCGCTTCTTTTGAAGATAGATGGTGATACCACTCTGAATCGGTAGCATGAAGGCAGCAAAACAGGCTCCTATGGTGACCATCAATACCGGATTTTGGAATCCCCAGTACATACCCAGCCCAATGAAGGGAACAATGAGACCGTACCAGCGAATGATCTTGTGACGCAGGTCAACGCGTTCCCGGGACATGAACCCTAGTTCGATCAGGTAGTCGGGAATATAACGCCCACCTGCAGCGACGGCGGCGACCGTACTGGAATACAGAATGCAGAACGCCCCGATGGCAAATAGGATTAGAGACCATGCACCCAGCACCTCGGTGAACATCGCAGACAACCTGCGTACGGTTTCGGTGCCCTCAGGCGTTTCACCGATGCTATGAAGTACACCGGCACCAAGGAAATAAAATGGGATGGTTGCACAGGTGAGGATCACCAGCGTGAACCAGACATCGGTTCGCAGAACCTTCAGCCAGCCGTGGGCACGTTCATACCAGGCAGGCGTGTCTTCGAAAGGCCCAATGCGAGCGGGATAACCCTTCTCGATGCACCAGTAGGTATAGGCAGCGATTTCTCCTGCGTTGACACCCGTGAACCCATAGGCGGCGAGTGCCATTACGGCGAAGCTCACATGCCACTCAAACGTGAAACCACTGATGATGTCGGCGGCGGTGGTGGCGTAGTCGGTATCCTGCATGAGCAGAGCACTCGTGACCGTGATCAGGGTGAACGACACCACAAACAAGAGCATGATGGATTGCAGACAATTGTATTGTCCGGTCCACAGCAATGCTGCAGTCAGGACTGCAAGTCCTGCCACCGCATAGATCGTTGGGAGCTCGGGAAGGACCAGTGACACCGCGAGTCCTGCCCCACCGATCAGCCCACCTAGCGCCGTGATGCCGGTGGCGAAACCGATGAGACCCAGTCCAATGGGCCAGGAAAAAGGCTGTTTGGGTCCTGGGATTTTGCCTGGAATCCGATTCAGCATCCGAAGATAGGTATCACCTGAGAGAACAATGTAACGGGCAAGTTCGGCCTGCAGGATCGATTTACTCCAACAGGAGAACAAGACCCACCAGAGCA
>CAJWYI010000066.1 GCA_913049815.1 uncultured Gammaproteobacteria bacterium
TTTTCGTGCATGCTCTGGTCCGGCAGGGGTCCGAACTCACTACGAAGGGCCGCGACCATCCAGCCGCTCAAATAGATGTAGGACTTGTCCATGGTGCCGCGGTGGCGCTTGACGGCCATGGCGAGTTGCTGCGCGGTGAATCCGTGCCAGCAGCCCAGCGATTGGGTGTAGTCGGCGGGATTGGCGTCGTAATCAGCCATATCCTTCCGCATGATTTCAGCGGTATAGCGTGCGATGTCCAGACCTGTCTTGAAGCGGTTCTGAAGTGCCATACGAGCCGCGGACTCGGCATTGATGCCATTCCACGCGTCCGACTTTGACCCGCGCAGGGTGGCGAATCGCTCTACTTCCTGAAGATAGGGGGAGGTCGTGATGATCTTTGGGTTTGCTGACATATCGGTCCTCTATCAGGTTGGTTGGATGGTTCTAGTCACAAGGGCGCGAAAGGTAGCAACACTAATTGTAGAAGTTAATAGAATATTCGGATAGTAATCTATTCCATTTTAGAAAGAATAGCCGTTTCGGCAGAACGTCAAAAGGTGTTCAGGGGTGGTTCAGGCGAAGCCAGGCACACTGCTTTCAATGCTGACCTAAATACGATTCATGCACAGAGGATAGAACATGAGAAAGGCAGCGATTTTTTTGATGGGAATATTCATGATGGCAGGGTGCGCCCACGATCCCATCATCGATATGCGTGGCGTTGATGAACGAAAGTTCCGCCAGGATCTCGCTGACTGTCGGGGATATGCCAATCAAGTCAATGTGGCAGAATCTGCAACGAAAGAAGCTGCGATCGGTTCAGCAGTCGGCGTATTGATAGGTGCGGCGATTGGGGACAGTGATACCGCAGAGAGGATTGGCGGTGCGGCAGCAGTGGGTGGCGCAGGGGAAGGCGCAGCATCTGCTGAAAAGCGAAAGAAGCGAGTGTTGCATCGCTGCATGAAAGGGCGCGGATACAGGGTCCTGGGCTAACTAATCATGCCCCGATCATATGGTAGGCCCATCAGGTACTGCGCGACAGTTTGATAGTTCTCGGATCGCCCCTGGAGGTGTTGGCTGATCACGTGTATGTCCTGGAATCTACGCTGGATGTCATTGCTCCGGTAGATGCTGTCGGTACTGCAGAGGTTGTAAAGTCGATCAGTAATGTCACGGGATCGTCTGATGGTGTGAGTTGCCGCAACACGAAGCCTGAAGCGTTGCTGTTCTGACAGTTGAGGCTGGGTTTGCCCGTCCACGCTCGCCCATGTTTCATCGACGGCGCTGTGAAGCATGGCTTCAATGGCCTGCCACTCAGCGAGACACTGTCCGAGTTCGGACTGCACCAGGGGGTCTTCGGACAACGTTTTGTTCTGGAAACGCTTTACCTTAGCTGCAGATCGTTCAACCGCGAAATTCATGGCAGCTCGCGATACCCCAAGCGCCACGGATGCGAAACCGCAGGCAAACATCAGGTTCGTAGGAAAGTGGTACAGCAGCGGTGCATCGGTGATCGTGTGAGGTGAAAGCGCGTAGGCGGACTCGATGAAGAGATCCTGGGCTGCGAATGAGTAGCTTGCAGTTCCGACGAGGCCCGCCACGTCCCAGGTATCATCTATCGTAACCTGATCCTTGGGAACGAATGCAAGAATTCCACGTTTGCCGCTGTTCTCATGCACGGTGCATGCCGCGATCAACCAGTCGGCGTGGGTGATTCCACTACTAAATACCCAACGCCCTGAGATTGAAACTCCCCCTTCTACGGGGACTGCAGTGCTACCCACGGGTGGCCCATTCGCGACAGTCACTGTTGGATGCGTCCAGATCGATCTGGCAACACATAGCGGGAGCTGATGAGAAAAAGTCGAGAGCACTGATCCTTGGTTCATTACCCACGCAGTACTACCGTCTGCTTCTCCCATTCGCTGTATGAGCCTGATGTACTCAGGAAGCGCCATTTGGGCGCCTCCCAATGTCCTGGGTAGTAGCAAGGAGAAAGCTTGGGCGCTCTTGAGAGTGGCTGCGAGGTCAGGCGGTATCCGACGTTTCTCCTCGATGTCGTCAGCTCGTTCGGCGACCTGGTGTTGTAACGTGGTTTTGAGGGAATCGATGTTGTTCATGTCGCGCAATCTATCACAACCGGAACCGGTAGTTTCCGAGCTTAGCCGTCATAGCCTATCGAGTCCGAGCGTTGCCGTGACAGGAGAATTTCGGGCGGGGTACACAGAAGGCGATCCGAGAAGTGTATGTCGTACACTATGCACTTTTGCGCTACGGAATACGTGATGGAGCTCAACTCCAAAGGTTATTGGGATGCACGATTCTCTTCTGGAGACTGGCAATCTCGAGGGGGTGAAATTCAGACGATGGCGTTTGTGAACGCCCAATTGCCCTACTACGGTCTGCCTGGAGGTTTTGCAGGACAGATCGTTGATTTTGGTTGTGGTCCTGGCAGCGGCATGGCGGTGCTGAGAGACGCCTTTCCACAGGCTACACTGTTGGGCATCGATATCAGCGAGACGGCGATTGAACATGCGCGCTTATACTATGGAGATCTCGCGCAGTTTGAAGCGGGAGACCATACAATGCTCTCTGATGCAGATGTCATCATCTGTTCGAACGTACTGGAACATTTGGACGATGATCTCAGCGTGGCTCGAGTTTTGTGGGAGCGCACCGCTAAACACTTGTTCATCACGGTCCCATACCAGGAATCGCCGCTAAATCCTGAGCATCTTAGAACCTACAACTCGGGTCATTTTGACGGTGTTGTTCCCAACTGCGTTGAGCATGTCTTTCCCTCAAAGTACTGGTCGGAGTATGGGCGGCGACACTTCCACCTGCATCTCAAGAATCTTGGTAGACGGTTGCGCCGTCGACCTCTACGACAGCGAAAAATGCAGATTATGTTTCGCGCCGACCGGACCTGATCTGAATGGCGCACTTCTGCGTGCAGTTTCTAGTGTTGAGCGAACCAGGTTACGTCGCGGCCTAACAGGACTTCTGATATGTTGCGCGCTACGAACGTGCTTCCCTAAAGGAGAACATCATGGCAATCCCGGACCAGTCACTACAGCTTCATTCCAACGTGCGTAGCAATGGAACATTGCAGTTGTCGCTCTCGGAGGTAGCGACACCGCAACCTGGCGAAAAAGATGTACTGATCGAGGTGGCTGGTTCACCTATCAACCCGTCTGATCTTGGTATGTTGTTTGGTCCTGCGGATATAACGACGGCACGCGAAGAATCAGTCGATGGCAGGCCAGCTATTGTTGCTGATGTTCCGGAGAAGCTCATGCGAACAGTTGCAGGACGTGTCGATCAGGCGCTATTGCCTGGTAATGAAGGCGCTGGTGTTGTCGTGGCTGCGGGTAGTGCACCAGAAGCCCAGGCTCTGATCGGACGAACAGTGGCGATTCTTGGAGGCGCGATGTATTCGCAGTACCGTGTCGCTCCCGCGAAACATTGCCTCGTCTTGAACGAAGGAACGACGCCTGCACAGGCGGCCTCGTGCTTCGTGAATCCACTGACAGCTTTAGGCATGGTCGAGACCATGAGGATGGAGGGACACTCTGCGCTCATTCATACGGCAGCTGCTTCAAACCTTGGACAGATGTTGGTCAAGATCTGTCAGGACGATGGCGTCGAACTGGTGAACATTGTCCGAAAGCCCGAACAAGTAGCATTACTGAAGGCGCTGGGAGTAACACATGTTTGTAACTCAAGCGACGACGATTTCATGGATCGGCTGACGGATGCGCTCGCAGAAACGGGCGCGACGTTGGGCTTTGATGCAACGGGAGGGGGTGAACTTGCGAGCCAGATTTTGTCATGCATGGAGGCAGCTCAGGCTCGACGAGCACAGGGATTCGATCGATACGGATCGACGACGCATAAGCAGGTGTATATCTACGGTGGTCTTGATCGAAACGTGACGACACTGACAAGAAACTACGGCATGTATTGGGGGTTGGGCGGCTGGCTCCTGACGCCATTCCTCCAGAAAATAGGAAGAGACGAAGCGGACAAGCTTCGTAAGCGAGTCGCAGATGAAATCGATACGACATTCGCCAGTAGCTATGTGAAGGAAGTGTCACTCGGGGAGATGTTGACGGTAGAAGCCATCAGCGTCTTTGGTTTGCAGGCAACAGGTCAGAAATACCTGGTGAATCCTAGCCGGACGTACTAAGGTCATTCGGCAACCTGAAAAACAGGAGGTTTCACGAGATGAAAACGCTAGCCAACGGCCTGACGAAAGTAATAAGGGGCTCTCTCGCGATTGCTGCGGCAATCCTGCTGCCAGGCACTGCCCACGCTCTAGGCATCGGAAATCAAGCGCCAGATTTTAAGCTGGTCGGTTCGGATGGAAAATACTACACGCTGTCACAGTTTCGCGGGAAGCAACCGGTTGTCATCGCGTTTTTTCCGAAAGCCCATACCGGTGGCTGAACGATAGAATGCAAGGCGCTGCGTGACAGCGATCAGGAAATTAGAAAATATGACGTCGCCTATTTTATGGCGAGCACCGACAAACCTGAAGACAACAGGTCTTTTGCAGAGAAGAACGATGCGAGCTTCCCGATACTTTCGGATCCCAGCAAGGAGATGTGCAAAGCCTACGGTGTGCTCGCGACCTGGGGTTTCGCCCAACGTTGGACTTATTACATCGATATCGATGGCGTCGTTCGCATGATCGATAAGTCGGTCAGCCCGCGTACGGCAGGAGAGCAGCTGGTCTCAAACCTTGAATCACTGGATCTCCACTAGAAGGTTACGCTAGAAAATGAAAGACCATCTGTGGCTGTACGTGATGGGCACCACTCGTTAGAACAACGGGACCTCCATTGACGCGCTGATTAGGAGGCCCCGATAGAGAGTAGGTTCTCAAGGGGCTGGTACAGCTCTTCGAGGTAGCCGATGTCTTCTTCGGTAAGCTCAATCGCAGTCGCACCAATCAGGTCTTCGAGTTGATTGAGTTTAGAGACACCAACCACTGGGGCCGCGACGCCGGGTTTGCTTAGCAGCCATGCAAGACTGATCTGTGCGGGTTTGCAGTGATGCTTACCGGCGATTTCAACCACTCGTCCAGCGATGTCGAAATCCCTTTCCCCCCGATACAGCCCTTCAGTGCGGATTCGATCGCGGCCCTGTGAGCGTGCGGTCGATCCACCTTCGAAACCGCCCTGGTATGCCCCGGCGAGAATGCCTCGAGCGAGAGGTGACCACGGTGTCAGGGAAACATCTGTCGACACGCAGTACGGATTCATCTCCCGCTCTTCTTCGCGGTAAATCAGGTTGTAGTGGTTTTGCATCGAGATGAACCTTGTAAACCCATGCTGCAGTGCGGTCATTTGAAGCTCTGCGAACTGCCAGGCAAACATAGAAGATGCGCCAAGGTAGAGAACTTTGCCCGCCTTAATAACGTCGTTTAGTGCTTCCAGAGACTCCTCGATGGGGGTCGCGACATGACCCGGAATACCATGCGGATGGCGGTGAATGACAAGTTGATCGACATAATCAAGCCCCATACGAGCGAGAGACTTATCAACCGACTCCATGATGTGTTTCCGCGACAGGCCAACCTGGTTGGTGCCCTGACCCATCGGCATGGCAACCTTGGTTGTAACAACATACTGATCGCGCGGCAATAACTCGCGTAGGAGTTCACCAACGACTTCCTCACAAGAGCCGAGTCCGTAGACATTCGCGCAGTCAAAGTAATTCAGCCCGGCTTCGATGGCCGCCTGAAAGATCGGTCTTGCTTCGTCAATCGAGAGCGTCCAATCCCCCTGGTGACCCCGACCTGGCTGGCCGAAGTTCATGGTCCCTAGGCAGAGTTCAGAGACGCGGAGACCGCTAGGTCCAAGTGGTACTGACTTCAGCATGTTGGGGCTCTCCAGTTGGTTGTATTGATGCGGACCTCGATGGTAACAGAATCGCGTGCCGACACTTTCACCCATCCGTAACGGTTGTTCACGCTCTCTCTGAGCCGATAGACCTCGCCTCCGATCACGGCGGATGTGATACGCCGGGCCCGTGCCCGCTTCACCGATGGACGTGTTGATGGTATGAGCTATGATAGACCGCACCGTAACGTGCCTCGGGCAACCACTGGGAAACGGCATGTGCGATCTGAGACTGTTGCAGCCATTCCATGATGACAAAAGCTTTTCTCTGTTGGACGACTGAATGACGATCAATGAGCAGAACTATCCTCTTTGGCCGGACGCCGCGCCGCAAGCTCGCGGCACCGACGCGATTGATATCCCTCGCATTACGGTGATGCCTGCCGGAGAGAAACCGGCACAGTGTGCTGTGGTCATTGCTCCCGGAGGGGGCTACCGCATTCTGGCTTCCGATCACGAAGGCCTTCAGGTGGGTCGATGGTTGAACCGACAGGGAATTGATGCCTATGTGCTGCGTTATCGACTGGGTGAGAAATACCATTCCGATGTCTCACTACTAGATGGTAAACGAGCCATCCGATGGGTTCGTTCGCATTATCGTTTAGAAGGCCTTGAGCAGGTTGGCAACATGTCGGTTGGCATGTTGGGGTTTTCAGCAGGTGGCCACCTGACCGCCGCGGTGGGAACAGACTTTGACGAGGGAGACGATGCAGCGGTTGATGTCATCGAGCACGAAAGCTGTCGCCCGGACTTCCTGGTGTTGGGGTACGCCGTCACCAATGGTGAGCTTCGAGGTCGAAAGATGAAGGAATACAGCCCTACCGATGTCCGAGTAAACGCGGATACACCACCTGCTTTCATCATGCACACCCATGAGGACAGTGTCGTATCGAGCGATCAGGCGTTGGTATTCTACAGTGCCCTGTGCCAGGCGGGTGTGCAGTCCGAACTACATGTCTTTGGTACGGGTGACCATGGGCTTGGGCTCGGAGTGGGCGACCCGGATCTCAACCTTTGGCCTGATCTCTTGATCCGTTGGTTACGGCGCAATAATTTTCTGGACGCTGCTAAGCGATGGTCAGTCAACGGATATGTTACCGTTGATGGTCAACCCGCGGGAGGTTGCTGGGTCACGCTGCTGCCTGATGATAGCGCACAGCCGTTTGCGAGGGCTTATGTGTCGCCCCACGCAGAGGGACGATTTTTGATACCTGCTGCTACTGGAGCACAGAGTGGATCGTACCAGGTTGTCGTTACGGTGGTATCTACAGCCGTTTATGATGCGGTTGCTGACTACTCCATCGAGGACGTCGTGACTTACCAGCAACGAACGACGATCGATCGTGATGCGACGCTCATGCTCACTTTGACAGACGCCGATAGGCTGGACCCGCATGCTCTTCACTAACGCTTTTGTCTTTCGAATGACGCGTGCTATCACGTTAAATGAAGATGAACTTGAGTCAGCTCTGTCTGCACATCAGTTTGTCCCCTGTAGTGGTATCAGGCCGTCGAGTTTCGGCTGGATCTCACCGGTGGCGCTCGAGCAGGATCAGGAAGATGCTCCACTGCAACATACGGTTGCTGGCTGTCATCTTCTCTGTGCCCGCCGGGAAGACAAGGTGGTCCCGGCCAGTGCCGTCGCCGAGCAGGTGACAGAACGCGTGTCACGTGTCGAGCAGGTTGAGGGTAGAAAGCTCTCAACCCAGGAGCGTCAGAACATCTCGGATGATGCCTTTGCCAGTCTATTACCGCAGGCGCTGCCCCGCTCTAAACAGATTCTTGGCTATCTTTCTCCTACTGATCAGCTATTGGTAGTAGGCACGTCTTCTAGACCTGAGGCAGAAATGTTTCTCAACACGCTGCGTGTGTCTCTGGGAAGTCTACCCGTGGTACCGCCGCCGATAAGATCGAATCCGGGCGACTACTACACTCGATGGTTGACGACACGCGGGCTGCCTGATCAATTCACCTTGGGCGACCAATGTGATCTGACCGATCCGGAAGAAGGGTCATCGGTCACTTGTCGTCGGCAGGATCTGGCGACGCTCGAAGTCCGAAACCATGTCGAGTCCGGCAAGGTTTGTACACGACTGGGTCTCATCTGGCGTGGTGAATTGAGATTTGTAGTAGATCGGGACCTGGCGATCAAACAAATGAAGTTCCTGGACGCAGCCGAGATCCATGATGATGAAGACCCGATCGCCAAACTCGATGCGGATTTGAGCCAACTGGCGTTAACGCTGAAGCAGATGTTGCCTGATCTCTATAATGCACTTGGGGGTGAGGCGCGTTTCAGTGAAGACGATTTTAAGCTGAGTGACGAGGCGGGAGCTTGACCAACAGGCAGGCATCCTCTGGGACACGGGTCAGTGTACTGGGCGCGGGCAGTTGGGGAACGACCATCGCTTCACTAATGGCAAGAAATGCCGAGACGCATCTCTGGGCTCGGAACCCGTCTGTCGAAGAGGAAGTTAACGAACGTCACACAAATCAACGATATTTGCCCGATGCTTCACTATCACCGCGGCTTCAAGCCACATCGAACCTCACTGACGCAGCGCGAAGAGCAGAGGTGCTGGTGATGGCAATCCCGTCGCAGAATTATCGTGAAGTCCTTACGATGGCGGCACCGCACATTGGAGAAGACGTGCCCATTGTCAGCCTGACAAAAGGTCTTGAACCGTCAACACGAAGACGTATGACTGAAGTCACTGCTGAGGTCTGTCCCGGGCATGCGTGTGGCGTCTTAACGGGACCTAACCTCGCTCGTGAGGTGATTGCTGGGTTTGCTGCAGCGTGTGTACTGGCGATGCCCGATGAGCAATCTGCGAGGACATTGCAGCCATTATTCCACACGCGCGTGTTCCGGGTTTACCGCAATACCGATGTCATTGGTTCAGAGCTGGGGGGCGTGCTAAAGAATGTCATCGCCATTGCCGCGGGTATGGGAGATGGGCAAGGTGCCGGTGAAAACACCCGATCGGCGCTTATTACCCGAGGTCTCGCCGAGATCACCCGTTTAGGAGTAGCGCTGGGTGGGCAGGTGGAGACTTTTTCTGGTCTTGCTGGGATCGGTGATCTGGTTGCGACATGCACGAGCCCGCAAAGTCGTAATCACCATGTAGGGGTCGAGCTGGGTAAGGGTCTATCGATTGATGAGATTACTGCCAAGATGTTCATGGTCGCAGAGGGAGTCAAGAGTGCACCAGCAGTGGTCGCGCTGGCGCAGGAACATTCGGTCCAGATGCCGCTGGTCGAAGGTGTTTACAATGTGGTACGCGGAGAGCTTACCGCGAGCCAGGCCGTTCGTGAAATCATGCGGGCTGATATTGGCGCAGAGTCAGAGCCGAACTGACGATGAGTTGCTAACGAATTCGTTAAGTCGAGTATCGACGAGAAGCGTGTTGTCATTGCTATTTGGTATACATAGTGATTAAGTGCCTCGAACGAAAGTGACCTCTCAGAGGGTCAGCGGATGTTCACTTCTGGCTCGGAAGCTACCGGCATGCCGTCAATAAGCAGGACTGCCTATGAAATTATCTGATGTCGTTATTGTTGGTAACTTTTCTGATGATCCTTTTGCAATCGATGTCGCCTACGCGGTCGGTCAGTCGGTGGACGTCTCCGATCTCATCAGTCTGAAGACATTTGCGAACGGAGAGTTTTGTCCTCGCTTTATCTCCGATGAGCGTGATCTCACCAACATCGGTCAGCACCTCTCGGGTAAGACCGTGGTGATTGTCAGCACCTCCAATCGCCTGGTGTCTCGGCAGAACTTGGCGATGCGTACGTTTCTAATTGCCCGTGCGGCAAAAGAAAACGGTGCAGAAAAAGTTATGCTGGTTGAACCCGATCTTTACTACAGTGCACAGGATCGTGGTCCTTCTCCTGCCCTTGGCGCGACTGTGCATCAACGCGACAGTGCTGATCTCAAGAAGTTTGACGGCCAACCGTTCACGGCGAAGCTTTATGCGGAAATGCTGCGTTTGTCAGGTGTGGATGCTGTCATGACGGTTCACAATCACTCCTTCGGCGTACAGACCATGTTCTCGGAGGTTTTTAAAGACGAGTTCTACAATCTCATTCCATATGACATCTACCTACACTACCTGAAGAGCTCTGACATTGTCGGGTTTGGCGAACGTGGGGAGCGTCTTGCGTTGTGCGCGCCAGATGAAGGTGCGCGGGATTTTGTTGAAGCCATGTTCTCTCAGCTTGACCTGCCTGATGCGCGTTTTGTCTTGCTTGACAAAGAAAGGACGGGTGAGAGGGAGGTTGAGATTTCACTGCATCGTGATAGCCCTTGTGACCTTAAGGATCTGAAGGATCGTGACCTGGTTTTGTTTGATGACATGGTTCGTACTGGATCAACGGTCGTGAAATCCTGTGAGTTTCTGCTGAGCGGGCGTCCACGAAGGGTCATATTCGGCGTGTCGCACTTTTACGCGAGCGATGAGGGTCGAGAAAAGATGGCGAGTGGCGCCATCAGCGAAATTCTAACCCTCAATACGATGCCAACAGTCCTGAACCGGGATGAGCAAGGTCGACTGCGACGGAAAATGGTCGTTCTCAAGATTGAGCAGTGGTTGGGACACAATCTCGGTCGGATTCTCGGACTTGGATCCTGTTCGGATGGTAGCGCGTATAAGATCGATATGTCGTCAAAGAACCCGCGATTCCGGCGTAAAATTTGGACAAGTGACGAGCTCAAGACCTTGTAGTGCGTGGTCATTCGCGGCAATGCTACGGTTGCAGTGACACCTCCAAAAACCAGCAATAAGAACGCGATAATTTGTTTAATCACTGCACGTGGCAGTAGGTCTGTCATTTGTGCGCCAACCTGGGCAGCTCGGAATCGAGCTGATCAGCAGTACGGGCGCTCCTTCCTGTCGTTCCCTGGGTGGACTGCGGGGGAAAAGGCTGGCAAGTCCGGTAGTGATCAGCGCCAGTCCAAGGATCAGGGGAACCGCTGTCGTAAGTCCATCGAGGGGTACGTGCGTTAGTATCAGCAGTTTGAGTAGTGCCGATGGGCTACTCCCTGTAGCCATGATGAACAGCGGATGCCAGGCGACGTCTTTACGCCTGACGTGGGCGATGGCGCCTGACGTTTGGTGACACCTGCATAAAGCAAATCGGTACCAACAGCGATACGCACCGGCATGCCCAGGAAGATCAACGCCGGGGTCTTGAGGGCGCCGTCACCGACGCCGATGGTTCCGACGAAACCACCAACGGTAGCTCCGAGGACGATATAAGTTATGCATTCGAGTGCAGACATTTAGCAAAACTGCTTCTCTTCAAAGGTTCTGATCTTTACTTGAAAGCGGGAGGCTAGTTGAACGGAGCACGATACCCAAACAACAATTAGCAATCTCGATAGTGCGATCTTGTCTATGCGGGATGATCACTGATCATCGTGATGGTGGTCTGACGGAGAGTTGCGTCGTGGCGCGCAGACTGGTTTGATGGCGCTTCCAAATCAATAGCAAATGGTAGAAGTCTCATGATGATGCATAACTCGCTCCGGGATCTGCTGGATGAGGGCAAACCCACCATGGGTACGCATTTCATGTTTGTTGACGGCGATGTCCCCGAAATTATCGGCGATCTGGGGACCTTCGATTACGCCGAATTTGTGGCCGAATATACCGCTTTCAACATGACCGATCTGTATCATCTCGCGCGCGCGGCTCAGTGTGGTAACAATCTCCCTCTGATGATCAAGCCGGACCAGGAATCCCAGGGATATTGGGCTCAGGCGGCGTTGGGCGCGGGTTTCAAGGCGGTTTTGTTTACCGACATCAGATCACCAGAAGATGTCGATATTTGTCACCGCCAGCTACGTCCAGATACCCCTCAACACGGTGGTCAGATGGGCGTTAAATTACGACGACCAGCACTGGCTAGCTATGACACGGGTTCTTACGGCAAAGATCTGGAATCTGCTGTTTTCGCTATCATGATCGAAAAGAATGTGGCCGTGGACAATCTGGACGCTATTCTGGAACGCGCCAAAGAGAAAGGCGTTGATATGACCCAATGGGGACCCGCTGACTTCAGCTTTTCTAGGGGTGAACCGAAACTGCAGGGATCCAACGAGATTCGTAAATTCGAGGAACTCGTGATTTCAAAATCTATAGAATATGGTGTTCCTCCTCGCATTGAGATTGGCGCAGTAGAACAGGCGCAGCGATATATTGACCTTGGTGTGCGTAATTTCTGTATCGGGTGGGATCGCTTCATCTTCCGTCAGGCTCTGGGCGGGCTGGGCGAGGGAATGCGCAAGTTACTGGATACGCTGTAATCCACATACCTGATGCGTGTTCAAAAGATAGAGCGTGCGCGTGCGACTAACTGAGGATCAGGTTCAGCAGTTCAAATCGGATGGGTTCACCTTGGCACCCGGTTTTTTTTCGGAGATCGAGGTGGCCGCCATGTGCCGTCAGGTTGAGCAATGGCAGACGGCTGGACTGCTCAGAAATGTCGCGACCGCGGGTGATGGCGCGATCCATACTGACGACGTGGCGAATCTTCAGCTGGTACCCTTGTTGCCGCATGGCGAGCTCTTCCAGGCTTTACCGTTTCAGCCGAAGGTCATCGCCGCAGTGACAGACCTGATCGGTTCACCCGCATGTCGTATTCTCGATCAGCTGTTCTATAAGCCACCACGCATCGGTGGACCCACAAACTGGCACACGGACAATGCGTACTTCAGGATATCGGATCCGTTGAAAGGTACTGCGATGTGGATTGCACTCCATGACGCATCGCGCGAGAACGGCACACTGAAAGTGATTCCCAGACAGTTTCATATCAAACATCCCCATGACCGAGATCCGGACAGTGACCATCACATTCGGATGAAGGCGGATGATGACGACGCCGTGCATTGTGAGCTAAAAGCGGGTGGCGTCGTATTTTTTTGCTATGGCACGCCGCACGCGACCGGTGCCAACATCACCGATGAAGCTCGATGTGGTGTAGGCATTCACTTTCTTAACACCGACATCGGTCCTGATCACCTGACACAAGGATCACGGTCCAAGGGTAACGTCCATATCACCGGTCCTCTTGCTGACGATGGCATATCGGAATTCGGCAGGTCTATGCGAGGTGTCTGGCATGAGGAAGTGGCCCGTCTGAGCGCAATGTGATGAAGACAGCCACTGGTGGCCATCTCATGGTGCGTGCCCTCGAAGCACAGGGGGTTGATCGCGTCTTTTGTGTACCGGGTGAGAGCTACCTCGCGGTGCTGGACGGTCTCCATGATAGCGATATCGACACGGTCGTCGCACGGCAGGAAGGTGGCGCAGCCATGATGGCAGAAGCGGACGCCAAGCTAACGGGACGGCCGGGAATCGTCATGGTCACGCGCGGACCGGGCGCCACGAATGCGGCATCGGGTGTCCATGTCGCTGCACAGGACTCGACACCACTTATACTGCTGGTTGGACAAATCGCGCGGGGGATTGACGGCAGAGAAGCCTTTCAGGAAGTTGATTTCACGCAGTTGTACAGTGGGATTGCGAAATGGGTCACCGAAATCCGGGACCCCAAACGCATTCCCGAGGTACTAGCGCATGCATTCTCGGTGGCCATGAGCGGTAGACCAGGACCTGTGGTGATCGCCTTACCGGAAGACATGCTGCGCGAAGAGGTGATGTCGCCACCTCAGCTTCCATACTCGGCAGCGGTTGAACAGGCTCCTACCACTGAGCAGCTGGCGAGGTTATCTTCGATGCTTGCAGAGGCCATCTCGCCGATCATGATTCTTGGCGGGTCCCGCTGGAGTGAAGAGGCCCGCCAGGCCATCGTTCTGTTCGCTGAACGTCAACAACTGCC
>CAJWYI010000067.1 GCA_913049815.1 uncultured Gammaproteobacteria bacterium
TGCTTTACGGACGGTATGAGTGCGGTGGATGCGGCGGCGTTTGCACAGCACGTCGAATCTCTGGGGTACGGGGCGCTCTGGATTCCGGAGACCATTGGCAGGAACTCACTGGTTCACGCGTCCTGGCTACTTGCTAACACGTCGAGACTGGTGATCGCTACAGGCATCGCCAGCATCTACAACCGAGACGCTGGTGCAATGATGGCCGCTGCGCACACATTGGTTGAACAATCCGAGGGTCGGTTCTTACTAGGTCTAGGAGTTAGTCATCAACCTTTGGTCGAAGGGGTACGAGGCCACCAGTACGGTAAACCGGTGTCCACAATGCGCAGCTATCTGGCGCGCATGAAGGCGACCCCTTACCAGTCTGTGCCTGCAGAGCATCCACCAGAAATTGTGTTGGCTGCACTAGGACCCAATATGTTGGCATTATCTCGGGATGATGCGGATGGAGCGCATCCGTACTTCACAACGCCTGAACATACCCGGCGCGCACGTGAAATTTTGGGCGCCGACAAGCTTCTGTGTGTCGAACAGAAAGTAGTATTGGAGACAGAACCCGAAATGGCGAGACAAGCAGCACGTCAGGCAGCTGCCATGTATCTTGGCCTCGAGAACTACCGGAACAACTGGCTAAGGCTTGGTTTCACCGACGAGGATTTGGCGAGTGGAGGCAGTGATGCTTTTATCGATGCGACGTTCGCATGGGGCACTGTCGAGCAGATTCGTCAACGCGTTGATGAACACCTTATTGCAGGAGCCAGCCATGTCTGTATCCAACCGGTGAACGTTGCTGGTAGGGGGGCTTTGGATATGGGCGCGCTCGAAGGGCTCTCGCCAGGCAAGTCTGGTCTGTCCTGAAGCTCGATCTGTTTGTGGCTGACAGATAAACGTCGTTGGATGGGATCCTCGCTGAGGTCTGTGGGTAGGTAGACGATTTTTCTCTTAGACTTGCCATCTACCCCAATCATCGATTTTTTAGCTTGTTGCGTTTAGAGGACTTCGTGTTTTGCTTTTCTCTTTAGGCGCTTTCGCATTCGTTACGGCTCTACTGCGCTCTTACGGTTCATTTATTTTACGACGCATTGAAAAGTACCTTCAGTCGACTGTGAACGTAATGCTAGCTTTCGCCTAGGTCCATATAGAGGAAAGGATGTCACGCTGGATTCCCTTTTATTATAGTGGCACTCTTTCACACTGACGTGGCAGACTAAATCAATGGTGCTGCCGACTATCGAAGACAATGCGGGTGACATTAATCATAGCGCTTTCCAGCGCGATGGTTATCTGATCATCCGAAGCGCAGCAGATTCGGAACGCTGCGAGCAGTTACGTTCAATAGCTGAACATCATCTATTGCATCAATTAGCACCGTTAGAGTTCGAGTCATCTGTCGGTTATCCAGGAGGTCCTCAGGCATCGAGTATCGAGGGTGGTGATACAGTGAGGCGGCTGCTTCACGCAGTTGCACGTCACCCAATATTTCTAGATTGGGCGACGTCGACCGTTGTTAGAGAACTGATGACCACGTTGCTGGGTGAGGATGCGATGCTCAGTCAAAGCCATCACAACTGTGTGATGACTAAGCAACCAGGATATTCAAGCGTCACGCTATGGCATCAAGACAACCGCTACTGGCATTTTGATCGCGAACACTTAATTAGTTCATGGCTTGCGCTGGGAGAGGAACGTATTAACAACGGGTGTCTTCGAGTTATTCCCGGTTCTCACACTCATGAGTTCTCGTCTGGACGGTTAGATGCGGACCTCTTTTTGCGCACGGATCTCCCCGAGAATAAAGGACTCATCAAGCAGGCGCGGCCGATCGAACTTAACGAGGGCGATCTTCTGCTTTTCCATAGTCGCTTATTTCATGCTGCGTCGCGTAATCGCACCGACCGTGTAAAGTATTCTCTGGCGTTTACCTATCACGGAGTAAGTAATGTACCCATCGAGAGGACGCGTTCTGCTAGGTTCCCATCGATTGCGTTAGCCCCACCCCCGATCAGTGCTTCAACTTGACGCGATCGTTACCCCTTGGTTGCTATGAGGGAGACTCAGATGTGGTTCTTTGGGTTGAATGCGACCTGGACTGTTGCAGACGATGATGTCAATCGCGTCTTTGATCAACACCCACGTGCCTTCGTTGCAATTGTTGCCAAAGCGATAATTTGTGGGTAGTCCGTGACAGCGATGGCGCTGCCGAGCTATTGCACACTCGTCAACCTGTAAGAGGGGCATTTTAAGACCAGTGCGGCAGCATCCTCATTAACGCCCGAATAATGGTCGATCTTGATAACGGAAATACTCTCCTCGCTTTTAGATGTTGAGACGGCGTTCGGTCATCGTGCTCATTAATGACGAAACATAAATTGGTTGCGCAGGTTCGAGCGACCAGCCTCTGAGTTTTAAGGTTAGCTCAGAGATTCGGCTTGAAATTAAAGATTTGCAATGACCGCATCAGCAAATTCTGAAGTCGTCATTTGACCGCCAAGATCTCTCGTCTTTTGACCGTCAATTAAACACTTGTCATATGCCATTTTTATCGAAGTCGCCCTTTGCGAAAGAGCTGGAAGTTGAAGTTTTTCTGCTAAAAAATTCAACATCATTACTGCAGACATAAGTAACGCCAGTGGGTTGGCGATGTTGCGGCCTGCAATATCTGGAGCGCTACCATGTACTGCCTCGAAAATAGAAAGATCATCTCCAAAATTCGCGCCCGGGACGACACCTAAACCACCGACTAAACCCGCGCACAAATCGCTCATAACATCTCCATACAAATTTTCCAGTAACAAAACATCAAACTTAGTAGGGTCTTGAACTATTTTCATGCAACCTGCGTCTATGATGTTGGACTCAAAATCTATATTCGGGTAATCGTTAACATGTACTTCTGATGCAGTTTTGAGAAATAAGCCGTCTGTTAACTTCATAATATTTGCCTTGTGAAAGACGGTGAGCTTTTGTCGCCCTCGACGGTTGGCAAATCGAAAAGCCCACTTGGCTATTCTTCGGCATGCCACTTCGGAGGCAACTTTCATACTCATCACAACACCGGGGGTAACCTCATTCTCTACACCGCTATAAAGGCCCTCGGTATTTTCGCGAATTATTATAAGGTCGACGTTCTTATACCGAGTCTCAACGCCGGGAATACTCCGGACGGGTCTTACGGCTGCGTAGAGGTTGAATGTTTTTCTAAGCTTTACGTTTATTGAGGTAAAGCCCTCTCCGACAGGTGTTGCACAGGGCCCCTTAAGTGCTACGCGACATCGAGCGATTTCGTCCAAAGTCCTTTGCGGAATTAGCTCATCGCCCTCCGCTAGAGCGCTAAGTCCAGCAGCGACTGGAATCCAAACGAGTTTTAATGACGAGTTGCTCTGAGCGGCGTCCAAGACGCTCAGCACTGCAGAGGTAATCTCTGGACCTATTCCGTCCCCATATATGACCGGTATTTCAATTATTGTCACTGCTAGTCCAATTCCGATAAGCGATTAAGTCACGATCGAATGATCTAGTGTACAAAATACTCCACCGGGCGGTGGAAGCAAGGTTCGAAGGACGATCGACTAATAAGCATTAAATTCTAGGCTACCCTTTCTACTAACTTAGTCGTTATATGGTCAAAATATTACTTGAATTTTTTTAAGAAGCCACGATACTTCGCTTTGAACACGTTGTGTTCGTCTTCGTTCATTCTGGGGAAGAGAAATTTGACCCAGAACGGAAGTAGGGAGATAGGAAAACCTCCTTCTGGAATACAGAAGGGTAAGCGAGTAGGCGAATAGCCGAAAGAGACCGACAATCTACCGAAGGAACGCGTTGAGAAGGGTGTATGTCTTCGGACATATGTACGAAATCGAAACGTAACTGGAGGTTCACATGACCTTGCTATACAGAGGAACTAACTACAACCCAGCCAACGTGCATCAAGATGGTGCGCAACGAAAGGGCGTAGTGTATAGGGGAGTGGCTTATACGCCTGGCTCAGGCCATGCTCAGAAGCCACAAAATAGGGCTGGTGCGCTTGTATATCGCGGAGTGCGATAACAAGTTACTGGTACTGATTGAAAGAGGGCTACGGCCCTCTTTTTTCTTGTCGGCACGTCCTGCGAAGATGGTAACGGACTAAGTTTTAACGTAGTAAGTAAGAGTATAGCTACGGATAGACGGGAGCCTGCAGATACAAGGTAATAAAAAATCCCGTTGGGGATAAAGTATCAAGCAAATTAAAAGATTTTTTGTATTCTGGCCCAAAGTCGCCGCACCGTTTCCATCCCAAACCTGCTGCTTCCCTCCCACATATCATCAGACACTAACCGCCGGAAGCGTCTCCTAACGGAGGCAACGCTTTCCTCCTGCAAATTGTGGTGTGACGTATTCAGGTTGTCCGCAGTCGAACGCTACTCGGTGTCGCAGTGCTTGATTTGAACCCTGGAGCTGGTTCGAGGATTTGAGCGTGAAATGTTCGTCTTCATTCACCGATTTTAATGTTTTTTTCTGCTAGTATTCGGCGACCGAGGGGATGACACCTGCCTAAATCGTTAAGGGTTGGGTACGTTCGAAAAACTGCTATCGAGATGTACCAAAGCAGACCAATCAAGATGGCTGTGTACTTTTCAGACAGACGATTTTGATGCTTCCATTATAATTAGAGAGAGTGATAGAAACTGATGTCCGTAGTCGAGAAAGTGACTCAGGATGACGACCTCAATGTCGTGTCAGATGTAGTCGTCCGATTCGCCGGTGATTCCGGTGATGGAATGCAGCTTACAGGCAGTAATTTTACAGAGGCAACGGCTTTATACGGAAATGACCTGGCAACGTTTCCTGATTTCCCCGCAGAGATCAGAGCACCTGCCGGCGCCACATTCGGTGTCTCTGCATTCCAGATCTACTTTGGTTCGGACGATGTTACGACCGCGGGTGATGATGTGGATGTTTTGGTCGCAATGAATCCTGCGGCCCTGATCACAAATCGCACCGACCTGGTAGAAGGCGGGCTTATTATTGCGGATTCAGGTGCATTTACCGACAAGAACCTGAACCGAGCAGGTTACTCTGAGAATCCGCTCACAGATGGCTCGCTTGACGGGTACCGGCTGATTTCGATTGATATTACAGCTCAGGTCCTGGAAGCGACCAAACCCTACGGGCTTTCACATAAGTTTGCGGTTCGATGTAAAAACATGTGGACGCTTGGATTGGTGATGTGGCTTTTCGAGCGTAATCGCTCGCCCACTATTGAAAATCTAAAGTCGAAATTTGCCAGCAAACCTGAGATTGCTGATGCCAACATCGCGGCGATCAACGCTGGACACGCCTATGGCGAGACCGCCGAACTCCCGACCGGTGTTGAAGTCTATCGCGTTCCACGCGCGGATGTGTCACCTGGTTTGTATCGGAACGTGACAGGGACAGAAGCCCTTGCCTGGGGACTGCTCGCCGGTGGTCAACTCGCAGGTGTCCCTATAACTTTTGCGTCCTATCCGATCACACCCGCATCCAGCCTTCTTCATACGCTGTCAGAACAGAAGCAATTCGATGTTATGACGTTCCAGGCCGAGGATGAGATTGCCGCAGCCTGTGCTGCAGTCGGGGCGTCGTTCGCAGGAAGTCTGGGTGTGACTTCCAGTTCGGGTCCCGGGATCTCTCTGAAAGGTGAAGCGATTTCGTTAGCGTGTGCCACCGAGTTGCCAATGATCATCGTCAACACGCAGCGCGGGGGTCCATCGACGGGTCTGCCGACCAAGACAGAACAATCCGATCTGAATCTGGCGCTGTTTGGGCGGCATGCTGATACCAGCCTGCCCGTCATTGCATCGCAAACTTCAGCTGACTGTTTTGATGTTGCGATTGAGGCCGTTCGAATTGCAACCCAGTTCCGCACACCGGTGATGATACTGAGCGACGGTTACATGGCGAATGCGTCAGAACCCTGGCTGGTACCCGATTTTAACGATTACGAACCGTTCCCGGTATCGTACGAGACCTCAACCGAGAACTTTACGCCTGCCAATCGTGACCCGGAGACACTTGCGCGTGTCTGGGCCAAGCCAGGGACCCCTGGGTTGGAACACCGGATTGGCGGTATCGAGAAGAACTTCGATAATGGCGATATCTCCTACGACGCTGATAACCACCAGAAAATGACCGATACCCGCAAAGCGAAGGTCGATGGTATTGCACGCTATATCCCCGAGCAGGAACTATCCGCCGGCCAAGCTGGAGGAAAGTTGGTGGTGGTAGGGTGGGGTTCGACTTACGGTGCCATTCATCAGGCGGTCAAGCGCAGTCGTCAGGCCGGTATGAACGTCTCCCATGTCCATGTTCGTCACATGTGGCCCATGCCATCGAATCTGGGAGAGCTACTGGGCAGCTTTGACCAAGTTCTGGTGCCTGAAATGAATACCGGTCAATTTGTACAAGTGCTTCGATCACATTTCATGTTGGATGCCCATGCGCTCAATAAAGTGTCCGGACAACCATTCAAAATTCGCGAAATTGAAGAAGCGATCGCAGCTCAATTGGAGGTGGTGTCATGAACGCTCCAGAGAAAGTAACGTGGAAGGACTTCGAAACAGATCAAGAAGTTCGATGGTGTCCGGGCTGTGGTGACTACGCCATTCTCAAGGCTGTACAACGAACGATGCCGGACCTGGGTGTCCCGAAAGAAAATATCGTATTCGTCTCGGGTATCGGTTGTTCGTCTCGGTTTCCGTATTACATGGATACCTACGGGTTCCATAGTATTCACGGGCGTGCGCCTTCGATCGCGACAGGGGTTAAGCTGGCAAACCCAGAGCTTGATGTCTGGGTCGTGACCGGCGATGGAGATGGTCTGAGTATCGGTGGGAATCACATGATCCACGTTCTGAGGCGAAACGTTGACTTGCAGATTCTGTTGTTTAACAACGAAATCTACGGACTGACCAAAGGTCAGTATTCGCCCACGTCAAAGGTCGGTACCAAATCGCCATCCACACCTGACGGCTCTGTCGATCTGCCACTGGGACCCTGTGCTTTTGCGTTGGGAGCAGGGGCTCGTTTCATTGCTCGGTCCATCGATACCGAGATGAAGCACCTAACGGAAGTGCTGACGCGCGCACACGATCATAAAGGCGCGTCTTTTATCGAGATTTATCAGAACTGTCCCGTCTACAACGACGGTATCTTTGATCACGTGAAAGACAAGAAGACAGCAGCAGACATGCAATTGCATGTTCGACACGGCGAACCCCTGCTGTTTGGTAAGGAAGTTCAGAAGGGTATCCGGCTGAATCCAAAAACCATCAGCCTTGAGGTGGTTACAATCGGTGAAGACAGCATCACAGAAGCCGATATTATGATTCATGACGAGACGAACAAAGTCCTTGCTCAAATGTTGGCCGATATCCATGCTCCCGATTTTCCTGAACCTGTGGGGGTGCTTTATTGCCAGCCGGCCGATGGATACGTCGAGGGGGTGTATGACCAACGGATCGCTGTTCGTGAAACTAGTGGCCCTGCGGACGTGAATGCATTGCTCCGTGGTGGCCATACGTGGACGGTCTCCTGACTACATCAGAAAGAGGCGCCTGATGCCAAAAGCCACTGAAGTATTATCTTTTCCGAAGGTGGGTAATATTGCGCCGGCGTTCAGCCTCGCAAACCAGGCAGGAAAGACGATCAGTCTAAAGGACTTTCGCGACAAGAAACATGTTGCGTTGTATTTCTACCCCAAGGCAATGACGCCGGGGTGTACCGTGCAAGCTTGTGGGATCAGGGATACAAAAGCTAGCCTCAGTCGACAGAAAATAGTGGTGCTTGGGATCAGCCCGGATCCGGTGAAGCGACTACAGAAGTTTCGCGACAAGGAAAGCCTGAATTTCGACCTGCTGTCAGACGAAGATCATGCGATTGCCGACAAGTACGGTGTTTGGGCTCTGAAGAAATTTATGGGTCGCGAGTTTATGGGGATCCATAGAATCACATTCATCATTGGCAAGGATGGACGATTGAAGCACGTCATGGAGAAGGTCAATACGAAGACTCACCATGACGATGTGCTTGAGGTCATCAAGTCACTCTGACGACAGTCTGAGACCTCTAGAGCACGGACGCTCGAGGATCTAGCGCCTAAAGTGGGTGAGCTGTTCCGCCAGATGCAAAAGATCTCTAGCGTGAAAGTCATTATCTGGTTTTGGCGATACGTCCTTTATCGCGTGGGGTCCAAACTCCTCCGGACGTTCAATGTACGCGGTCATCAGCCCGCACTCGCGCGCCGCCGCAAGATCGTTGTGGTGTGCCGCGACTAGCATGACCTGAGAAGGTGAGACGTCAAACGTGCGTGCAACACCAAAATACGTCTCAGGGTCAGGTTTGTACTTTCGAAAGATCTCTGCGGAAAGCAGGCAATCGAACGCAAGATCACTGTGACGGACAAGGTCGGTCAGGAGCCCCAAATTGCCGTTGGACAGTGTGCAGAGCGTATAAGCTGGCCTCAGCGCGCGAAGGCCTGCCGCCGAATCCGGCCATGGATCCAGAAAGTGCCAGATGCGGTTCAGGCTGTAACGGTCTGGTTCCGTCATCGTGACACCGTACTGCGAGAGCAGGTCGTCTAGAATCATTCGATGAAGATCGTCGATCAATGTCCAATCCAGATCGCCCCTAGTGACGGCTGCGATTGCCGGGGCGTACCCTGCGCGCCAGTCGCTGGCGAATGCGGCTGCATCGACGTCCATGCGACGATTGACCTCTGTGCGGACGGAGTCGAACCAGTCAACGACGGTCCCGAAAACATCGAATGCAAGGACACGGAGATTTCTGGGATCATGGCTGAACGAATGCGTGTTTATAGTACTCATCGTTTTTTCTTGGTCCACTTCTTCTTACCGGACTTCAGGTTATGGTAAGCGTGTCGGTCTTTTCGAGATTGCCTTCGTTGTTCCGCAATGGATTCGCTATGGCTGGCCTGTTCGGCTTTAAGTTTGCGATAGTTCGCTAGACGTCGAGCATCCAGGGTGCCGTAGGTCACGGCACGTTGAACAGCGCATTCGGGTTCCTGATCATGTGCACAATCAGAAAAGCGGCAATGCGCGGCCAACGCCTCGATGTCATCGAATATATCCGACAGTGAATTTGACATATCGCTGATGGCCAATTCCCGAATTCCGGGGCTATCGAGGACGATGACTCCGTCATCAGTGAGGTGCATAGAGCGATCCGTCGTTGTATGGCGTCCTTTCTTGTCATCTTCACGGATCCCGCCCGTGTCCTGCACGGTTTCACGGAGCAGGCTGTTGAGCAAGGTCGATTTACCGACACCGGAAGAGCCCAGCAGGCTAACGGTTTGTCCTGCCGTGAACCAACGTCTGATGGGCTCAATCGCACCGTGTTTTCGAACGTCGACTGCAGCAACCGGAACTTCGTTGTCGATGCCGACGATCTGGTCCACCCATACATCCGAGTTTGATGCGAGATCGGCTTTACTGAGGACAACGGCCGCCCGAATGCCCGCGTTGGTGGCAATCGCAAGGTAACGTTCAAGTCGTGAAGGATTGAACTCCTCGTTACAGGAAGAGACGATGACCAGCCAGTCGATATTTGCAGCGATAGCTTGCTCTTCGACCAGCTGACCTGCTTGGGCACCGGCGCCCACTCTAGATAGCAGCGATCGTCGAGGGATGATCTGGTCGACGCGGGTCTCTTTGGCATCGACAGTGATCCAGTCACCGATGGCGGGTCTGTCGATGGCAGGCAATCGATACCAGTATCGGCCCAGGGTCAGTTGAATTTCACGGTGGCCGTTATGGGCGGAAAGACCACTCCTGTGGGTTGAAAGAACGCGCGCAAGATTCGAGTTACCAGCATCCACTCGAATCTCGTCGGGACAGCCTAGGGCATCGAGGCTATCGAAGGTGGCGACCATGGCCTTCGGTTTCCGTCATTAATGTTGCTGTTTCAAAGGAGAGGAGTGTTGTGACGAACATTGAGAGAGCAGTGACATTGGCGACGTCAGATCGTCTGCGGGTCTCTCCGAAGGAATGTGCAGGTCCGTGATCTGGTCGATCTTCATATCCAAAAATATATACGGGACTAGACTTTATCGCCACCCGCGATTTTTGGGATTGCAGGTTAGAGAACACCGGCCATATTGTCCTGTTCAAGACAAAAGTAACTTTTTTCCTGTCAGGTGGCCCTCTCTGGTGATGATGATCCGGTAAGGGTGATAGGGACAGAACAATTCAATAGCTTGCGCCAGCGTTTTGTTGGAGAACTAAGCGAATCGTTGGGAAGCGTATTTATTCTCTACTATCTCGCCGAACATCCGGTGGTAGTGGTTGGAGAAATTCTGGCGGTCACGCAAACGATTGCATGACGCTCGTCAGTACTTACAGGATTTGTTTAGTCACGACTGCCTACGTCGACGATTATGAACACGGGATAACGCCACTGACATGAGCGCAGTTTTTGGTGGAAAACCTGGAAACTGGCGACGATGACTTTCATCGAGTGGTCAAATGTCTCACACCGTTGCCTCATTAGCTGCCAGACATTTAGGGATTTACGAGGCGTAGGAGTTGGTGTTTCAGAGCGTATCCAACGCTTCGACGATCGCCCGAACGTGTTCATCCGGATGGCCCAGCTCGGTCAGGCTCTGGTCCAGGCGCAACAGGTATTCGACATTCGGACCACTGGGACCCGTTGCCCCAGCGATCTGCTTCGCCAACTGTGCAGGTTGTGCCGGTCCTAGGTAGTTACTGTTGCTAGGGTTTGCGATGTAGGTAAGACCCTCGAGCGTGCCGGTTTCAGTCGCAATGGGTAGCGACACTCTGTCGTAACCTCCGCGCTCGCGATGGTCCAGCTCGGAAATGGTCTGCATAGAATCAGTGGGCAAACGGTATGCCAGTCCATGACAGATAGCACCCTCTTGCGGCACAATTGTGACGACGCGCCCGGGTGCATTGGGTTGTCCACGATGATCGACCGATCCCTGCCAGAACCGTCGTTGCCAACCGGTGATCCAGGCTGGCTGAACGTCGACGTGATCAAAATCGACCCGCCAGATCAGTGAGCCGTAACCAAAGACCCAGACGGGTTCATCCATCGTAAAATCCGATGGGATGCAAACCCATTGCGCTTCGGGTCCGTGGGTCCTGTTCCGACAATGCTTCGGGTGAGAGGTGGTTTAATTCATTGCTGGGTTTGATGCGTTGCTGTATGTCCCTACGGCCATAGTGAATCTGGAGAAAGAACCGCCCTTGATCGTCAGGACCGGTGGGCAATCTCCGGTGCCAGACGTCGGATACAAAGAACGCCACGTCGCCTGCGTCAGCCGTGAGTTTTCGTACGCCGCGATTTTGCCATTTAAGGTGCGGATCCATGGCGAGCTCTCGCGGAGGGAATCGCCCCGAAAGGTGACTGCCCGGTATCACCCCAGTTGGACCGTCGCCTTCCGTACAGTCTTTCAGAAAAACGTGAACACCTATTGCGAAAACAGGGTGAGGAATGTGATCGGGCCACTCGATACCTGCTGATAATGGGATATGGGGGCCGGCATCGACATGCCACCCCTGAGCCGGGTCGTTGGGCTTTGGCGGGTTGCGCCATGCTGTATTAGCAATTACGTGACAGTTGTCACCGAGCAACGGCTCGATCACGGAAAGAATTGCCGGGTGAGCGATCGCTGATCGACACACCGCGCTCCGGTTCAGCATTTCGTACCTGAACGTCTGACTGTCTCGACCTACTCCGTTTCGATTGTAGGCCTCTCCCGTATCAAATACGTCATTGATTGCGTCATGTAGTGCCGTGACTTCACGTTTAGAGAATGCTCCTCTCACGACAGTGCATCCCTCCGACTCCAACTCCCGGGCCTCGGGTGCTGCGGTGTCGGGTTTTCGAGTAGTGAGATAGCCACCTAGTCGTTGGATCATACAGATATACCTGATGTGTATTTCCATTACTATTGTCGGGGAATTGAGGGGGTGGCCTCAAGTCAGACGTGGTGCTGGCATGCGCTTTGTCGAGTCGATATGATGCGCAACCCATCCATGCCTAGACACAAACGTACCACCAATTGAGGTAAACCATGGCGCTCACACCCTCTGCTGTCGAAGAACTGCTGGTCGAACAAAAGGACCGCGTGGCGATCATCACACTCAATCGTCCCGAGCGGCTGAATGCCATATCGGGATCCATGCTCAATGAGTTGGCGGCGAAGATGGTTGAGGCGAACAAGGACCCGGATATTCGATGCATCATTCTTACGGGCGCGGGACGAGGTTTCTGTTCTGGGCTGGACCTGGTCGACGTCAACAATGGTGGTATCGGCAGCGGAAATCGTGGCAGTAATCGTCCAAGACAACTGTTCGATTTGCGCGATGCCCCCATCACAGTGATGTGGTCGTTGGATACACCGGTCATCTGTGCATTGAATGGTGCCGCAGCCGGTTACGGTATGGATATCACTCTGCTGTGTGACATCAGGATTGCAGCGAAGTCGGCCAAGATGGCGGCGGTAACCGCCAAACGGAATGTTGTGCCCGAGAGTGGTGGGACCTGGTTACTGCCCAAACTCATAGGTTGGGCGAAGGCTGCAGAACTCTACTATCGTGCGCGAACGGTAGATGCAGAGGAGTGCCTAGAATTGGGACTGGTGAACACAATTGTGCCCGATGACGAGTTGATGGAGACTGCGCTGCAGTGGGCCGAGGAAATTGCGGACAACGCGCCTCTCGCCGTGCAAACTACCAAACGCATGATGCGAATGGGGATGGAGGAATCCTATGATACAACGGTCGACCACCTTATGGTGCACCTGTCGGGACTATTCCAGTCAGATGACTTTCAGGAAGGTGTTAAAGCTTTTTTGGAACGTCGTAAACCTGAGTTTACGGGGCACTAAGCCCAGCTACTGTCGGGCATGATTACTCGCTTCGAACGTCAAGTCAGCGGGCAGGGCCTCTTTGACATAACACGTGGCGTGGCGGAGGCCATGTCACAGCAGGGTGTGACCGGGGATGGACTGTGTACGCTCTTCATTCGTCATACCTCGGCAAGCCTGCTTATTCAGGAGAACTACGATCCTCGAGTACTAGATGATCTTCAGACATGGATGAACAAGGCCGTTCCTCAGGATCCTACGCTTTACACCCACGACGATGAAGGACCTGATGACATGCCCGCACACATCAGGTCCGCGCTGACCGCGTCGAGTCTTGGTATTCCGTTTATCGATGGCGATCTTGCGTTGGGTACCTGGCAGGCGGTCTATCTCTGGGAACATCGGGAGAATCCTGGACCACGTACCATATTGCTGCATATCACATAAACTCGCGGATTTGGCCTGTCATGCAATCACAGGGTGCTTTTGATAGCCTTCGCGCACGATTCGTCCTAAGTACACTAAGAAGGAGAGTCTCTTGGCTTATAACAAACCTATCCCAACGCCGAGTCCGCTGACACGTCCGTTCTGGGAGGGCGCGCGGGAAGGCAAATTGATGTTGCCACGTTGCATGAGTTGCAACCGGGTCCATTGGTACCCGCGCCATATCTGCCCGCATTGTCACTCCAACCAGATTGAGTGGATTGAAGGCAGCGGCGAAGGTCGAATTGCGACATTTGCTGTTCAGCACCGTTCCTTCGGACCCTGGGCGCAAGAAATCCCTTACGT
>CAJWYI010000068.1 GCA_913049815.1 uncultured Gammaproteobacteria bacterium
GGTTTGGTCGTGGCCGTGGACCATACTGGTCACATTTTTTCTGACACACGATGAAATCCGACTGTTCAACAACCGGGTGTTGCACACCTTGTGCATCGGTGAGGACTGCACACACCACGATGTGGGAGCTCTAGTCGAGCTTGAATTTCTAGGCGTCGAAAAAAGCTCAGATGGGTCACGTCCTCGGCACCGGTCGCTATGGCACCGCTCTGGTTGATCAGCCAGCTTCGAAGGTTCACTTACTTCGTTGTTCGAACAACTTCACCTACTGGTGCTTCGGCGTCCAACGTCGCGAATATGAAACCACCTGCAGCCTGGGTACGTCCAGCTGATTGTTGTACCAATGGTGAATTTGACATGGTGGACCTGTGGATATTGCGTAGGAGGTAGGCCTCCTTTTACACGGCTCTTCAGCTGCTCATTGTGCTTCGACATATTGGCTCACCGAGTTGTCATCCCGTACGGGCGTTACGTCACCCAATTTACCGAGTCCCATGGGGGACCTCGACTTAGCGCGATCTCTTGCAATGATGTTCAGCGCTTTCGGGATGTTTTCCTCTGAAATGGCTTAATCCAGCGCCAACGCCTCGCGACTCTGGCTTCCTCTTGATTTTGTAAGGATATAGTTTTCTGCGGATACCAGATTGCTGCGCAACAGGTCCTTCAAATTGCCAGTCGTGTTGTAGTCAATCGTCTCCAGGCTGACATTTTAGCGACAGGTTGGTCGATGACTGGTAGCGGCGGCGCTAGGTACGCTGTGAGCGGACCCTCGCTATATCGCGTGGTGCTGAGACCATAGCCGGTGAGAGGCAGCGACACTGTTGTCACGGCGATGACGTGGACAAATCGCCATGGAGACCTGCGGTGATCGAATAGGTACAGCTCAGTTCACCGGGTCTCCCGATGCATGATGCCATGGTGTAAGCCCACCATTTGGGTGGAACGTCAGCTGGTCAGGGGTAATGCTAGCAGTGTTATGCTCGGCCTACCCAACATTCTTTTAAAACAGGGGGAACAGAGGATGGCGCAGGTAGACAACGATGTCGTCGTGGCAGATGGTAGTGGCAGAGACCTCCTGGCAGATATTTATCGACCAGGGAACCCCAACGGCGCGGGCGTACTGATCGTGCACGGCGGCGGATGGCGTATGGGTTCCAAAGAGATGGTTGTGGGCCAGGCGACGAATCTGGCAGCCCATGGCTTTACCTGTGTCACGGTCTCCTACCGGTTTGTCACTGAAGCGCCGTGGCCTGCTTGCCTGCATGATGTGAAAGCAGCGATGCGCTGGTTCCGCGCAAATGCGTCAGAACTGGCTGTAGACCCGAACCGAATCGCTGTCTCCGGAAACTCCGCAGGGGGCCACCTTGCGCTGATGCTCGCAGGTACAGTCGGTGTAGAAGAATTTGAAGGTAACGGAGGCAACGCAGGTGTCGATACGTCGGTATCGGCGGTAATTGCGGTGTTCCCCTGTGTGGCTTTCTACGTCGGTGATCGGACCTCGGGCGCCAATAATGCAGAGGCGATTCTGGGAGAAAACCCGGACGCGGAACGCGCACGATTGGCGAGTCCCATCAACTATGCCAGTAGTGACTATCCCCCGACGTTTTTCCTTCATGGTAATGGCGACAAGGTGGTGCCTGTATCCGCCAGCATCAATATGTATCAGGCGCTCTCAGAGGTAGGTGCCAGGGCAGAGATGCATATCTATGCAGAGCAACCCCACAGTTGGGCCCGTTGGCCGCACTGGGTAGGACCGACCATGGACGAAGCGGCAGTGTTCCTTGATCGTTATATGAATGATCTGGAGAAATACCGGCAGGAAGCCTGAAACGAGAAAATCGTCAGAAGTAGTTTTCGCGCTCTAACATATTATGTCTGTGACCTTTCGATGTCGGTTGGATCGCTTGATGCCGACGACCCCAAGGAGTAGTTGATGCCGATGCTACTTGAGCTCACCGATGTCCATAAGACCTATGGCGATTTTCAAGCCGTTACTGAGATGAGCTTTGCGATACCATCCGGATCTGGGTACCGACTGCTCGGACCGACAGGCGTCAGAACCAGACAGCTTCAAGGCAGTCGATCGTTTCCCCCCGGTTTTTGTTCAGAAACTGACGTGTTTCAGTTGCTGAAAGTCGCGTTCCATTCTTGCGAGCGTCATCGCGGTCAAAAGGTTCGATTTTGATACGTCGGCTCCGCCATCAGCCAGGAGCTGGCGACAACAGGGGGCTGCGATGAATCATTCTTATTCGACAACATGAATACCATGATACGGGCCCTTATGCTCTTGGCCAGGTGCCATGAGTTCCCCTTTGACTGAACTGCGGCGCTTGTCAGTGTCCGTATTTGTGACTGTTGTTCAGCATGTGGGCGGGGCCGTGGTCGCCGTGAATGGCTGCGTCGGCACCATAAATACGTTCTTTCATTGTCTTGAAGACAGAACGATTGGCTCCCAGGTGCGCGAGAGCCTGGGCGCGTTGTTTGGCAAGTGGCAGCAATGACGCTTCAGTCCCGGTGGCTTCAACAAAACCCGCGGCCAGCGCATCCGGACCGGTCCAGCGTCTCGCCAGCTGGACAGTCTGGAAGAATGCGCTCATCGACATTTTGTGACGGAACAGCGCAAGTTCCGGGTCGGGGATCACCATGCCAATTTCAACCTCGTTGGCGCACGCGAAACCGCGGTCCTCGCGCATCAGACGAACGTCATGTGAGAGCGCGATCATGAGTCCTGCCCCAAATGCATGGCCATTGATCGCACAGATCGTTGGGACGGGAAAGGTGATGAGACGACCCGCCAGAGACATAAATTCTCGGCCAAATACTTTGCGATCACCGCCTCGATGGCCTTCATCTCGGGATTGGCGCCATTCCAGGTCCAGTCCATTAGAGAAGAACTTCTGATCCGATGAGCATGTGACCAGAGCGGCAGCTCCTTCACTGGCTTCTACCTCGTCCAGCGCGTTGGAGAACGCGCGGACAAACGTTGTATTCCATCGATTTTCGCCATCGTCCATCGTGAGAATGAAAACGTTCTCTTCCTGGGTCAGTTCGATCATTGTGTTTTCCTTCCTCGTCTATTTATCTGCCGGTGATTGGGCTGGTCCATGTTGCCGCAGTCATCGCTGGCTGTCATGTCTCTTGCGCATTGATCCAGAGATGCACATGCTGGTTTGTTCAGCTAAAATTTGCCGCTTTTGGTCCAAGGGTCCTTCGTTGAAGGACCATTCAGGTCAGCGTCGAACGCCGTTTGGGGCGACCGCCAATGGAGTCCGGAGTCCATCATGTCAGCAGTTACAGCCAGCATTGCGTTTCTCAATAGTGAGTGGAAAGACGCTGATGACATGGCACGCATCTATTCGCGTGAGACCCGGCATGCTAATACCACCAAACACGACATCGACATCCACAATGCCAGGCCGTTGGCTGAAGCCGGAAAGCTGGATCTTGATCGCAATGGCTTCAAACTGATTAAGCACACAGCGACGTTTAAGAACTTTGAAGACAAGAAAGCAATTGAGCGTGAATATTTCGAGGAGATGCGGCGGTTCATGCTCGGTGTTTGTGCCGATGCGGTTGATGCGGTGCCGTTCCCGTTTTATCAATTGCGATCACGTCGACCAGCCAACTTTTTTGATGCCTTCTCGCTGTACATGCATTGTGACTTCAGTCTGAACAGTTGGGGGGAGATGGCGCAGAATCTTTTGAAGCAGCAGGGCCGCGGGGACCGCTACTCTCCCGAGGAGTACGACTTTGCGCTCTACAACCTTTGGCGTCCCATCTATCACGCTGCCGAGCAGTCTCCACTGACTGTAGTCGATGCATCGACCATGAATCTGGAAGACATCATCGAGTATCGGCTCGCACCCACAGGCACGCAATCACTGGCGGCCTTGCCTGTGTTCAATCCCGAACAACGCTTCTACTATTTCCCAGATATGCAGACGGATGAGGTACTGGTATTCAAACAACAGGATTCGAGGGATGACGTCGCCAAAGTCTGCCCGCATACGTCATTTATTGATCCAACGTCACGATCGGACGCGCCGGAACGAAGGAGCATTGACGTCCGGGTCGTCTGCGTCTATCCGAAGAACTGATGATAGATTGGTTCAATCAATCTGACGTAGCCTCACTTCGCCTGAACGTCCGCTGTAGCCACACCTGAAGCCGCATCAGTCTGATCACCAAGGGAAAGAGAGACATGGCCTGGCGGACATTGTAGTGCTGTGCCAACTCATCCGCATGGATGAGGAACTCCTTGTTGTTGAACATTGAAGGTACGTCATCACGGATAGCCCCCATCAATACAGAAACCTTGGAAATCAATAAGGCAATACCGAGTCGCAGGTCGCGATTCAGTCGCCTGCGGCCGTAACGAACACCCTGGTCTTTGAGTTGCTGCCAGTAACGATCCAGCAGGAGTGGCATATGTTCCCGGATGGTCTCCATGGACATTGAGGTGAACATAAAATTGGCGAGATCCTGCGCCGGTACACCGTATTCGGTGAGCTGCCAGTCAAAGAGAAGCACTTCATTGTCGTCATCTTTAAAGGCGATGTTGTTCCGATGAAAGTCCCCGTGCAAGAGTGTGTAGGGCCGGGGAACCTCGACTTTATCTGGGACGTCCGCAACGAACGTCAACACCGTTTCGATGCATTGCTGGAGGTAGAGAGTCGCGGGTGCCATCTCTTTGATCACGGCGAGACCCTCAGCAATCTTGCGAGCATCTTCGTTGCGATTGGGGCTATCTGTGACCGGCGCAAAGGCGGGAGTTCGGATAACGGGTGAATTCCAAAAATTCGCATGGTGTTTTGCGATGGTCTCGATTACCGCTTCTGCATCGGTCAGCGAGACATAGGGGTCAAGGCCGTAGAGGCGTGCTGGTTCGAAGTCCTCCAGAATCAGTGTCAGTCGGTTGCTTGAAGCTTCATGGGCCACAAAGTGCGCTTTTGCAATTCGAACGTTCACATGTTCGCCGAGCAACTCGTAGAACAGGCCTTCGCGCACCTCTAGGTTTCTGTTGGCGATGATATCGTGGATCGCCCCTTCCTGAAGATTGAGCTTGAGGATCAGTGTCGTCGGCCTGGTAGCCTCAGACGAATACGTCAGCTTCATGCGGTAGAGAGCGCTGGCAATACCAACCTTTTCACCAATGCGTTCCGCATCGACATGCGTCACACGGGTACCCACTGGCAACGTATCGGTCAGTGCATCGGTCAACCATTCCGGTGTGGCTTCTTCCAGCGTGGTGATCGGCGGCGCGCTCATGGTTGTTCCTGCACTGCGGTTTCGGTCTGGGCTGGCTGCATCAGGTGGCATGCTCCTTGACAAAATCCTCGACGATGCGGGCGACAACATCGGGGACCTCTGCGTTAGGGTAGTGTCCGATGCTATGAAGGATATGCATAAAGCGCATATCCGGGCTGAGATTGAGATACATCTTCAGTGTTCGTTCCAGAGGAACCACGGTATCTGAGTCGCCACTAACGATTAGTGTTGGGACCCGAAGTTTCAACAGGAATCCCGTACGGTCTCTCAGTTCACCCAGTCGTTGACCTACTGCACGTTCAAACGGGTTGTTTCGAATGTCGTTCCAAAGGCGATGTCGGACATTTTTGGGTAATCCTCTGTGCTCTCGTGTCCACTCAGGTGTTGGTGTTTCGGGAGGACTATCTTCGCGAGCTCGAAAGCCCTCAATGATGGCTTCACGTTGATCACCGAGCACGGGTGGCCGCGCAAAGTCACACGCGCCTCCGGCTATCAGAATAATCGCCGGTACGGTGAGTCCTTCGCCGTGGTCAGCGAGCGTTGAAATAACATTTTGCACACCCAGTGAATGCCCCACGAGAACGCATCGGTGGATGTCTAGCTGATCAAGAGCCCCACGGATGTCCGCCGCGTAGGCGTCGGAGTTGTAGTCATCGACGTTGTCTGGCGCATCAGATCCGCCTGCGCCGGGTAGAGACAGCGCCAGTGTGCGAAGTGAGGCGTTTTCCAGATGTTGCTGCACCTGATGCCAGATCAAGGCAGACGAACCGGCGCCGTGGATCAGGATGATTGGAGTTTCGCCATCACCCGAATCCAGGTATTTAAGCTGTTTTCCCCTGACTGGCACGAACGGCATATCAACCCCTATGACGGAAACAAAACACGTGGACTAGTCAGCACGTACGTGCTGCGCAGGGATCTGTCACGTACCAATCCTGGCAGATCCGTTAGGCGCCCCCGGTCGAATCGATCTCGATCCGAGCGCTGATCAGATTCAATGTTTCTGTGGGTGGTCCATCACGATCATTGCTAGCCTCTTCAAGCAGTACCAGTGTCTCCTTTCCAGAAACAAGCTCGCCAAAGATGGAGTACTTTCCATCGAGAAAGGTTGAGGTGTCATACATGATGAAGAACTGGCTGCCATCCGATGTAGGACGGCCCGTATTTGCTGTACTGAGCATCCCCCTCGTGTGGGAGAGCGCAGGGTCTATCTCAAGATCAATGCGATAATTGGGCCCGCCTCTTCCAGTCCCTGTAGGATCACCTCCCTGTGCCATGAAACCCTTAATGGCTCGATGAAAAATCGTCTCGTCGTAGAAACCGATCCGTGTGAGATGAATCAAGTGGCTGACGTGGCGTGGTGCACTTTCATGCAGCAGACGGAATCGCATGGTCCCCTTGTTGGTTTCCACGATCCAGAAATAGGTATCTTCGGATGCAAATGTCTGGAGTGGCGGTTCGGTGACCTTAAGCTTCCATCGAGGGTCGGTTTTGTCTATCTCACTTCCCGTCGCGGACAGATTGGCGGTAGTGTCGTCAGACGTCGTTGGCGTCATAGAACCCGCTAGTTCGGGAGGTTCCAGAGCCTCTGTTGCTGGCTTTTCTTGTTCTTGCGTTTTTGCCTGTTCTTCAGGCTGTCCACATCCCAACAGAATGACCAGTGTCGTAATAGTGATGAAACGAAAAGGCTTCATGTAGGTTCCCCGATTGTAGATCGCCGTGTGCAGCGCTATTGTGGAGAAAAGTATTGATCAAGTCATCTGTCTCGAGCAGGAGAGAATCAATGACGTCACGACTAAAGACCCAGAGTTTTGGTCCCAGTCCAGCGGACTATGCCGCTGACATGAATAGGTATATGGACGAAGGATTTCGGCGCGGGGAAGAAATTGGCAATCGTGGACGTGTTGAATTTGACGATCAGGGTTACCTCTCACCGTCCATTCTTGAGGCGTTCGGTGAACACGGTTTCTATATCTTTGAAAACCTTGTGGACGAGCAGGAAATCGTGGCGCTTCGTCGTGATGTGCAAGCACTGCTGGAACGAGCACCCTCGGGCAATGATATGGAGATCGACGCGCAGGGGCGACCTGCGTTTGGCGTCGGGTTTCGTCGCTCACCATTCACCTTCGTGAAACCGTTGTCTGATCCATGGGGAGGAACAGATCTCCTTGGTGGTCGTCATCAGACCAAAATGGCGGAACCTCGCCCAGATTCTGACGCACCATCGGAAGTAGTGTACCTAATCAATGGCATGTGCCACTACGTGCCCTCAGGTTTGTTGCTCTACGGCCACCCACACCTGCTCGCAATCGCAGCAAGTATCAATGGTGATGATTTTGTACCTTTCAACGATGCGATTTTCGTGAAGCAAGCAGGATTGGGCGGCAGTGTCTCCTGGCACCAGGATGGCGTCACTCACTGGGATTCGCCCAACTGGGATCCTGGTATTCATGGCTTCAATTTCCAGGTCCAGCTCTATGCAAGTACACCGGCCAATTGTTTGTGGGTGATGCCGGGCACGCACAAGCTGGGCCGCATCGATATAAGGGAACAAGTTCGACAGCATGAATCAGAGCGACTACCTGGTGCTGTACCGTTGACCTGTAAATCGGGGGACGTGACGATTGTGAACCGGCAGATGCTGCATTGCTCGTTCGCCAATGTCTCTTCGGACCCCCGGATATCGATGACCTTTGGCTTCCATCGTAGAAACTCGGTATTGGGACAACGTGGTGCGTTGTCACAGAATTCAGGGGTGGTGTACGACGAAGACAGAATTCGTCGGCGATCAGGGGTGATTGCGATGGCCGTTGACGCGCGGCGTCAAGCCAGACCTGACGAGACACCGTTCCGTTATCAGCCATTCGACGGGCTGGATCATGAGTTTCACTATGATCCAGCTACTTTCGACGACCGGATTCGCGAATATTTCTTTGACGATCTGTCCATCTAGCAACCAGCCTATGTCGCATTGCGCTTAACTGACGATTGTGCGTTGTCGCAGGTCTGAAACCTCAAGAGCGGAATATCCTGAGGATTCGAGTACTTCATCAGTGTCTGCACCAAGTCCTGGCGCCATTCGATTAGGTGCGCCATCTCGATCAAGATTGCCGTTGATCACAAAAGGCGATCGCACCTCCCGTACCTCACCCAGCCTTGCATCTGTCAGTGTATGGTACATGCCGGTTGCAGAAAGATGTGGATCATCAAGCAATGCCGCAAGAGAATTGACGACTGAACAGGGGATGTCCGCTTCGGCAAGTCCGGTGATCCACTGATCGGTGGTTCGCGTTGTTGCCACCGCAGCGATCTTCCCATACAGCATGTCGATGTTTTCACTGCGCAGCGCGGCGTCGGTGACACGCTCATCCTCTGCCCACTCCGGCATGTCACATAGTTTAAAGAAGCGGATCCAGTGTTTGGTGGAGTAGGGGAGAATCGCTAGATAGCCATCTTTCGTGGCAAACGGTTTCCGATTGCGTGTCATCAAGCGGTCGTAACCCAGGTTGCCTTCGGGAGGAACAAGCGTATGGCCATGCAGGTGTTCAGACAGCAGAAAGGAGGCCATTGTTTCGAGCATCGGGACCTCAATCGATGCGCCTTCGCCCGTTTTTTCGCGGGCGGCTAGCGCCGACGTCATTGCAATCGCGAGGTGCAATCCCACAACCTTATCGCACGCGATGGTACGGACAAACTGAGGAGCGCCGTTAGCATCGGCGTTGAGTGCGGCGAGTCCAGATCGCGCCTGTATAATATCGTCGTACGCAGGTGCATCCCTGTCAGGCCCGTCCTGACCATATCCCGCAGAAAAACAATAGATCAGATCCGGTTTGATTGCTGAGAGTGTTTCATAATCGGCACCTAGTTGGTTCGCTGATCGCAGTCGCATGTTATGTACGACGATATCTGCATCCGCGACAAGTCGATGCAAGACAGACTGTCCCTCGTCAGACTTCAGGTCGATACATACTGCACGTTTGTTACGGTTGTAATTCATGAAAGCAACGCCCGTATCGGCCTGTCGACCAGGTCGGACCGCACGAAATACATCGCCTTCCTGAGATTCTATCTTCACCACGTCGGCCCCCATGTCTGCCAGAATCTGCGTCGCATAGGGACCCAGCACAACCGTGGTGAGATCAATGATTCGGACGCCTTTGAGTAGAGTGAACATGATTGGAACCGGTGCGGATAAACGAAGCCGTAGTATACAGTTACCTCGATTTTGCGCTCGGCCCCGATCTATCTGAGGCTGCCGGTAGGAGGACGCTGATGTCACGATAACGTACGACTGCTTCTGTTGATTCGAAGAAGCTCGGACACGGCGAGAGGGAGCATTTAGCGGTGTGTCAGATCATCGGAACGACTCTCCTCATATATCGTACTGCGAAATTAAGGGAGGCAGATCTCCTCATTCACGCTCTGAGTAAGTGCAGGTTGGCTGTAGCGCTCTCATCGGTAAGTCAATGACCAGTCATCAAATGATTGCGTCTCAAATCGGTGTTAATTAAATGGTGAAAAAACAACGACGAATGATCGATGATAGCTTGCGCTAAATGACTTGGTATTGGTGTTTCTGATTGCCCAATACGCCTCCTGTCCTGATGATCAGAGATACTTCCGTGATGCGTGATGCGTGATGCGTGATGCGTGATGCGTGATGCGTGATGCGTGATGAGGGTGTCGTGGGGTCGGTATGCTCAACCTACTTCGAAAACGCCGAATAACCAGAGTCATGGGTACCGTGTCTTTTAGGACGCTCTCATGTTAACCGGACCATCGTTTTTCCGAAATTCTGACCGTCGAGCATGCCAATGAAGGCGGGCACTGCGCTTTCCAGGCCATCGGTGATGCTCTCTCGGTACCGCAGATCACCTGATTTGATCCAGTCAGACATCATTTTGATTGCTTCTTCTGCATCCGGATGTTTTGCCGATAATGCAGAGAACGCGAAGAAAGCAAAGCCGTCCGTGTTGCCATCCTTGCCGAGCACGCGCAGTCCCTCGGCTTTGAGACGCTGTAGCGGTGTCTGGCGACGCTCCTCTGGGGTGTCGTTGTAATGAGCAATAAAACCACAGATAGGGACTCGGGCCCCTTCATTCAATAAAGGAATCACGGCCTCCAAGACATCGCCGCCGACGTTTTCAAAGTAGATATCTATGCCGTCAGGTGCTGCGTGCGCAAGGTCAGCTGCTAGATTACCGGCTTTGTAGTCGACGCAGCTATCGAAGCCAAGTTCATCGGTGCAAAAGGAACACTTCTCAGCGCCACCGGCAATCCCGACGGCACGGGCCCCTTTGATCCGTGCCAACTGGCCAACTACCTGGCCGACCGCTCCGCTAGCTGCACTGACAACAACGGTTTCGCCAGCTTTGACCTTGGCGACATTGAGCAAACCCTCGTAGGCGGTGTAGCCGGTCATCCCGAGGATACCAAGTGCGGTCGAAGGGTCGCCCATTGAGCCGTCCCACTTCTGGTTAGGCATTCCTGGATTGTTCCACTGGATATCGTCTGCCGTTCCAATGCTGTGGGTCTGCCAACCATAGTAGCCAACCACGAGGTCACCCACTGACCAACCATCGGCCTTTGATTCGATCACCTCAGAGACTGTGCCGCCGATGACTGTTTTCCCGATATTGGAAACGTCTGCCATGAAGCCGGAACGCATATACGGATCGAGTGTCAGCCAACGCGTCCTTAACAACGTCTGACCTTCCGCAATAGCAGGCAGATCCTCTTGAACGATTTCAAAATCATCTTCGGTTGGTTTACCAACCGGCAACTGTTTCATCACAATTTTCTGATTGGTTCTCATGATCTCACTCCAATATCAAGGTGTATGCCTGACGACTATGCCGGCACGTGTACCTGTATGCTGGCCATCGATAATGTTGAACTGGCCGTTCACGAGTGTAGCCTTATACCCAAACGATGACTGGGTGAGTCGAGGTGCGCCACCAGGAAAGTCATTGATCCGATAGGGGAATCCCTCTGCTACTGTGTCGGCATCAAAGATGTTGACGTCTGCGCGCATACCTGGTGTCAGTGCGCCCCGGTCGGTGAGACCCAGAATGCGCGCTGGTGCGCTCGTCATGCGACGCACTGCTTCGCCCATTGTGAATAACCCTGTCTCGCGAACCCAGTGCGAGAGCACGAACGTTGCCCATCCAGCGTCCATCACCATGGACACATGGGCACCTGCGTCTCCGACACCCGGGAAGACGCGACCGCCGTCGAACATGTCGCCGACAGCTTTGAGGTTCTGATTTTCCTCGACCAGGTTGAAGAGTGCTTTACCCTTAGATTCAATAGAAAGCCGAAGAAAGGTCTCGCTCCAGTGTTCCTGTGCGCGCTCCGCCATTTTCGGCAGATGGTTGTGGTCACTCATGGTGTGATCCGGGGACTGTCCATCGCCAAGATAGTAGACGTTGTCGACATTAAACCGAGTGTTTTTTCTCGCACTTTCCACTAGTGTGTTACGGAATGTTGGATCTGCCAGAGCGTGCAGTTTTCCATTCAGATCGGCTTCTCGGAGTTCTGCACCTGCTTTACCGCTGAAGGGCATGATCGCGTGCAATCCCAGCAACGCCCCTGAACCACGAACCTGCGCAACGCCCGAGATATCCCTGCCCTCTGACAGTTTGTCGACATCGGTCCGTCGCTTCACACCGGAGTCGTCGTCCCGTACACCAGATAACGTTGAGTTGAACAGCATACGGCTACCGGTCTCATCTGCGACCAGCCTCATATGGTCCCAGTTGATACCTACGGACTGGAATAGTGCGTTTCTTCTACTGACTTCCTTTCCAATGGTGGTCAGTTCGACAGGGTCTGCGAACGTTCCAGGAATGGCGCGTCCATCGGGTAGTTTGTGTGCATGATAGCGGTTGCTGGAAAAACCGACGGCACCACGGTCGATGGCTTCAGCGACGATGCTCGCCATCTGTTGCCGTTCCTCATCTGTTGATTGTTCCTCTACGGCACGTTCGCCCATCACGTAGAATCGAAGTGCTGCGTGACCCACCATGCCCGCAAGATTGATGCCGGGACCCAGGCGATCCAGCGAATCCAGATAGTCGCCGTACTCGATCCAATCCCAGGGTAGTCCCATCATGATTGACTCACGAGGAATGTCCTCCACGGTTTCCATCATTCCCGCGAGTAACTCCCGGTCTTCAGGTTTGCAAGGCGCAAAGGTCACCCCACAATTACCCATAAGAGCAGTTGTGACACCGTGTTGGGATACCGGACTAAGGTCCTGATCCCATCCGACCTGAGCATCGAGATGGGTGTGCATATCAATGAAGCCTGGTGTCACGGTTAGACCGTCGGCGTCAAATTCGCGTTGACCCGACACTGACACTCGTCCTACCTCTACGATGTTTCCATCGGTGATCGCGACATCTGCTGTCTGCGGCTCGGCGCCAATGCCGTCAACGACCTTTCCGCCCCTGATTATGAGATCATGTTTCATGTTGTTTTCAAGTGTCGCTGGGTTTGAGGATATCGTCCCAGCATCTTGTGTGAAGATCAAACCGCTCGAATGGACGGTGCAGACAATAGCAAATCCTTAAGGGGTAACTGGATCCAATCCTTGAAGAATGGCGGTGAGCACGACTACCATTCGACGTCCTACTTCCTCACGTATTCAGGTAAGTCTTAGGTAGCGGATCGAAGATCGAACGAGAAGCGTGTCTTGGATGGTGCAACGGTTGTCGGGTCTGGGCGAAAACGGCTCATGGCTTGCGGGAGTTGGATCGAGCGTGTTTGTATTGGTTTCTATATCTAGAGATTAACGATGCCGGATATCGAATTGGAGGCTCTGCGCAACCACCCCGACCAGTTTCGAACGGTTATAAGAGACTGGCTCAGTGAGTATTGCCCCCAATGGGCGCGGGGTGCTGGTCCCGTCGAAGCGGGAGGAAAGAAACACCCTCCTGAAGGTGATGCGCGTCTCTGGCTGGATGTATGTGCAGAACGAGGCTTTACGGTTCCGATGTGGCCCAAGGAATACGGCGGCGCAGGTCTCAGCACCATACAATATCAGATTCTGTTGGAAGAGATGCGGCACATCTCGGCCCGTTCACCATTGGCCGGTATGGGTATTGGGCTCATTGGACCCACCTTGCTGGAGTTTGGAACGGATGAGCAGAAACGACGACATTTGCCGGCGATCGCGAGGGGAGAAGTCCGTTGGTGTCAGGGCTACAGTGAACCTAATGCAGGCTCCGATCTCGCGGGGCTCCAGACCCGTGCGATTCCCGATGGTGACCGTTACATCATC
>CAJWYI010000069.1 GCA_913049815.1 uncultured Gammaproteobacteria bacterium
GCTTTGATCGGATGATTCAGTAGTAACGGGACGCCCATTGCGGGATCAGGGGGCGGCGTCGCAATGTTGTTGGCAAGGACTTGTGGATCGGTCGGCTTTTCTTCGACGATTGCAACAAGATTCGCCTCAATCTCCATGCTCGCAAACTTCGTCATCCAATGTGTCGAAGTTTCTGTCAGAAGGCGTTCCGCGATGGCATCACCGAAAGCTTCCCGGTTCAACCAGATATCCCGTCCTGTTGCGAAACGTTCATCGCTCAGCAACGCCATCGCGCCAATGGCGTCGAGCAATTGAGCGATCTCCTCTAGATTTCTGACCATGTTAAGTTGCAGCCATCGTTCATCGGCACACTGGTACACGCGCATCATGGCTATGGGATTCTCTCGGCTGGCGCGGACGCGACTGGCATCACCGCCTGCCATAACGCCCTGTGCAATGGCGGCGCAGGACCAGATACCGTTCGCCAAAAGAGAAGTATGGACGAGACCACCTTCGCCAGTTTGCTCGCGCCGCATGAGTGCGGTGACGATCCCGGCATAGAGTGCGACCCCGGTTGGATGATCACCCATGCCCGATAGTCCCTGTTGCGGGACGCCGCCCGGTTCACGCATCAGATCCATCAATCCACTGCGAGCCCAATAGGCAAGCTGATCAAATCCTTTTCGGGCGCGTTCATCACCTGCTTCACCATAGGCGGTCAATGATGCGTAGATCATTTTCGGATTCAGTGGCGAGAGTTCTTCATAGGTCACCCCCAGCTTTTCGCGGACCGAATAGGGCTGGTTAGTTATGAATACATCACACTCGGCAACAAGCTTCCTGAGGATGGTGATGCCATCATCGGACTTCAGATCAAGCGTTAACCCTCGTTTGTTGCGTCCGTCCATCTGCCACATGTAGTCCTCGCCCCCGGGTACTGTGTCGGGAACATCTCGGATGCGTCTCAACATATCGCCATCAGGTGGCTCGATCTTGATGACGTCAGCACCAAAGTCCGCCAGAATCATTGCGGCAACAGGCGCTGCGATGACCGTCGCGCAGTCGATCACCTTCAGGCCGGAAAATACAAAGTCACTCATAGGAATGCACGTTACGAAGGAGGCCCGAGCATACTGGTTGCGGGACCCTGCAACAATCGCGCGACCTAACACAGGTGACCGATGGATTGCGACTTTTCACACCGAGAATGGTTTGGTTTACTGCGCGCTTGATCGAACCGAGGTGGCCATTTGCCAGCAGATGCATCGAGTCTGACTCAGCGTTCACCGGGGCAATGCTTGTCCTGCGTGATTGTGATGCTGTCATTGCTCCTGGCGACCTGGCATGTTCATGCCGGACCAGACGAAGACTCGGTCTTCCGTCACGGCTTCTCTTTCTTCGGGGTACTTGAATACCCACCCGACTACGAGCACTTCAACTATGTGAATCCGAATGCACCGATTGGTGGTGACCTGGTGCTACCGGTCGTGGGTACGTTCAATAGTTTCTCTCCCTGGGTGCAGAAAGGTATCAATCCCGCTGGATATGGTTTTGTGGGCGCCGGGATTTATCTCTACGATCGGGTCCTGGAACCGAGCGATGACGAGGCAGCAACACAATATGCACGTCTAGCAGAGTCGTTTGCGCACGCGCCCGACTACAGCTGGTTTGCGGTACGTATTGATCCGCGTGCACGTTGGCACGACGGTACGCCTATTACCCCCAGAGATTTCCTGTATACCCACAACTACCTTCTAACCGATGCAACCGCGGCAATCAGAAATGGGTTTGCGCACATGCAAAAGGCAGAGCAGACCGGACCGATGGAAGTCACCTTTTATGTCACAGATCCGGCTTTTCGTAACCCAAGTGCCGGTCTGAGTGTCGGGCACTTGCCCATCCTGCCCGCCCACTATTACGAAGGCGTGGACATCACTAAAACCACGATGAAACCGCCACTCGGCAGCGGTCCATATCGCATTGCCGAATTTGATGCAGGTAAGCGGATTGTTTACGAGCGCGTCGATGACTATTGGGGCTGGGAGGTACCGTCGGTCAAAGGCAAGTATAACTTCAAACGCATTATCTATGAGTATTTCCGCGATAATACGGTTGCGCGTGAAGCTGCCAAGAAGGGCATCCTGTCATTCCGTGGTGAGGGGATCGCAAAGGACTGGATTACGGGTTATGCCGATCTCCCCGCGGTGCAGGATGGTTACTTTATTCAGGAAATCGCCGAGCAACGTAGTATCACGGCGATGGCGAGCGGGATCGCGTTCAACACCCGTCGGGACCGATTTAGTGATCGTCGTGTTCGCAAAGCACTCACATATGCCTACGATTTCGAGTGGATCAATCGTGTCCTGAATTTTAACTTCTACCTTCGGGTCAACAGCTTCTTTGACAACTCTCTGCTTGAGAGTTCGGGTGTACCTGAAGGCCGAGAGCTTGAGTTACTTGAAGCGTTTCGCGATGAGTTGTGGCCAGAGTTGTTTACGGATCCTTTTGAATTACCAAAAAGTAGTGGACACGGTCTCAATCGGGAGAACATGCTCAAAGCACAGGCAATGTTCGCGGAAGCGGGTTGGCATGTTGTTGATGGCCAGTTAGTCAACGAGGCCGGAGAGCAATTCCGGTTCGAAATGCTGACACGAAATGCAGCTGAAGAACGGGGTGCATTGCCTTACATTGCATCGTTGAAGCGTCTCGGAATTGACGCCTCGGTCCGGACGGCAGATTCGGCACAATATCGGAATCGTGTGCGTAACTTTGAATTTGATGCTGCCTACCACGGTTACTGGGCGACCCCGACACTTGGTACCTACCTGAAACCGTTCTTTCATTCTTCGGGCGCAAACGACCTGTTTACAGAAAACATTGCAGGCATTCGAAATCCGGCAGTGGACTCGTTTATCGAACGGGCGTTGAACACTTACGATGCGGATGAGCTTTATGCTGCAGGACGTGCACTGGATAGGGTGCTGTTGCAAGGTCATTATCTGATTCCTGGTCAGGTAGAGCCGGGTGGTCGATGGACCTACTGGGACCGGTTTGGCCGACCAGACCAATCTGCTCGCTATCGCTACTTTCCTTTCCCGGAGACCTGGTGGGTCGATGAAGATAAATCTTACGCGGTCGATCGGTACCTGAACGCGACGGAGTCCAAATCAGATGCCGCTGAAGCGTGCCTGGAGGACTGCGGCTGATGGCCGGCTACATTGCCAAGCGCCTTCTTCTCATGATCCCTACGTTGCTTGGGATCATGTTGGTGAATTTTGTGATTGTACAGTTCGCACCCGGTGGTCCGATTGATCAGATTATCGAACAGATGGTGAGTGGTGGCAGCGGTGGTGTATCAACGCGGGCTACAGGGATGAGTGCTGATATAGGTGCATCTTCTCTTAATGACAGCAGTCGTAATCCAGCGTCGCGAGGTCTTGATCCTGAAATCCTGGCCGACCTGGAGAAACAATTCGGTTTCGATAAACCCGTCCACGAACGATTTCTGAACATGCTCTACAACTATATGACGCTCGATTTTGGCGAGAGTTATTTTCAGGACCGACCTGTTGTGGACCTGGTGATCGAGCGATTACCGATTTCGATTTCTCTTGGCTTATGGTCAATGTTGTTGATTTACACTATCTCGCTGCCTCTGGGTGTACGCAAAGCGGTGAAAGATGGTACGCGATTTGATATCTGGACGAGTGCGTTATTGTTTATCGGCTACGCAGTACCTGGATTTCTGTTTGCTATACTGTTGATTATTCTGTTCGCCGGTGGAAGCTATTTCGACTGGTTCCCCCTGCGTGGTATCGTTAGCGATGGCTGGGGTGATATGTCTCTGTTCGATCAGATTATTGATTACTTCTGGCATCTTGCACTGCCGATCACTGCGCTCACGATTGGTGGTTTCGCAACGCTGACCATGCTGACAAAGAACTCCTTTCTCGAGGAAATCAGCAAACAGTTTGTACTGACAGCGCGATCTAAAGGTATGTCGGAACGACGCGTGATGTATGGTCATGTATTCCGTAACGCGATGCTCATCGTCATTGCAGGATTTCCAGCCGCACTGATTGGCATCTTATTCACGGGTTCCATGCTGATTGAAGTCATTTTCTCTTTAGAAGGGATTGGTCTTCTGGGGTTTGAGGCGGTACTTACACGTGACTACCCGATTATGTTTGGTACGCTTTTTGTGTTCACATTGATCGGGCTCGTCCTGCAGTTGATTGGTGATATTACCTATACGCTGATTGATCCGCGTATTGACTTCGAGTCAAGGGATTGAGTTGGGCGGTGAGATGTTGAGAATGAACGTAACGCCGTTAACGCGGCGCCGACTCGAGAACTTCCGCGCGAACAAGCGAGGCTATTACTCGTTGTGGATTTTCCTCACGATGTTCACGATCTCTCTGTTTGCGGAATTCATCGCGAATGACAAACCGATTGTCATGTGGCATCAAGGGAGTCTTTATTTCCCTATTTTCTTAACCTATACAGAGCATGAACTGGGTGGTGAGTTTAAAACAGAAGCCAAATACGAAGATCCTTACGTTGCGAAAATGGTCGCGGATACTGGTGGTTGGATGCTCTGGCCACCAATACGCTATGGCTACGATACAGTGGACTGGTATATCGGAGGGGCTGCTCCCGCACCGCCGTCAGCACAACACTGGTTGGGCACAGATGATGGTGCACGGGATGTGGTGGCGCGTTTGCTATATGGCTTTCGCCTGTCGGTTTCGTTTGGTCTAGCACTCACTGTCATTGCGTCAATCATCGGCATTACGGTGGGTGCGGTACAGGGCTACTACGGTGGGCTCGTCGATCTGTTTGGACAACGAGTGATTGAGATCTGGGCGGGACTGCCGATGTTGTTCCTACTGATTATTCTCTCCAGTATTGTTGAACCCTCAGCTCTGTGGTTGTTGTTGTTACTCGTCCTGTTCAGTTGGATGGCACTGGTGGGTGTGGTGCGCGCCGAGTTTCTACGGACACGAAACTACGATCATGTACGTGCGGCGCGTTCCCTTGGCGTCTCTGATGCCACCATCATGTTTAAACACGTGTTGCCGAACGCCATGGTCGCGACGTTGACTTATCTGCCGTTCATCCTGAACGGGTCAATCACCACATTGACGGCACTCGACTTCCTCGGGTTTGGTCTTCCGCCCGGGTCGCCATCGCTTGGCGAGTTGCTGGCCCAGGGCAAGTCCAATATCCAGTCACCCTGGCTGGGCCTGACCGGTTTTGCGACGCTGGCAATCATGCTGACATTACTGATTTTTGTTGGAGAGGCAGTCCGGGATGCGTTTGATCCAAGGCGGACGCTTGGAGAAGCTCTAAATGCCTGACGGAATGAGACTAGCGCTCGAGGGGCGCATGGTTCTCTGCCAGGTAGTCGACGAGTTTGCTGGTTACTTCACCCATGTCGAGGACGATCGCTGATAGCTGAGCCTAATCGATGGTTTCACCAAACCACATCTCCTCGAATTGCTTCGGGTTCTCATGCGTTTGAGTTTATGTCGCCGAGGTAGGTATCAGACCTCTCCGGATATCTAGCAGAACTGCTTCAACGCTGCAATAGGCGCATGCCTCGTTATTGCTAAACAATCTGTAGCGCTGGAATATCCGGTAGTCGGCGCGATAGATCAACATCGAGTCCGCTTGATATCGGGCACAGGCTCAACGTAGATACTGAACCGTTCGCTTGCCTGGAATCAGAATGGAAGGCAGAAAGGCGGCGTCGTAAACGTAAGGGGACATCACGAGCGTATCGACGACCGATGTCTTCATCTGGTCCGTCGCAAGAGTCATCTGCTCCGTCCGGCTGCCATACTTGGCACGACTGGAAGACAGGGTCGCTATCCTTGACAATTCGGGCTCGTGGCAGCACCATGCAAGGATTTTGCTGATAGAGTGACAATCATAATCGCAGCATCGTTAGAGAACAGCTCTGGCACCTCATTGGTCGCCTGGTTGAGTAGGTCGTAGTTGTTAGGGCGGAGCTCAGTGCTCACCGTGCCTCAGCCGACGATCAGTGCAAGGGGCACGGCCAAAACTAACTTCCGCACTCTATTTATGTCACGTTCCCTTAGCCATCTCCCTCGGAATTAGGATAGTTCGCTGTCCCTCCCGAGATCGGAATCACCAGTAATGGCGAATCGACCACCAGGTCCGATGAATCTATGAACCATCAGCCTTTCAAACTCGCGTTTTTCGCGGTCCGTCAGTTCGTTGTAGACATCGCTTTCAGCCATTTGTTTCCAAGCTCGGGTGGTGTCGTTCTTTGGTAATATGTACATCGGGATCATGGCCTGAAGCATCGCGGAACGACGTTTGCCCGACTGGTTGACCCCTGTTCGATGCCAGGTACGGGAGTCGTAGAGAATGATGCTGCCACCCGGCGCTTCTACGATGTCTGCGTCGGGTCCACCATAGGGTAGTCCGTGTTCCTCACGGTAGCCTGGTCGTGAATGTTGCATCGCTGTACCCCATTCCTCCGGCGGCGGTTGATCGAGACGATGTGACCCGAGCTTGAACGCCGTCGCGCCATCCTCTTTGGTAAATGGTGAAATACAGACATTCCTTTGCAGCCCAAGGCAAGTGGCGCCGGTTCCTGGCGGTACTTTGCCGCGAGCAGGTACACCCCAGTGATACGGATAGTCGGAGTGCCAGGCCAGTACCGGTCGTTTCCCATCATCCTTGTCGACGATGGCGAGCCCGGGGGGATGACCAATGCAGACATCATCGAGTCCCAGATACCGACGTGTCACCCATAATGAGACGGGTTCGGCGGCGGTCTGTGCGATCGCAGGTGATTGCAACAGCATACTTTGGCCGCGGTCCATTTCGCGTTTTGCATAACGATCCGTGCATCCCACTTTTTCCATGGCTTCGAGCAGGTCGGGGTCGAGGATACTGGTCATACAACACCAACCATGTTCACGGATGTGATTAAGGTACTCGCTGGGTAGCAACTCGGGTCCGTGTGCAAGACGACCTGCAACTTTTTGGTTATCGATTGTCACGTTGACCCGGTCGTTGCTGACCCGCATCTCGGTGTTGCCCAGAACGTGGGTGAGAGTGTCGCCCGAGAGATCCCAAATGACGCTGTCGTCAGCATCATCGGTGAGGACAAAGTTGCCATTCTGATGGGCGATGAGTTCGCCGCCTGACGCGTAGAGAAGGGCGTAGTGGTGTTTTGGTGGATCGAAGCGGGTGACGGTTTCCTGGAGTATGGGGTGAGGCATGGGGTTTCGTCGTTGTGTTGGTGATCGGATATTACTATCCCCTATCACGTGAGCCAATGTTCGTCACTTAGAGAGATCCCAATGCTAGGAATGTGGGATCGATTCAGGTTGTCTGCTTCGACACTCTGATGAAACAACTAAATCAATACCTAACCGATTGGTTCTCACAGCCACAAAAAAGCCCGGACAAGCCGGGCTTCTGGTTCGGTACTATAAACGGTCAGGAAGTGATCTCGTCCACCGTACGCCCGCGACGCTGGGCAACACGCTCTGGTGACTGCATGGCCAGCAGGCCGTTGATCGTGGCGCGCACGACGTTGATCTTCAGCGTTGAACCGTAGGATTTGGCCAGGACGTTCCGGATACCCGCGGCTTCAAAAACAGCCCGCATCGTTGTTCCTGCGATGATACCGGTACCATCAACGGCAGGCTGCATGAACACTTTGGTGGCCCCATGCTTGGCGGTTGTTGGGTACCAGAGTGTATCGCCGTTCAGGTCCAGGCTGATCATGTTGCGTCGTGCCTGTTCGCCACCTTTCTGGATCGCCACCGGGAATTCACCGGCGGTGCCGATTCCAAAACCGATTTTGCCCGCACCGTCGCCGACAACAACGACCGCACGCATGCTCATTTTACGGCCGCCTTTGGTTGCCTTACTGGTCCGGGCAACATCGACGACTTTCTCGATTAGACCTTCCTGATCATCAGGATCGCGATAACTCATAGATTCCTCAGTGTTGCTGGCCCGCCACCGCTCCATTTGTCGGGTGACAGGTTTCAAGAGGGCCGTAGTCTAGTGTTTTGTTCAGTAAAAGCAAGGCCTTGTCATGAGGCGACCCAGAGGCGGGTAGGGCGGGCGTTCCTGAACAATAGACGCCTATAATGGAGCGAGTCGTTGAGGATAGTTGACTGTGAGTACAGACAGCGCAGAAATCACAGATTCAGAAGTTGAGAGCTTCCGTCTAGAGGGCTACCTGATCAAGGAGGCACTGTATACCACCGAGGAGGTGGCTCTGATCAGAGCGGTCGCTGAGGCGGATCCACGAAAGGACGAGAGCCATGGACGCGGTGGCGCCAAGGCTGAATCACGTCGATCGGAACTGTGGTCCATCGGTAACGCAGGTCCTAAAACGCCAGACGTCCTAAGTCCGGATGTCACCTACGATGCGATTTGCTTTGGAGAACGGATGTTGGCAGCGCAGTCACGTTTGCTGCTTGATAATGCGAAATGGCCCGATGACTCCCTCACCCTGCATCATCGGAAGTTCATCCTGAAAGATCAGCTCAGCTATCAAACACCCGAGCAGGATGAAACCGGTCAGCATGGCGGGAACGGCTTCCAATGGCATCAGGACTACTGGTATTGGGGTGACTACACGAAGACCGGTAGTGACGCTTATGGTGGCCCAGGTCGGCCGTATCCGGATCTCCTTATAGCGCTCATCGCGCTCGATGAACACACATGGAACAATGGGTGTCTGCAGGTGATCGCAGGCAGTCACAGACATCGCCTCAATTATCGTGCTGAGCAATGGGGGGAACGGCATGCCATCCGGGAGGAGGTCGAGGAATTGATGGCCGGTGGTCATGAACATGTCTGGTGTGAGATGTCACCGGGTAGCGTCGTGTTTTTTACACCTGAAACATTGCATCAGAGCTTTCCCAACGGGACGTCAGATCCGAGGTGGGCATTCATCTGCTGTTTTGACACCATGCACAATCGGCCCAATGGGGTCACCGATCGGCGAAAGCCAGCGGTTCCCTGGTCGGACAATCTGTTGGTGGACTTTGGCTCGCAGCATTTGAGAAGGCTGCGAGCGGACACCTGATCAAGTCACGTGATGGCGGGATCACCGGAGTCCGCGATGGTTTCATCGTTTTCCTCGAACACCTGGATCAGCGCACCAAACGTGTCTTTAGGATGCAGGTAGAAATGTTTGAAGGACTCGCTGTCGGTGCTGAACCCGAGGACTCGCACCCCTTTCTGCTCAAAATAGTCTCGCGCCTCATTGAGGTTGTCGACAGCACAGGACAGGTGGTGGAACCCCTCGCCATATTTGGCGAGGTACTTCCCGACGCCGCCTTCACCTTCAACATGAGGGGTGACCAGTTCGACTTTCTTGCCACCCAAGCGAAATGTGACCCAGTCAAAGCCCTCTGATGGCGACTCGCCTTTATCGGGCAATGGTTCTCCACCAAGAATATCGCAGAAGAGATTAGAGGCTTTTTCCATATCGAGCACACCGATCGAAACGTGGTCGAGACGTTTGAGCATTTGGGATTCCTATCAATAAGCAACGTCAAAGGAAGCCAGATTACCACGATTAAAGACGCTCACGATGAGACACATGCTTCGTGGGTGATTTAGCAGAATATTGGGTATGCCCAGGCAGACGGTTCAGTTACTCTCGATGGCAGAGGAGAACGCATGCCGAGTCTTGGCACCTACACGGTCCCACTTGGGACATCTGACAATGCCATTGACCATGTGGGTGGCAAAGGGCGATCACTATCGAAGCTGATCGAAGGCGGCTTCGATGTGCCCGCTGGATTCCAGGTGCCGACGCATGTTTACCTTGAATTCGTTGCACAACATGGACTCCAGGATCGTATCCTGGCGCTTACGAAACCTTCCATTCTGGAAGGGGCGGTGTCTTTTGAAGACGCGTCTTTGAATATTGCCCAGCTGTTTGTGACACACGAAATTTCACCGGACCTTAGAGCCAGCATCGACGTCGCCTACCAGGCATTGTCTGGTGAACCACCGGTCGCAGTCCGCTCATCTGCGAATGCTGAAGATCTTCCGAACCTTTCATTTGCGGGGCAACAGGAGACCTATCTGAATGTCTCCGGGCCAGAAGCAATCATTGACGCCATTAAGCGATGTTGGGCGTCCCTGTGGACAGCGCAAGCGATGAACTATCGTCACGAGATGGGGATTGATCACAGTACGGTCGCCATGTGTGTCGTCGTCCAGGCCATGGTACCGTCAGATGTCTCTGGCGTTCTGTTTACCGCCAACCCGGTGACAGGCGATCGATCAGAGATGATTGTGAATGCCAGTTTTGGCCTGGGGGAGGCTGTCGTCAGCGGACAGGTATCTCCGGATTTGTATGTGGTGGATCGCCAGACAAAGAGGCTGATCTCAACCACCATTGGTGAAAAAGCCAAACAGATCGTCTCCAACGGTCAGCAAGGGACGCGGATCGAGGATATCGACGAACGACGACGAGCAGAGGGCTCGCTCTCCGAATCACTGCTTAACCAACTGACAGTCAATGCGGAAAGTGTTGAGCAGCTTTTCAACGGTGTCCCTCAGGATATCGAATGGGCGATCGCTGATAACCGACTATCGTTGTTGCAGGCACGTCCGATCACGAACCTGCCCGTCCCGCCGCTCAAGAATTTCGAGTGGGCAGAAATTCCAGGCGCACAACTCTATAAACGCATGGCGTCGGAGGTGATGCCTGAACCGTTGTCACCACTTTTTGAGGACCTGTATCTGAAAGGTCTCTACGACACACAGACCTGGCCGGAAGACTGGGAATGGAAAGGTTCGCACACGCGAAATTTCCTTAGCAATTTCATCATCGCGACAGTCAACGGATACGCCTTTCAGGCGATTTACGTGAATCAGGGCGAGGAGTCCCGGCGCCACTGGGAGGCGGTCAGAAAAGCACAGAGTCCGGTGCCCTGGTACCGGGTTCTCCAAATCGTATTCTCGCGACGTCGTACCACGACACCGACAGCCAGGGTGGATGTTAATGGCGATGGCGGTGCCGCCCGTCTCCAACTGCTTGCACGGACCAGAGGTACATCACGGCACTGGATCTGGGTGCTTTACCACTGGTGGCGCGCTTTCGCCAAAGCGGATGCGGTGACTCGTTGGCAACAGATTGATCTGCCTGACTACCTCTCGAAGCTAGAACCCTGGCGAGGCATCGACCTGTCTCAGGTGAACCAACAGACATTACTTGACGGTATCGAGGCACTCACTGCGGCGGAGGCGCGATATTGGCAAGTGCTGAGGGGTATTATCGGTGCCGCCAAGATGAGCGATCAGACGTTGCAGAATTTTTTGGTGAACAACGCAGAAGAGCTTGGCCTGAGCAGTGGGATGTTTCTGTCGGGTTTCGCCTCGAAGACATTAGAGGCGGAAGTTGATATGCGGAAGATCGCAACAACAATTCGAAACGATAGCGAGCTCTGTGAGCTGACCCTGATTACACCTGTCAGGCGGTTTTTGGATGCATTGCGTGCCCATTCGAAAGGCCAGGGGATCGCCGGTGACATTGACCGTTACTTGTTGCGATATGGTCAGCAGGTGTTCAACCTCGATTTCGTCGAGCCAACGCTGGCCGAAGACCCGATTCCGTTTCTCACGAACCTGAAGGCCATGGTGCGCCACGCTGGATTGGACCTCGATGAGAGGCAACAAGCCGTCGCTAAGAAGCGCAGGACCAAGTGGTGGCAGGCGGTCGGTTATTTCCTACCGCGGCGTGTTGCGGTAAATGAGACATCACCCTACGCTGCGTCGGTTTCCACATTTGCGCTACTGGAGTTCTATCGCCTCTTCAGAACAGCCAGGATCAACTATCCCTATCGAGAAGAAGCAATCTTCTATATGGGGAAAGCCTGGTCATTGCTGCGACCGATTGCACTCGAACTGGGTTCCCGGTTCGTCGCCGCAAGTCTGCTCGAGAAACCAGAAGACATCTTCTATTTGCGGCATGAGGAGCTGATTAGAGCGCTCGATGCACGTCCGGATCAGCCCGTCGCTGAACTGTCTGAACTCAAACAACGCGCTAGCGCTAGACATCGATTGCGCGAACAACGAAAACGACTTGAACAGCCCGCTGCAATCCCGAAAGAAAATCAGTTGAAGTGGGCGAGTAGTGGTAAGTCGTTCGATACGATCAAGGTTAATGAGTACGGTGGTGAAGTCATCAGTGGTTTTGCAGTCAGTCCAGGGTGTGTCACCGGGGTTGCCAGTCTCATCATGTCGCCGGATGAATTTGATCAGATGCAGCCGGACACGATCCTCGTTTGCCCGTTGACCACACCCGCCTGGACACAGCTATTCCCCTACGCGGTTGGGCTGGTGACCGATATCGGCAGTATTACGGCTCATGGTTCCATTGTGGCGCGGGAATACGGTATCCCTGCCGTATTAGGGACGGGCAACGGGACGCGGATCATCAAACACGGCCAGCGGATTACTGTGGATGGTGATCGTGGAACAGTAACGTTGGTCGATGACGTCGATTGAGACTGCTGTGTTAACTTCGATCGCTGACAACTGAGGAGGGTGATCAATGGCGGAAGTGACGTTTGCCGAGATAGAACCTCGATTCAGATCGATCGCCGATCGCATCGCGTGGGCCACAGCGGTGACGGTTGATCGCTAGGGTCGTCCGCGTTCACGCATTCATCATCCGATATGGGCAGGTAAGATCGGCTTTACCGAAACCGGACGCCTTAGTTACAAGGAGAAGCATCTGGCGGCCAATCCCTATCTGAGCGTGACTTACTGGGATCCACAACACGAACAGGTATGTGTCGAGTGCTTGACGTCATGGGAGGATGATCCGGCGGAAAAGAATCGGATCTGGAAACTCTACAAAGCAACGCCACCACCGGTGGGCTAGGACCTTTCCTTGATCCGGCAAGTGGGTTAGGAGATCCAAGCTACGGACTACTCCGCCTCGAACCCTGGCGACTGTAAGTCTGGTCGATGGGCGAGATGGCGCAGGGACAAGAGGAAACTGTCTGGCGACCGAAGAGAACGGCTAGCGCGAAAACGCCATCAACGTTGCATGACCAACCCGATCTGACGTGATTGCGCGATCAGCTGCCCCTGGTTATCCCAGAGCAGCCCATCTTCTATCATTCGACCTTCGGCAAGATCGCGGGTTCTGAATTGTCCAAGGAGCCAACCCGGTGCGGGACGTCTGCGGACGTGAACGGTGAGTTCCAGGGTGGGTACCCAACCAATCACGCCGAGGACGCCGAAGACAGAAGGCACGAACGCATCCAAGAACATTACGGCTGCCAACGTGTCGGCCGTGGTATCGTCCTGAAACCGGATCCATCCCGACATCAGTGCGTCACCGTGACCGGACTTCGCCTGGTCCGGATGAATCCTGATGTCCATACGTGACAGTAGTGGCAGGTCAAAACCCTGTTCTTTGGCTGATCGAACGGGACAGTCTTCCGGCTTTGGTATCACTGG
>CAJWYI010000070.1 GCA_913049815.1 uncultured Gammaproteobacteria bacterium
AGGGTGCCGCGGTCGGACAATGCAAGAATATCTGCGGGAACGCTGGTCATCCGCCGAATTGCCTCCTCCAACGTGTACAATCCCGCATCACGATGCCAGTGGGATAGTGTGAAGGTCGCCCATCCGGCATCGATCATGCCACCGACGTGGGCGCCGGCATCACCGAGACCAGGCATGGCCCAGTCAGTGCTGATGACCTCTGCAACATCATCTAAGTTCATATTAAACACCCGCATGTGGAAGCGAACCTGGCCTTTGGATTCGAGACTGAGTCGAATCCAGGTCTCAGCCGGATGTTCACCGTTGGCTTCTGCAATTCCGTAGAGGCTCTCATCTGGACCGCCGGTGTAATACGCACGGTCAGTCATGCCCATAGGATACCAGTTGCGAGTTTGTTGGATGATCCGTTCAGCATGTTCGCCGCTACGAAGATCATCGACCAGACGCTCACGGAAATCGCCATCGCGCAACGCCTCAAGGCGCGTTTCAAGATCCATCTCGCGTAGCCTGTTCCATGCAGGGGTGTGCCAAAAATTCGGTGTAGTGAGACCACCGATGCCGCCCGCGCTGCGCGGAACGGTAAACGCCGTGATGTTCTTGCCTTCTTCCCTGAACTGCCGCACGGTCTCGTCGCGACGTTGCCGCATCTCGGGCGAGGGGTTGCATACCTCACTGAAAATAGCAGCGCGACACATGGCAGCTCCGTCGCCAATCAGGGCCATTTCCCTCTCAATGTCAGGGAAATTCATGACCGTCTGCATGATGCCGCCGGCTTTGCCGACGGCTTCCGCAATGGCCAGGACTTCCTCTGCTTCGGCAAACGTCCCTGGAATACAGCGCCCGTCTGGCAGTTTGTGGACGTGTGCGCGACTGGTAGAAAATCCTAACGCGCCCTCCTTCACGGACTGGCCGGCCAGTTCTGCGATCCGACGGATTTCATCAGGGGTGGCAGGTTCTTCGACACTTCGTTCGCCCATAACATAGAAGCGTGTAGCGCAGTGTCCGACAAGACCGGCAACGTTGATCATTGGACCGAGGCGTTCGACAGAGTCAAGGTAGCCACCAAAAGAATCCCAGTCCCAGGGCAGCCCTGTAAGAATCGCTTTCTTTGGGATGTCTTCCACTGTTTCCATCATGCCTGCAAGAAACTCGCGATCTTCCGGACGACATGGCGCGAACGTGACGCCACAGTTTCCAAACAATGCAGTGGTGACGCCATGCCAGGTGACGGAGGTGAGTGCTGGGTCCCAACCGATCTGCGCATCCATGTGCGTGTGCATGTCGATGAAGCCAGGAGTGACAGCATGACCCGCTGCATCGATTTCTTCCCGGGCGGCTTCGTCGACCTTGCCGATCGCGCTGATGGTGTCACCATCGATGGCAAGGTCAGCCGCAAATGGGGTACCACCGGTGCCATCGACAACATTGGCGTTTCTAATAACCAGATCGTGGGCCATGGACTTGCCTCTTGTAGACGTATGAAGGCCCTACGATACCAAAGAGGCAGCCTTGTGGTTAGAACCAGGTGCCAGATTAAACAGCACCTAGCTCTGACCACAAGGCTGGCCGGTGAAGCTATCCGACACTAAACTATGAGGATTGTGACGGATCAATGAGGTAAGTGAGTGCAGCCCTATGAATGACGTGAAGATCATCAATGCCCACATCGTGGACGGAAGTGGATCGCCGGCCTACACCGGGGAACTCTCGATACGAAATGGACGCATCGCCGAAGTGGGAACCTCAGTAAAGGGGGCGGCATTAACGATTGACGCAGAAGGCCTTGTATTGACGCCTGGCTTCGTTGACGTGCACACCCATTATGATGCCCAGGTGTTTTGGGACAATACACTCTCGCCGAGTTGCTACCACGGTGTGACAACGGTGTTTGGTGGGAACTGTGGCTTTTCGATCGCGCCGCTCAGTCCAGAGGCCGCTCCTTATCTCATGCATATGCTAGCCCGCGTTGAAGGTATGCCCGTTAGCAGTCTTGAGGCCGGCGTACCTTGGAACTGGCAGTCGTTTGATGACTATCTTCAGCGCCTGGATGGTAAGTTGGGTGTCAATGCAGGTTTCATGGCTGGGCATAGTGCGATTCGTCGCGTAGTGATGGGGGAGCGCGCAGTCGGACACCAAGCGACCGTCGATGAACTTGAACAGATGAAACGTTTGTTGGCCCGATGTCTCGAAGAGGGTGCGATGGGCTTCTCGTCCACGATTGCCATCACACACAATGATGCGGATGGGAAACCCGTGCCATCTCGACATGCAACGCATGAGGAGCTGATTGAACTCGCCGCAGTCTGTAAAGATCACGAGGGTACCTCGCTCGAGTTCCTACCAGCACAGGGCATGTTCTCTGACGATGTCATCAACCTCATGATCGAGTTGAGCAATGCTGCCGAACGACCGCTCAACTGGAACGTGCTGGCGGCGGGGAACCAGCAGATGATGGCCAACCATCTGTCCGCGTCAGACCGTGCTATCGCGGTAGGTGCGGACGTACGTGCGCTCACGCGCGCACAACCGATGACGCTGCGGATCAATCTGTATGCCGGATTTGTCTTTGATGCCCTAGAAGGGTGGGGCCCGCTATTCGAGCTATCGGTCGACGATCGCTTAGATCGGCTCAAGGACCCAGCGGTACGACGGCAGCTCGATGCATCGGCGAAGTCTGCCGGACCGTTCACGTCACTGGCGAATTGGGGCAACCTGACAGTTCATGCAACGATGCTTGAGAAAAACAAATCCTTTGAGGGGCGTACGGTGCAGGACATTGCGAAGGAACTCGGAAAGGACCCATTCGACGCTATGTTGGATCTCGCCGTGGAGGAGGGGTTGCGTACCTCGTTCATGCCCATGACGGGCGATCATGATCCAGCGTTGTGGCCCATCCGCGGGGAACTCTGGCAGGACGATCGAACAGTGATCGGTGGTTCGGACGCCGGGGCGCATTTGGACATGATCGATACATTTGCATTCTCCACTGCCGTGCTGGCGCAGGGCGTGCGGGAACAATCGGTCATCGGTCTCGAGGGCGCGGTACATCAGCTGACCCAGGTTCCAGCAGAAATGCTTGGTTTGAAAGAGCGCGGTCTTCTGCGGGAAGGTTGGTATGCGGATCTGGTGATCTTTGATCCCGATACGGTTGGTGCCAGTGACTTCTACATGCGTCGGGATCTACCGGCTGATGAGCCGCGTATCTATGCAGACGCGATTGGTATCCGTGATGTGTTCGTTAATGGCGTACAGATCATCAATTGTGGAGAACACACTGGTGCACTGCCTGGCTTTGCACTCCGATCGGGGCGTGACACCACGACACCGGCAATGAGGCGAGCATAGTTGCGCCACAAGCGCTGCTGTTGTCTGTCTCGAATCGTCCCTGTCTATGTTTTTTCGTATTTGTGTAGCTCCGATCATTCTTTGCTGTAACAGCCTGTCGTGGTTCGCATCTGGTAAATGATGCAGCGCGCTACATCGATCGGAATCAAACACGAACAATGAAGGAAATTCACGATGAAAGAATCATTAATCTATAAAACAATACGGATGTTTCGGGACCTCGTGCATGTCAAATTTGTCAAAGTTATGGAGGACTTCTACACCGACCATGCCATCACTTAAGAGTCCGCCGGCGATCTGACTGAAGGGAAACAGAATATCATCGCTAACGAGAAACAAATCCTTGAAAACGTGGTAGCGTTTCATGGCTGTGAGAACAGGTCGATCGGTGTCGTCTCGGATGACAGCGCGGGTAAAAGGGTAATGTATGCGGAAGACAAGTTGACGGTCGATATGAAAGATTGTGGCCAGTTCAATCCGAATCAGATGTCGATTACCCAATGGGAGGATGGCAAGGCCAAACACGCTTGTTCCTACTACAACGCGAACGTCTGATAGCAGGGTTTCTGATGGAGGAACCGTCCATGTAGAATGACTGCGATGCAGGGGTGCCTGAATTTTTCGACCACCCTTACGCACCTTAAGCTCTGAGGTCCACATGCAACAGAACACGCCTGCATCACCCTATGCACCCGTCGACCAGACCGGTGTTTCAATTGCTGGCTTGAACATCGGTCACGCTGTATCGGAGATTCACGAGCAGGGGTACACCGTCGTCGAACAGTTTCTTACGAGCGATGTGATCGAGCCGATCCGCGAAGCCTTCAACACGGAAGTGCCAATCACGGAGATGCGTTTTCTCGGTTCAACAACAGGCAACACGTGGCGAGCTCATAATCTGTTGGCGAAAACGCGCGCGATTGATGAATTGCTGCTGGACTCGCGACTACGAGCGATCGTGGAAGGTGTCATTGGTAAATTCTGTCAGATCAACATCGCCACCCTGTTCAATACGCTGCCTGGTGAATTCAAACAGGACTTGCACCAGGATGATGGTTTGTGGCCCATCCCACGTCCGCACCCGTCATTCCTGTGTAACCTGCTCATTGCTTTTGACGATTTCACCATGGAAAACGGAGCAACACATGTGGTGCCGCATAGTCATCAATGGACTAAACCCGTTGACCAGACCATCAAATCAGTGCAGGTCGAAATAAAATCCGGGAGTGCGATCTTCTGGGAGGGAGGACTCTGGCACGGCGGTGGTGCCAATACCACCACCGACCAGGAACGCATGGGACTCTTCATCAGCCACCTGGTGAGTTATCTCAGGCCATCAGATCTACAACTGGTATCGGTGCCACGTGAGGTGGTACGTGCTCTACCGCGTAAGCTCCAGCGCCTATTGGGTTATTACCCCTTTGGGAATGGCGTAGATGGGCTTGACCCGTTGAACACGCTGCATGACGGGATCGTTGTACATCCCGAAGCACGTCCGGCACAACATTGGCGGGATCGCCGTTAAATCGAAGTTGGACATAAAAAAACCCGGGCAGGTACCTTTACTGGTGGTGAGGATGGTCAAAGCTGTGACGGCCTGCGTAAACGAAGACCTAGCGGTATCCTGCTTCATGCTGGCGACATTGGACTAGACTTCGAAACCGTTCAAGATGATGTTCGCCGTATAGTCTGCTTGTGCAAAATCGGTTCCAGTACATGCGTCACCGCCCTCGCTCAGGAAGCCACACTTGGCGAAGACAGTTCCATTTTCAATGTCAAACAAGACTGACAGACCTTGCGCAATGGGATCATCGTTGGTGATCGTATAGGCTTGTTCGAACCTTGTCGTGGCAGCAGACGTACCTGAACTCTTGGCGAGTGCACCAAAACTGCCGGCACCGTTACCTCTTGAATTTGCAAATGCTCCGTCGGTGCCAACCTCTTGTGCGCCGGCGAGCCCGACTTCCGCTTAAGCGTCGACTGTGCCTGTAGGGCTGACGCTGAGCTGCGTGTGAGCATCCCCGTCGGTCCCCATGGTTGAATGGTTGAACCAGCAGTTCAAATGAACCTACGCACAATTAGTGATACGACGTCCCTTCGATGTATTGAGACATGTAAATTTCATCGATGTTTTCTTAGTCGTGGCTCTTGGCTGGCTACTGTGCTGGTAATAGTATGGGTGCGCCGGGACCCAACGGTATATCGAGAAGAATCCATACGGTGAGCAATGAAGACCACGTAATCAGCAGGGCGATGGAATAGGGGATCATGGTGGCAATGATGGTTCCGATACCTGATTTTCTGTCGTATTGCTGCGCGAACGCCACGACCAGCGCAAAATAAGGCATCAGCGGCGTAATGATATTCGACACTGAATCACCGATTCGATAGGCCATCTGTGTGGACTCTGGGCTGATGCCCAACAGGTAAAGCATTGGCACAAACACCGGCGCCATGATGGCCCATTTGGCGGAAGCGCTACCGATGAAAAGGTTGATGAGCGCAGTCACTATGATAAACAGCAGCATCAGGGTCACCGGTCCTGGATCAATCACGCGCAGTCCATCCGCACCAACGATCGCAAGAATGACCCCCAAGTTCGTCCAGCCGAACCAGGCGACAAACTGCGCCGCAAAAAACATCAGTACCAGGTAGGTCGCCATGGTCGTCATGGTCCGCTCCATGCTGTCGACGACCGCTGCACTGTTCGAGAAGGTACCGGCAACTCGACCGAAGGCGATCCCCGCAAGACCTGCCCAGAGGGCAATTATGACGACGATGCCGGAAATGAACGGCGAACGCAGGATGCTGCCGGTGTCTGGATCCCTTAGAACGCCACCCTCCGGTACGACAGCCCAGAGCACAAGGACTATGGTGAACAGGGTCACGAGTCCCGCCGCCCGAAGTCCTGCCGATTCGGCAGCGTCGTCGGCGCGCACTGTTATGTCAGACGCTACGCCTGGTTCAGAAGGCTGTAAACGTGGTTCCGTGATCAATTCCGTGACTGCAGTCACTACCAGAGAGATCAGCAGAGTGGAGGCGACTATGAACCACCAGTTGCCAGCGGCATTGACTTCATAGTCCGGATCGACCAACGCGACAGCCTCAGTGGACAGGCCTGCAAGAATCGCATCCAAAGGACCTATGAGGAGATTGGCGGAGTAGCCTGCAGAGACGCCGGCAAATGCCGCGGCGATACCTGCAATCGGATGGCGACCGGCGGTACGAAAGACCAGTGCTGCTAATGGAATCAGGACGACATAACCGGAATCTGCCGCGAGCGACGACAGGACCCCTGCCAGCACGACGCAGAATGTGAGCGATCTTTGTGGTGCCGCGAGCACCAGGCGTCGCAACAGTACGTCGATCAGTCCGGATCGTTCTGCAATACCAATCCCCAACATGGTGACAAGGACCGTCCCAAGTGGCGCGAATCCAGTGAAGTTGTCAACAGTCTCGGCTAGGATACGACGAATACCGTCACCTGAAATCAGATTCACTGCGTTTATGGTGTCTCCCGACACCGGATGGATGGCGGACACACCCAGTAACGCCGTGATGGTGGACAACACCATTACGCCTAGCGCCATCCAAGCGAACAGCAGGGTTGGATGGGGTAAGGCATTCCCGGCCCGCTCGATCCCATTCAGTATGCGAGCGAGGCCACCCGGGCGACCTGGGGTGTCTGTGCGGTCTGGCATGCGACCTGTCCTGTGATGGAAGTGCACAGCATTGCCCATCGAATGGGGCGGGTCAACGAGGGTGGCGTGTGGTTGAGTTTTTCGAGCCGAGGCCAACTGCAACATTGTTTATGTATCACACGGGCAGTGATAGGTCGTTTCGTCGCGTATGCTCCTCAGGCTGACAAGCGGACATACTTAGAAGGGGCTTGGGATCCTGAAACGCGGTGCCATGCGCTTGTGTCTGCTATTCTCCGGCTGTTACGGAAGGATTCAGTCACTCATGCAAATCAAAGGCCCCGAAGCTCAATCTGTTCACAACGAGACAGAGGTCATCACTCGGATGTTGCCGCTTGTTGGCGCGACAATCCTTGAACTCGGTTGCGGTGCCGCTGAAAAGACGCGCTGGATCGCCGAAAACACAGAGATAGAACACATTGTTGCTGCAGAAGTTGACGAGCAACAGCATGCCAAAAATCTCATGCTGACCGATTTACCGAAGGTGCGTTTCAGAAAATACGGTGCTGAAGTGATCGAGGAGCCTGATAATATCTTCGACGTAGTTCTTATGTTCAAGTCACTCCATCACGTACCTATCGACCTGATGGACGCTGCATTTGCCGAGATTCATAGAGTTCTGAAACCGGGCGGCGTTGTTTATCTGTCAGAGCCCGTATTTGCTGGTGCATTCAACGAGATCATGCGCCTCTTTCATGATGAAGAGCATGTGCGGCAAGAAGCGTTCAACGCGATCGAGCGTGTTGTCGGGCAGGGGTCGTTTGAGCTCTGCGAGGAATACTTCTTCAAAAATGAGATCACACTACAGTCCTGGGCGCAGTACGAGACCAATATACTGGGTGTAACGCATACCAATCACAATCTCTCGGACGACTTGCTAGCGACAGTGAAGTCTCGCTTCCTCGCATCGCAGAGTGAAGATGGGTTTGTATTCGAGATCCCCAATCGTGTCGATCTGTTGCAACGCCAGGTGGCGTGATTCTATTTACGCATGACTCTCACTCGCCGATTCTCCCCACGCTCAGAGATTGCCCCGAGATGTTCCTTGATTCCTCCGAGGCAAAGAACACAACGGCATGCCCAATGTCCTCTGGGGTCTTCTCTCTGACTCGAAGGTCTAGCAGCGCCAGTTCCTCGTCGGTTATCTGGAAGTTGGATTGCACGCGTTGTTCGTAATACTCGAGAGGTGTCAATCCCTTAAGTGCGTCAGGATCGTCCTTCATAGCCGCTTTTGCGAAGCTCTCGGCTTGTCCCGTCGCAAACTTCCTTCCCATTTCTGTATGTGCTGTACCACCTGGGCAGACGTCGTTGACGTTGATGTTGTAGCTCGCGAGTTCCGCGGCCAACTTTCGGGTGAAGTGCAACGATCCTGCCTTGAATACGCCGTAGGTCATTTGCGCTGGGCTTGTCGTTCTCGCTGCAGTCGATGAGATGTTGATGATCTTCCCACTTTCCTGACTGATCATGTGAGGTACGATCTCCATGCACATGAGGACCTGACTTTTGAGGTTGATACGATAGTCGTCGTCCCACTCTTTTTCCTCTTGGTCAACGAAGGTTGGGTCAAGTCGTGTATAGAAAGTATCAGTATGGCCGCCAAAGTTGTTGACCAGGATATCTATCCTGCCAAACGCGTCCAGGGTTTCTTTGACGATGCGCTTGACCTGCGCGTTGTTCGTGACGTCGGCTTCCAGTGCAACTGATTGGCGCCCCAGAGTCTTGACCTGCTCGGAAACCGCTTTGGCGCTCTCCTTATGTAATGCGTTGACGGCGACGTCTGCACCCTCACGGGCAAGACAGAGTGCAATGCCCCTTCCGATTCCTTTACCGGCACCGGTAACAATCGCGACTTTACCGTCCAGTTTCATTTGATGTCTCCTGTGATTGGGCTCCAAGGTATTCAGGTATCGCCTGATCTGTGATTCTGCAGGTACTCGATCAACATGGCTATGTGAATTGTCCTGCATATTGCCGCGCGGATGGGTGCCGCGTGTGTTGGCGACGCCAAGTGTTACACGCTGTTGTGGGTGATCCTGATGTGATTCGTTGCGGACGCGGTTGCTAGAAAAGGCGGAAAGTCGTCGATCGCGTGGTATAACCGTGACGGACTGTGTTCAGCCACACGATCTGACCTTGTCAATGGAGCCCACTAACTGAGTGCGTATGAGATTTTCTACGATGTCCTCAGTGTTATTCCTGATAGTGCTAGGCTGCGGAAGTGGTTCTACGTCTGCGGAACCTATGCACCTACCCAAGAAGATGCCCATCGCGAGTGCGGAGTCGGTCGGCATGTCGACGATTGGCCTGCATCGCATCGACGAGATGATGCAGGAACAAATAGATGCTGGTCGAATCCAGGGTGGTGCCACGATCGTGGCTCGACGAGGGAAGGTTGTTCATTTCTCGACATATGGAGAGATGGACGTCGACACAGGCCGGACCATGGAACCTGAAGCGTTGTACATCATGGCCTCCTCGGAAAAACCAGTGGTCGGTGTAGCTACGCTGATGTTGGTCGAGGAAGGACTCATCGACCTGAACGACCCCGTATCCAAATTTATCCCGGAATTTGCCAACCAGCAGGTTGCATTCGCAAACGATCTGTCAAAGGGGGGTGTAGAGAAGGAAAGCAAAAAAGCGTGGCGCAAGAACAAGGATAACCAAGGTATAGGTGAAAAAGATGGAAGATGGGACGATGAGTACAAGGGTAAAAGCAAGGGTAAGCAAGCAGCACAACACCTTTTACCCATCGACACACCAGTGACTATTCATCATCTGCTGACCCACACGTCTGGTGTCAACGGCAGGGGCGTCTATCAGACTAAAGAGGATTCGCCTGAAACTTATGTTGCTAAAGTCGCCAAGGCGCCACTAATGTTCCAACCCGGGACACGTTGGGTCTACAGCAATGTGGCGGTACACCATGTGCTTCCGAGAGTCATCGAAGTAGTCTCTGGTACCCCCTATTACGCGTTCGTGCAGGAACGTGTGTTCGATCCCCTTGCAATGAATAACACCTACTTCCAGGTACCGAATGACAAAACGTCCAACGTGATTCTGGCGAATGATCTCAAAAAGAAGGGTGGTGGTGGATTAATGAGTACCGCCGAAGATTTTCTGCATTTCGAACAGATGCTGCTGAATGGCGGTGAGCTTTTTGGACAGCGTTTGCTCCGCCCTGAGACAGTCTTGATGATGGGCACCAATAAGGTGGGTGATTTGTTCGCGAACTCAGGCGAGGGTGGAAAGGCACAGAAGGGGATGGGTTTTGGATACACGGTCGCAGTCACGCTCGATCCCATCGCGGCAGGAAATGGACGCGGGATAGGTGCGTTCGGATGGGGTGGTGCCGCGGGCACAGTGACCTGGTCAGACCCTAAAAACGAGCTGGTGGGTGTCCTGATGCTGCAACAGCCCAGGGGCGGTGGAGACTTCGCAAGCATCGTCAGCGAGGCGATCATTGAATGACACAATGATACTAGGTTCTGACGCCTTGTCCCTGAGACAAGGCAATGTGACTGCGCGGCCTTATTGTCATGATCATGTGCAGGTACATTGATCTGCGGAAAGTGTTTCGCAAGTTTTTTCATCATCCTGTTGTAGAGTTGTGCCCGCCGGGCTTGTGGCTGTCCAGTTGTGAATTTCAACGATCCGGCGTCCGTTATGGGGGCAACTACTGCATGGGCGACGCTGACACATCAGCTCCCCATCCGGTATCTCAGTTTCACTACGAGTCGATCAACGATTCGGTCGGACCAGGCATCACGAAGCAAATTGGAGAACTCCTGTGCGGGGTCGCTGGGGAGGTTTGAACCACGGGTATAGACCACAAAAAGATCGGACAAGGGTGCGATCTCCCATCGGTAACGAGCCTGGAATGACAGTCGTGAGAGAGAGAAGTCACGGGACCAAGTAGGTGCTTCAGGGTCCGGGATCAGATATCCGTCGGCTTCTGCAATGAGCCATCGATCCTGCTCGAACGCTTTGATTCCTGCCCACTGGGCAGAGAGTCGAAACTGTTGTGTGGCGGTCAGAAAGTAATCGACGCTCAACTGAGGTGCCCACACCTCAGCCTCATAGGTTGTGAAGTCGCCGCCACCGCTGTGCAACAGCCACCCGTCGCGGTCGTTATATCGCGTGCGTAGCTCGACTCCCAACTGGTCGATCGGGCGCCAGGTGAGCCGCAGTTCATACTGATGATCGCTTCCGCCGATGTCCTCGTCGGTATAGACATACGTGGCCTTCACATTCATTTTAGCCGCCCTCGAATTTCCCCACTGCAGCCAGGTCTGCCACCGATCGTCGATGCGAAAGTCACCGTTGCCGCCGCTGTTTCTATCATCCCACCGTTCAGGCATGTAGCTCAGCTGGTAGAATATGAATTGATTGTTGTGGAAGCGGAACTCCTGCCAGGCCGTGAGCATGTTGTCGACGCGTCGGCCATCCAAGTTGTACTCAACATTGGCAATCACCTGTGAGAACACCGATTTGAACCCTGGATGTTTGGAACTGGATCGTTCGTAGCTGTAGCGCATTCCTTTTGCGTCATTCCTGCGGAGGAAACCCAGGTCACTGATATCCAGGTTTTCTCCAAAGTAGTCGAACTGCAGTTTGTGCTGATGGCCCTGTCGAGGCGTGTATCTGAAATCGATGAAGCCGCCCCGCCCTGTGCGGTCACCCACATCGGAATACATCAACTGACCGTCTGCCGCGAACCGACTGTTGGTCGAAAGGTAGTGTCCGTCGATTCCGTGCACCATGGCGTCTTCGTCGGGGTGCGCTACCATCGTGGTCATCCAGCCAATGGATCGTCGACTCGAGCGGGTATCTTCGAACAACATCCTCGCAATGCCGAAGTCACGTCCGGCCTGAATGGCATTGAGCGGCGCGCCGTTCACGGTCCCTGAAAATTCTGTGTCGTCTTCAACGGCGGCAAGGACGCCGTAACGCAATCGACCGTACTGACCCGTGACCTTGGCGGCGGCGGCGAGTTCTGTCGGCTGATTCCGTTCCTGGGCACTCAGGCTGAAGCCGTCGATCCTCACACTCCGGGGCGCACTACCAATTCGTCTCGTATTCACCAGGGTTGTGGTTGGTGCGATGCTGAGGAAACTACCGAGGTTTCGTGGTGATGTCACAAAGACGTCCTGACCCTCGAGGAAAAAGGGTCGTTTCTCGGAAAAGAACGTCTCGAATGATGTCAGATTGACGACGATGCTATCGGTCTCCACGTTGCCGAAGTCAGGATTGATGGTTGATGTCAGCTGGAGATTGGTTGACGGCCGCCAGAAGATGTCGAAGCCGGCCTTGTATACGTCGACATCCGATAGGTTGTCGTATGTCGTCGAACCGTAGGGGTAGAAAGTAAACTGCTGTGACGGGTTGATGTTCTCCATTTCGATAGGCTGTAGCCGGGACATGAAGATCCCGCTGCTTCGGGGTAGTGCAGGATATGCCCAACGTTCGTTGCGCGTCGCATAGGCACGAGAGATGTAGTATCCCATCTGACGTTTACCGTCCGGTGCCTCGGGCATGGACATCATGGACCAGGGCAGAAACATCTCTGCCGTCCAACCATCTTGGTGCTGCGCGGCGGCACCCCGCCAGGGACCATCCCAACGATTGCTGAACTGGCGTTCCGGAAGCACTGTACCGTCCATCAATGATCCGCTCATGGCGACACCAAACCAGTAGCCATAGAGGCCCTGTCCGGTCGGATCAAGCGTGAATGAGACCTCGTCTCGGGTCATAAAGTCGTCACGTGGTCCCAGGCGGGCAATGAAGGTTTCTGGATCCTGTTCGTTCCAGAAGCCGACGTAAAGCCCCTCGTCCGTATACAGGATCTTGTACTGCGTCTTGAGTGACGGTTGCTCCAGGGTATCGGGTTCAATGACCACCAGGCCGTTGAGCTCGGCCATTCGGTCCCACTCCGGTTCGTCGAGTTGTCCGTCAACGCTGATGCCGATTTCCCGATGGTCGAATCGGTTCAGTTGGATAGGCTCGGGCGTGGCATCTCGGGCGACCGCGGTGGCATGAAGTGTCCACGCGGCGATAACAAGGATGATTTTATTGATGTGCCGTCCGGCTGACTAACAGCCGCTCCTCTATGTGT
>CAJWYI010000071.1 GCA_913049815.1 uncultured Gammaproteobacteria bacterium
TTGGCTCTTCTGTATAGCTGTCGGGCTGGTGCGGCCGCGTCATTCAGCCTCTCCAAATCGGGCAGCAATGAGATCAACGAGGGCGCTCAGTGCAGCAGTTGCATCCTCGCCGGTTGTGATGATCTCAATGTCCTTTCCGCAGGATCCTTCAAGACCCATCACTGACATTATGCTTTTTCCGTTGGCAGTTCTGGACTCCACGTTGACGGTCACGTCGGCGGCATAGCGTTGCGCAGTCTGTACGAAACGCGAAGATGCACGCGCATGAAGGCCGAGTCGGTTAACAATCTGAACGGTTTGGCGATGAACTGAGTCCACAGGGGCGGCGGCTCAATCAGCCTTACTGCCAGCGTGCGGAAGTTCTCGGTGGCGGACCTGGACGTTTGCGTAATCATTACTGAACATTTCGGCAAGTCGACTCGCCATGTAAACGCTACGATGTTGTCCTCCGGTACAGCCAATTGCCACGGTAAGGTAACTGCGATTATTGTCGCGAAACCTGGGCAACCAGGTGGCCAGATAGTTTGCGATATCCGCGAGCATTTCCTCGACGTCCTGATTGTCGGAAAGGAAGTCGATCACAAGTTCATCAAGACCAGTCATCTGGCGCAGTTCTGCCTGCCAATGAGGGTTTGGAAGGCAACGCACGTCAAACACAAAATCGCCGTCAACGGGTACCCCGTGTTTGAAGGCGAAAGATTGGAATAACAGTGCGAAATCTTGTCCTGCCTGAACGACGCGATGACGAATCAGGTCCCGTAGCTGGTGGATCGTGAGATTACTGGTATCAATACTGAGGTCTGCCTGCTCCGCGATGGGTTCGAGCAGATGGGTCTCTCTTACTAGGGCGGCCGAAAGATCAGTATTGGCGTCAGACAAGGGATGTTTACGTCGGGTTTCGCTGAAGCGCTTAACGAGGATGTCGTTTCGTGAATCCAGGTAAATGATGTTGGTGTTGACCTGAGCGCTGTCAATGTCGCTAATGATGTTGGTGAAACTGGCGAGATCGGTGGCAATGTTTCGTGCATCGATGCTAACACAGATTCTGGATGTTGTTTGCTGGCTCAGAAGTCTCTCAATGAGAGGTGGCAAGAGGGTTGCTGGCAGATTGTCGATGCAATAGAACCCCTGATCCTCGAGGACGTTCAGCGCAGTGCTTTTGCCGGAACCTGATCTGCCGCTGATGATGACAAGAGAGATCATAAGTTGTCGCTACTCGGGCACGCTGAGGGCACGCTTATACAACTCATCGTCGCCATGTGCTGTGGTCAGTGCGCGGCGGTAGTATTCAGATTCGAAGTTTCGGGCCAATAGCGCAAGCACTTTCAGATGTTCATCTGTCTCGTGAGGTGGAACCAGTAATACGAACATCGTCGACACGGGCTCGTCGTCAAATGCTTCGAAGTCGATAGGCTCTGCGAGCGTAATCAGCGCACCTGTAATCTGTCGACACCCGGGCATTCGGCAATGTGGGATAGCAACGCCCTGCCCGATAGCAGTGCTTCCTAGCCGCTCCCTGTCTGACAAGTATTGGTAGATCTCCTCGCCGTTCAATGCAGGTTCACTAGCGGCGATTCGAGCGGCTGCCTCTTCCAAAGCTCGCTTCTTACTCGACAGTCGCAGGTGACAGTGCGTGCGTTGCTGGGTCAGAAATGATTCGACGATCATTGGTGGACGATCACTGTTTGCTGGTGGTTTTGAGTACGCCTGATGTGAAGGCTGGAAGAGTTTTAGGATCTACAAGCTACACGTCGAATATCTAACGAACGCTGTATGAACTCGAAGTCGGCCGAGGCTTGATCTGGTAGTTCAAACAGCTCACATCACGCTGGAACGATTATAGCCGTGCTCGCGTTTAGAACGGTAGATGAAAGATCGCTCGGAGAGCCTTTTCAGTAGGAATCGGCGTCGATTAGTATCCTGGCCTTCGTTTGTAGTCCTTACTTGTTTCCTTCTGTTTGATCAGTCCTCTGTCGCGCTTTTCTGATAGCAAATCAATGGCGCTAGAGAGATCTTCTGACTCGGGTTCTGCATGCGCCTCACCACCGGCGCTTCCGTTCTTTTCCAACGACATGGTCACATCAACATTCGTGATTTGGTCGAACTGACAATCCGGTCGATCAAGTTTGCTGATGACAGAACAGCGAAGAGAAGCGGTCACATCGATTTGTTGGTCTCTAACCTTGATCTCCCTTTGCTGAGGACCGACTGGGATGACGGCTCTGTCCATTTGAACACTCTGTGGAGGTGCTGCCAAGGCATCTTTCACGGAAGGACTTGACCACAAACGGTTTTCTAAATCAGTTGTTTGCGCTCATTAGAAGGGGGAATCATCATCGATTCCCGGTACTTCGCGACAGTCCTGCGCGCCACCTTGATGTTCTGGTCGGCAAGCAGGCTGGCAAGCTTACTGTCGGAAAGGGGTTTTCGCGGGTTTTCATCGGCAATGAGATCCTTGATCAGGGCGCGGATTGCGGTGGAGGAGACTTCCCCACCCGTATGTGTACCGACATGGCTGGAGAAAAAGTACTTCAATTCGAACACACCCACGGGCGTGTGCATGTACTTCTGTGTTGTTACACGAGAAATCGTGGATTCATGCAGGTTCACCGCTTGTGCAATGTCATGCAGAACCAATGGTTTCATCGCAGCTTCGCCGTGGTCAAAAAAACCGCGCTGAAACTCCACGATCTTGGTGGAGACACGAAGCAGCGTATCGTTTCTTTGTTGCAGACTTTTAATGAACCAGCGGGCTTCTTGAAGGTGATTTCGTAGATAGTGACTATCGTTACTAGAGTCTGATCTTTTGATCAATCCAGCGTATTCAGGATTGACTCGAATTTTGGGCGCTGAATTGGCGTTTAACTCGACCACCCAGCGGTTGTTTTGTTTTGTCACGATGACTTCAGGGTCGATATAGTCGCTGTCGCTGGGGGAATAGTCTGCACCGGGTCTTGGGTTCAGCGATGTAATCAGGTCGATGCAGACCTTAAGTTCGTCTTCCTTTAAACGGTTCTTGCGCAAAAGGAAGGCAAAATCTCGATTGCCAAGTGATTCCAGATACTGGTCGACAATCGCGATGGCATCCGCTCGACTTGGTGTCGCAGCAGGGAGTTGTTTCAGCTGAATGAGCAGGCATTCCCGCAGGTCTCTCGCCGCCACCCCGAGGGGATCGAGGTGTTGTATTCGGTGTAACATAGCCTCGATTTCGTCTAGTTCAACCTCGTAGTCGGGCGGAATGGCGGCGAGGATATCTTCAAGCGAGATAGTGAGCACACCTTCGTCGTCCAATCCATCAAGAATTGCCATGGCGATCAGCGTATCTGCATCCGTGAGACGCATCAGGCTAATCTGATCCAGCAAGTGCGTTTGCAGAGACTCTGCTTCGGAGTTGCGTGAGTCGAGATAGTCCGTGTCGTCTTCAGGAGCGCTGTAACTCGTCGGAAACGGACTGTCGTCGAAGACATCCTCCCAGACAATGTCGACAGGCAGATCCTCACGCATTGTTTCATCGGACACCCGCTCATGGGTGTCCGGAATAGCCTCTCCATCCAACTCGGGGTCTGGTGCTGGGGGTGGAAGTTCCTCAGTGACGGCCTCCGCGAGTTCTTCTCCGGAGGCGTCGTTCTTGTCATAAATGGCGTCCTCGTCTGCGGTGAAGTCATCTTCCGGTGGATCGAGTGATGATGGCTCGACGCCCTCGTTTTCAGCGTCCTCGTTTGGAGACAGTTCCTCCAGCATGAGATTGGAGTCCAGGGCTTCCTGGATTTCGTGTTGAAGGTCGAGCGATGACAGTTGAAGCAGTCGGATTGCCTGCTGTAACTGAGGGGTCATTCTGAGCTGCTGGCCCAGTTTGAGTGTAAGTGCGGGTTTCATCGCCATATGCGAATCATACTGGCGGGGGTCTGATAGGCAACTACCGTGCCACTTTCAGAATATTTTTTCGTCAACGGTTGGATCGTGAAATTCATGGACATTAGAACGCTAGAAATGCTGGACCACCGACCCACTCGCAGCTTACATTCTGAAGTCTTCACCGAGGTAAACTTCTCTAACTCGGTCGTTCGCCAATACGGTCTTGGTATCCCCCTCGGCAATAATCGTACCTTCACTCATAATGTAAGCCTTGTCACAGATATCCAGGGTTTCGCGGACGTTATGGTCAGTGATCAGGACGCCGATATTCCTGTTGGACAGTTGCTCGATGATGCCTTTGATGTCCCCAACTGAGATCGGGTCGACGCCGGCGAACGGTTCGTCAAGAAGAATAAAGGCAGGTTCAGTAGCGAGCGCCCGTGCGATTTCTACGCGACGACGTTCACCACCCGAAAGAGCCATACCAAGATTATCGCGGATATGTTCGATGTGAAATTCGCCGAGCAGGTCATTGAGTCTTTGTTTTCGATCGTCGTCTGGCAGCGTAGTAAGTGTTTCAAGGATCGCCATAATATTGTCGCTTACGGTGAGCCTGCGGAACACGGAGGCTTCCTGGGGCAGATAGCCGAGGCCGCGATTTGCCCGTTCGTGCATCGGTCTCTTGGTGATATCTTCATCATCAAAGAAGATTTGGCCGGCTTCACCGCGAATAGACCCGACAATCATATAGAAACAGGTCGTCTTGCCGGCGCCGTTGGGGCCAAGCAAACCAACAACCTGACCACTGTCGACGGCGATGGATACGTCCCGAACAACCGGATGACCGCGATAGGCTTTCGCGAGATGTTCAGCACGGAGCTGGTGTAGTGCCTGAGCCAATGATCAGGGATCCGAGTCGTCGCGTGGTGAGATAGTCATGCGAACCTGACCGCGTCTACTTTTTGAATTCGCATTGATGACGCCTTTGGTAATGTCATACTGAATCTCTTCGCCCGCAAAGAAGTAATCGAGTTGTGAAATTTTCGCGGACCCTTTTAGTATGAGTTTTTCTTCCTCAATGATATAGGTAATCTCATACGCGTTCGCAATGACGGGCTCGTCGCCGGGTTCTGGAATCTGTTCGTAGTATGCCAGGGCTTCCCGGTTTCCGGTGGCAACAATGCGAATGGGGGTGCGATCCTCCAGGTAGATTTCTACGAGCTCAGCGGTAATCAGCAAGGAACCCTGGTCGATGGAGACATTCCCCTGGTAGGTCGATTTACCGGCGCTGTCATCAATAACACCGCTGTCTGCCCGAATATTGATTGGCTGTGACTGATCAGATTCCAGGGCAGTTCCGTTTGAGGGGATGAGGCATACAGCGATGGCCATACTGAAGGAGCGCAACCAGAAATCTGAACGTTTACAGAATGGCATCATCCTGGACGATCCAGTTGATTTCGCGGCAACAAAATTGTGTTTACTCTTTGGCGATCATTACTCTCGAAGATAAAGCGGTTCGTTGACAGGAATGCCTTCATCCCGGCGGCGACGGTTCTGCTGTCTGAATCATGGATGATGACTTTTTCTTGTGTCTCTGCGTACTCGGAATCCGGAAGCACTGTCAAACTTTCTGTGTGAATACTGATGAACTCCCCGTCGTGACGAGCCTGCAATGCGACAACATCATCCCAGAGTTCGACGGTTTGTTCCCTGAGCGGTGCCTCGGTAAGCATACGGCCTTCCGCTGCTTCAATTTGCCAGGGTGCATGGCCTTTCTCGTTATACAGGTTCATATCTGGCGCTGACAGAGTCGTGACATTGGTGAGCGGATAGTGGTTCATCCTGACTGCAGCAATGTCATGACGTGGATGACCGGATTTTCCGTACTGGGTGATGGCAGCATTGATCATGTAGAGATCGGGTGTGTGTGTCGCGATGCCTTCGGGTGAAGATGACGACTGTGTGTCGATGAAATACCTGGTGGCGAGCGCGATTAGGAGCAGTGCCACGACCACCGCTGCTCTACTCACGGTTGTTCTCCGTTTGTCTTGGTTGTCTTAGTAGCATTTGGAGACGAAAGCTTCGGGTTTAACCCTCTGCGGTTAGGAGATAGCCATTGTATAGAGGGATACGAGATAGATCACCCGCGCGCCGAGGAGCAGCCGGCCCTGCCAGCGATCTAGGTTCGGCGATGAGCGGCTCACGACGGAAGAAAGGACAAGGGGCTTGCTGAATATAAACATCAACGAATAATCCCGCCAGATTAGTACGGGCAATAGTTCGGAGGGACAAGGAGGCTGGGAATGGAGAGGACGGTGAGGATATTGAAGATGTTGGAACAGATGATTTTGCTAATACCTATGACTGTCCACACCAATACCTTGGCGCTGATCGTAAGAAAACAGAGCTTGAGGCCAAGAATTAGAATCGCTTTGCGTCTACTGATGGGTCGGATTTCCTCGAGCTCCAGAATCTCGTCGATGATCTGGGACTCGCTCGCCTAGCCATATCCACGTACCAGTCTTTACAGGAAGATGCTCAGGCTGAATAGCAACACACGCCATCAAACCAGGACTTTTTCTGATCGATCGGGGCTGCCCTGCACAAATTGTGACGAAGATGAGAATCGGGAAATCGTTTCTGACAACATCCTTGTGAAACGAAGCGGGATTAGTAGCACGGTAATGCCGAGCAACATACCGATGTTGGCGATGTTTGATCCAATTGCATTGCCGGCGGCCAGTTCAAGCTCCCCCTAGATGGTGGACGCGGCCGCGACAAAAATCTCAGCTGCGGAGGCGCCCAATGCGACAATGGTCAGACCAATAGATAACACAAATATGTTGAGGTTAGGTGCGTTGGCAACAGAACCAACGACGAAGAAATCGGCGCTCTTGAATAGCACGACAAAGCTGATCAGCACTATATAAAAGCATGGTCCACCGGTTTAAAAAAGATGGGCATCAAGGGTGCAAAAATAGAGGCTTGGGAGATGAAATTGCTGGGTTGCTTCTTTAAAAAGGCTTCTATGGGGCTGCGTGGTCTGTGCCGTGGACCGGATGGGCTCGTTTCGAGATTGGGGTAGGCGGCGATGGGTGGGCCTTGCGAAGATGTCTGCGGATTGGTTCAGGCATGCGGCGCAGCAGTGCTATGATGGCGAGATTTGGTCGAGGTCGTGTCTTCGATGGATTCAATGGAAATAGAAAAACGTGTACGTGATGCGTTGGGCGAATGTGATGTTTCTCTCGAGATGGACGGCAATAAAGCCGGTCTGTTGGTGACTGCGACTGCTTTTGAGGGACTTTCTCGGTTGAAACGTCAACAGAAGATCTACGCTGCGTTGGGTGATCTTATCTCTTCAGGCGATCTCCATGCTGTGACAATGCGTTGTCAGACGCCGGACGAGATCTCCTGATGGACCGATTGTTGATTCGCGGTGGGAAACGGCTTGAGGGTGAGCTGCGAGCTTCTGGCGCCAAAAACTCGGCTGTCTTCATGTTATGCGCGTCCTTGTTGGCAGATGAACCTGTCACGATCAGCAACGTCCCGCATCTGCGTGATATCACAACCATGATCGAGTTGCTGAGTACGCTCGGTGTTGATGTCATCATTGATGAAAAAATGAGTATTGAAATCGATGCGAGTACGATCCAGAGCCTAGTCGCTCCGTACGGTCTTGTTCGAACGATGCGAGCTTCATTTTCCGTACTGGGACCACTGCTCGCCAAACATGGAGAGGCAGAGGTGTCACTACCTGGAGGGTGCGCGATTGGTGCCAGGCCGGTTGATCAACACCTAAAAGGTCTCGAAGCCCTTGGTGCGGAAATCAGTATGCATGATGGATATGTTCGTGCGACCAGTGGAGGTCGATTGAAAGGTGGCAAATTTATTTTTGACTTTGTTACTGTCGGCGGTACCGAACATATTATGATGGCGGCAACCTTGGCGGACGGTGTCACTGTCCTCGAGAACTGTGCCCGAGAACCCGAGATTGTCGATCTTGCTGACTGCTTGAACAAAATGGGGGCAAAGATCACCGGTCAGGGTACGGACTGTATCATGATAAAAGGTGTCGAGAGACTGGGCGGGTGTCATCATGACGTGATTCCAGATCGAATTGAGGTCGCCACCTACCTGGTTGCCGCTGCTGCTACCGGCGGCAAGGTCATGATCCGCAATGCCAATCCGGCCCACCTTGACGCAGTATTGGTCAAGCTGGAGGAAGCGGGTGCTGACGTCACTCTGGGTGACGATTGGATCTCGCTAGATATGCACGGTGAACGCCCGTCTGCGGTTAGCCTCGTGACGTCGCCCTACCCTGGGTTTCCTACTGACGTTCAGGCACAGCTAGTAGCGCTCAACAGCGTTGCCGAGGGATCTGCATTGATCAAGGAAACCATCTTCGAAAATCGATTCATGCACGTCCAGGAAATGAACCGGATGGGTGCTCACATTCAGGGCGCAGGTAGCAATACGACGGTACAGGTTAAAGGTGTTCCGTCGCTCCAGGGGGCGCAGGTAATGGCGAACGATCTTAGAGCAAGTGTAAGTTTAGTAATTGCAGGACTGGTGGCTGCCGGAGAAACAGAAGTCAGTCGCATCTACCATATTGACCGCGGATATGAACAGGTCGAGGAGAAATTGCAGAGCCTTGGCGCAGAAATTAGGCGTGTCTGATTATGTTTATTCGAAATTCAGGACGCTAACGTCACGTGGACCAGAATCAGATCATGCTGGCCCTGACAAAGGGCGATCGGGTGCTCACCCAGGAACTTGCGTTGCTCGCACGCGCGGGCATTGAGCCCTTAGATGATCCGCAGTCGTCCCGTAAATTGATCTTTGACACCAGCCTTGCGGGTGTTCAGTTTATGCTGCTCAGAAGTTCCGATGTCGCCACGTTTGTGCAGCATGGGATCTCGGATGTGGGGATGGCCGGTCGCGACGTACTACTTGAGCATGGGGAGGATGGATACTATCAACCGCTCGATCTAGATTTCGGGCACTGCCGAATCATGGAGGCAGGACTTATAGAGGAACCGTCGCTGCCACGAAGGCTCCGTATTGCAACAAAATTTGTGAACATCGCGCAACGCTACTACGCCCGATTGGGACAACAAGTCGACATCATCAAATTGTATGGGGCCATGGAGCTTGCGCCTATAACTGGCATGGCGCATCGGATTGTGGATATCGTTGAAACCGGTAACACGTTGAAGGCGAACGGCCTGACCCCAATGAACCTCATCCATGATGTCAGCATGCGGTTGATCGTTAACAAGACCGCGATGAAAGTGAAACATCGACTGGTGGCTGAATTTATCGAGCGTATGCGTACCGCAGTGCAGGCCGCAAATACATGAGCATCAGTGGTATCAGCATTCTTCGAACGGTCGACGTTGATTTTGATAAAAATTTGACGAGGCTTGGCGAGATTCCGGCCGCTTTCGATGTATCCAATCAGGTAGATGCAATCTTGTCCGAGGTACGGAAGGGCGGTGATAGATCGGTGGTCGCACTGACTAACCGCTTGGATGGGCTATCAGCGAATGCGTTGTCGGATCTCGAGGTCTCACAAGATAGGATGCGCGCGGCGGTTGAACATTTGGATCCGCTGGTTGCGGAGGCGCTTACAACGGCCATTGTGCGTGTTCGTCGCTATCACGAAGAACAGAAACGGGCATTGGGTGATCAGGTCGACTGGTCGTTCGAAGATGCTGAAGGAAACCAGCTGGGACAGATCGTTCGCGGTATGAAGAGAATCGGGGTTTATGCTCCGGGCGGCAAGGCGGCCTATCCATCCACTGTCATCATGACTGTTGTACCCGCGCGCGTCGCAGAAGTCGGTGAGGTGTTATTGACGGTACCTGCACCGGGTGGCGAGATCAGCGACGTTCTGCTGGCCGCTGCGTCGCTTGCTGGTGTTGATCGTGTATTCACCATCGGTGGCGCACAGGCGATTGCCGCGATGGCCTATGGCACTGAAACGATTCCGCAGGTGGACAAGATTGTGGGTCCGGGCAACCTGTATGTCGCCACGGCAAAGCAGCGAGTGTTTGGTGTTGTCGGTATCGACATGGTGGCAGGTCCTTCGGAAGTGGTGATTGTTGCCGATGATTCCGCCAATGCTGATTGGTTGGTGATGGATATGTTTGCCCAGGCGGAACACGACGAGATGGCTCAGTCGATCCTAATATCCAGCAGCGATACGCTTCTGACTGAGGTTGATCGCCGTATTGACGCACAACTTTCCGCGATGCCACGTGCGGAGATCATTCAGAACTCCATCTTCTCCCGTGGCGCGTTGATCCAGGTGCGCGATCAGGAGGAGGCGATCAGCATCGTTAACCAACTGGCGCCTGAACATCTCGAACTGGCGGTGGCGAATCCTGACCAAGCACTGACTCAGGTCAGTGCCGCCGGTGCGATCTTTCTGGGTCACCACGCTGGTGAAGTCGTCGGTGACTATACGGCAGGTCCCAGTCATGTATTGCCGACCAGTCGTTCGGCTCGGTTTGCATCACCGCTGGGTGTCTACGATTTTCAGGTCCGAAGTTCAGTGGTCCAATGTTCGGCCCGCGGCGCAGTGGATCTGAGTAGAGATGCAGCGATTTTAGCGGAAGCCGAAGGTCTCACGGCACATGCGGCATCGGCCAGACTCAGAGTACAAGGCTGATACATCAGAGGACGTTTTCCGATACGCCAGAAGGTTTCCGAGAGCCTTAATCACCTACTATGCAAGAGATGAACGAAGGCCCCTCGCACGTGTATCAAAAAAGCCTGGATGCTGGCGAGATTCAACCTGACTCTGCTCAGGCTGAAGCGGTCATGGCGCTCCAGGGGCTCTACGAGAGATTGTTGCAGCCGGGCGCTCCTAAACCCGGCTTCCTCGACCGCCTGTTGGGGCGTGAATTGCCGAAACGTTCTGTCTGCGGCCTCTTTTTCTGGGGTGGTGTGGGCCGAGGCAAGACCTGGTTGATGGACCTGTTTTACGAGTGCTTACCAATCACGCAGAAGCGCCGGATGCACTTCCATCGTTTTATGAGACATGTGCACCATTCCTTGTCACGGTTGCAGGGAGAACCCAATCCGCTGAAGCTCATCGCGGACGAGTTTGCGCGTGACACCCGGGTTCTCTGCTTCGATGAGTTCTTTGTCTCTGATATTACCGATGCCATGATCCTGTCCGGGTTGCTGGAGGCTATTTTCGAGCGAGGTATCGCGCTTGTCGCCACATCCAATGTTGAACCGCAGCACCTCTACGAAAACGGGTTGCAACGCAGCAAATTCCTTCCTGCTATTGATCTCCTGTATTTGTATACGGATGTCATGAACGTTGATGGCGGTATAGATTATCGTCTAGCGGTTCTGCGAAATGCCGAGATCTACCACTCACCACTGGACGAGATGGCAGATTTCAATCTGGCAAGGTCGTTTCGGCAGCTCTGTCCGGACGTTGGGACGGAGAAGGCGGTGCTCGACATCGAGGGTAGGCATATCCAGACCCGACAGTGCGGTGACGGTGTGGTCTGGTTCGATTTTGCAGACATCTGTGAAGGCCCAAGAAGCCAGAATGACTACATTGAGCTGGCGATGTTGTTTCAAACGGTGCTCATCAGCGATATACCTGTGCTGAATGAGTCACGAGAAGATGGAGCCAGGCGATTTATCAGTCTGGTGGATGAGTTTTATGATCGTAATGTAAAACTGGTCCTTTCAGCCGCAGCACCAGTGGAAGCCTTGTATCAGGGGCAGCGGCTGACTTTCGAATTTGAACGGACCCGATCCAGACTCCAGCAGATGCAGAGTGCTGCCTATCTGGCGCTTGAGCACCTCCCATAGAAGCGTTTAGTAGCTTCCCCGGGCAACTTGCTTTTGCTGTGCATGTTGCTAATATTCGCGCTCCCTGAATCCAGCCCAATCCATGAAAACCGTATCTGCCAAAAAAGAGACTGTTCGGCGAGACTGGTACGTTGTCGATGCAACCGACAAGGTTCTTGGCCGTATTGCGACCGAGATCGCCAACCGGCTGCGTGGCAAACACAAGCCAGAATACACTCCGCACATTGATACGGGTGACTATATTGTTGTCGTCAATGCGGACAAAGTGCGGGTCACGGGCAAAAAAGTGACAGATAAGATGTATTTTCGTCACACGGGCTATCCTGGCGGCATCAAGGAAACAAGCTTCGGAAAGCTCATGGAAACTCATCCGGAACGGGCGATTGAAATAGCCGTGAAGGGCATGATGCCCAGAAACAAGCTGAGCAGAGCCATGTTAGGTAAGTTGAAGATCTATGCAGGTGGTGAACACCCGCACACAGCCCAACAGCCGAAACCGCTGGAACTTTAGGTCGTAAGACCGCCATCACCGGTAAAGAGATAGAGGATAACGAGAGCGCATGGCACAGTACTACGGTACAGGTCGAAGAAAATCATCTACAGCTCGGGTCTACATGACACCCGGTGGAGGCACGATCTCGGTCAATGGTCGATCCCTCGATGAGTATTTTGGTCGTGAGACGGCGCGTATGGTCGTGCGTCAGCCACTTGAGCTGGTTGAAATGACTGATCGGTTTGATCTGAAAGTCACCGTTAACGGCGGTGGTGGCTCTGGTCAGGCCGGTGCGATTCGTCATGGGCTTACCCGAGCGCTGATCGACTATGATGAGACCCTCAGATCGCCGCTTCGACAGGCCGGATTCGTCACTCGCGATGATCGCGCGGTTGAAAGGAAAAAGGTCGGTTTGCGCAAAGCGCGTAAACGCCCACAGTTCTCGAAACGATAGCGTCACATCCGGCGTAAAATTCGGTTGATCGATGCCAATTTCTGCGGTGTTGAACGCGGCGGACGCCCCTTTTACGTGCGGACTATGGTAACATGGCGGCGCGTTTTTCGAGACTTACCAGACTCGTCTTACGGATATCAGAAGGGAGATATTAGTGGGTCATGATGGCATCAACCAGGGTCGGCGCAACTTCCTGATCGGCGCTACCTCAGTCGTTGGCGCTGCGGGTGTTGTTGGTGCGACTGTCCCGTTCGTTGGATCGTGGAGTCCCAGTGCGAAAGCACTGGCAGCGGGGGCTCCGATAAGGGTCGATATCGGTAAACTAAACCCCGGTGACATTCTTGGACCGATTCCAGCGTGGCGTGATCGTCCCATATTTGTGGTCCACCGGACCGAGGAGATGATGTCGCGTCTAAATAGCATGAACGATCGTCTGGCAGATCCCGATTCGGCCCAAGAGAAACAACCAGATTACGCACGCAACGAAACCCGGTCAATCCGACCGGAC
>CAJWYI010000072.1 GCA_913049815.1 uncultured Gammaproteobacteria bacterium
TGTGGTTCTCAGGACAACCTGCAGCGCCAGGTGATCAAGGACATGCTGCAGTCCTGGGATCGCGAGTATCCCGGTCGGCTCGAGTCCATCTTCAGGGCTGTCACCGACGTGGTGCCTTCGCACCTGCTGGACGAACGCCTGTTCGAATTCAAGAACCTCACTGCAACGCCCGCGAACGAACTCCCGGTTCTCAACATCGAGCAATGGTAACGTGCGTCGCAGTGATGACTGACCATCAGTCGGCCAGACTTTCTGTATTTCTACTCTTAACCCAAAACTGGAGATCAAAGTGACGACAGCCATCACTACCGAGCAGAAAGCTCAGTTCGTTCGCGATGGTTTTATCGTGCTTAGAGATATGGTGCCTCGCGAACTCACCGATCGAGCGCGGCGCGAGATCCACATGCATACGGTATCGACGGAAATTAGCAGGCCCTATCATGCACTTGTTGGCGACAGCATCAAGGTAAATGCGGTGAGTCCGGGCTGGGTCAAGACGGATATGGGTGGCTGCGCATCGATCCCTGGAAGACGGCGCAGACACCATTGTCTGGCTTGCTTGTGAAGAGCCGGGCGAGTTGAACAGTCAGTTTGTCGAAGATCGCGCACCGGTTGCATTGTAGATCGAGTGATGGTGTCAGAGTCATGAGTCTTACCCCTGAAACGCTCAAGAAAGAAGAGGTTTGAATGAAACTCGGCGTATCACATCAGGCACCGGAAGACCTGAACAATAGGCGGTTTGATTTTCTATTGGGACTCGGTGTTGAAGCTATCGAGGTTCGGCTGCTCAGTCATGAGGCAACCCGGGAGAAGTTGGAAGAGATCAAATCGACCGTCGATTCCAGCGGGTTGGGACTCCATGAGATCATGCTGAACGATCTCTACAACTCGACCTCTGCAGCATTGTCACTCCCGGAGGCGGAAAGCGACATCGAACGGATGAAGTCGTTTATTACGGATCTTGGTGAGCTTGGAATTCCTCATACGACCTACGCCTGGCACACCGGTGGCATGTATGAAACGCATCGAGATGAAACACGTGGTGTGCCTACCCGCGGTTTTTCAACGGAATTGGCGAACGCCGCTCCGAATACCTTTGAACGGAAGTTCTCAGAGGATGAACTGTGGCAGAGTTACGACGTTTTCCTTCGCGAGGTGTTGCCGGTTGCGCGACAGGCGAACGTCAAGTTACAGCTACACCCCAACGATCCGCCCATGGATCATCAAGGTATCCCTCGGATCTTCAAGAGCACTGAAGCATTTCAACGTGCGATGGCTATGGCGGATCAATCACCGTACTCAGGTATTCTCTTTTGTGTGGGAACTTGGGCTGAAATGTCCGGTCGGGATGGACAAGGGGAAGACGTGATTGCCGCACTTCGTGAGTTCGGTGCCGGTGGCCAGATCCACCAAGTGCATATGCGGAACATCACCTCACCACTGCCTAATTTTGTAGAGACCTTTCCCGATGGCGGTTATCTGAATTTGCATTCCATCATGGATGTGCTGGTCGAGATCGGTTTTGACGGCATGATTGTACCGGACCACGTTCCGGGTGAAGGTGATAACGCGATGTTGATCAACGAGGCGTATACACTTGGGTATCTGCGTGCGCTGATCCAGTACGCGCAACATCAGTCATAGAGTGGACGTGCAGACGTATCCGAAAAGGAACAGCGCCGCAGTGAAAACCACCGGTAAACCATTCAGACATTGTCAGTTTTTCCCAGTTCGCCAGTCACAAGGATTGGAGATGCATCGATATCACTAGCGTCCATCATCTCAGCGATGTGCTGGAGCGACGCGATCAGCATATTGCGCTGCCAATCTGGGAGTTTGCGAAACTCTCGAAGAAAGCCTGCTTGCAGCAACTCTGGTGCTTGCGCGAGTTTTTCACGGGCATCGTCGGTGAGCAGGATCGTAACGGTCCGACGATCAGTACTACCGCGTTCCCTTGTCACCAGTCTATGACCGACCATTCGGTCGACGATCGTCGTCACTGTTGCTTGTGACAACAGGACCTCCTTGGCGATCGCGGACGGTGTCGGATGGTTGAGCTTGTTGATGGCTTGCAGCACAAGCAGCTGTGATGTCGTTAAACCCGTAGACTTTAGCAATCGCCTCGATTGGATGTCGATCGCACGGGTGATGCGCCGTAAGGCAATCAATATGTCGTCGTAGTCACGCATAAGCTGGTTTCGGGGTCAGGGGAAAGTGCCAGGGTGTTAGTTGATGTACTGTCATAACCTATGATCCTGGCACTTTACTCGGCCCCCTGTGCGAGGTCACCCAGCGCTGCCTTAAGCGTCCCCAGATAAGGTTCGAAACGTGACCACTGATCCAGACTGGAGGTAAAGATGGGTTGGCGTACCTGCTCCGAACTGGGTGTACGCACCGCTCTTTCCGTTTCATGGAAGTTCAGACAGGATTCCTCAAACGGTAAGCCGCAGAAGTCCAGAAGTGACCGAATGTTCCCCTCTGGATCTGCAACCAGTTCTTCGTGCTGGACACGATAGACGAAGCCAGGGAGTACCTCATCCCAGTGCGCCATCAATGCGACATAGTCGCGATAGTACTGACCGATATCGCTCAACGAATAGGTAAATTCCTGACCCTCGGCGAAGAGTTGCTTGAAACCACTAAAACAACAGGCCATGGGGTGTCGACGCGCGTCAATAATCTTCGCGTTCGGCAGAATCAGCCGGATGAGTCCGATGTGGCGGAAGTTGTTGGGCATCTTGTCGATGAAGTAGGGCGCACCTTGACGGTGTATCGCGGTGTCACGAATAAACTCCTCACCCAATGCGCGAAGCTGCTCGCCCTTCAGTTCCTTAAGAACATCGGGATATCGGTTGTTCGCAGTGAGCTGTTTGCCACGGCCGAGTTTATGCGCCATGGTCAGGATGTTGGGTAATTCGAGGGTTCCGTCAACCTGACTGTGTGATGAGAGGATTTGTTCGAGCAATGTTGAACCCGCGCGGGGCAACCCCAGGATAAAGATAGGATCTGGCGCGTCGTGGCCTTTATTGTGGTCAAATAGATCGGGCGTACAGACCTCAATCTGCCGCTGCAGGTCGTCGTGCATGCGGTCAGCATCGTATCGACTCTGGGCACGCTTCATATCGTTCCCTTGAAGATAGTAGTCGAAAGCCAGGTCATAGTGCTCGTCATCTTCGAACGACTTTGCGAGCGCGAAAAAGAAGTAGACGCGATCCATATGTGAGAGATTGCTGCCATTCACCCTGCTTTGCATGTCTTTAACTTCTGCTGGAGTGAAACGGTATGTCTTCAGGTTAGCAAGTGAGTACCAGGCTTCCCCATGATCTGGCTGGGAGCGGATGGCATCGTGGTAGGAGTCAACGGATGCAAGGTACTGTCCGGCTGTCTTGAGGGCATGCCCTCGCGATGTCAACGTAATGGGATCCTGGGGAATGACCGACAATACTTCGTTGAACAGCGTCAGCGCCGAATCGAAGTCACCTGTCTGCATTGATTCGACCGCGACAAGTGACTTGAAGCGGGGATTGTTTGGGTTGGTGTCGAGCAGGAACTTAGCTTCTGTGAGCGCCTGGGCAAATTTCTGTCGCTTTCGGAGCACCTGAACGTAGTCGATGCGTAACTGGGGGTTATCGGGCTCAAATGCCACGGCACTTTCCAGCAGAAATTCGGCATCATCAAGAACACCCAGGCGGCTGCCTATGTCAGCGAGCAGTCGCATACCTTCCGTGTGGTCTGGCACTTGCTTTAGCACTTTGCGACAAAGTTCCTCGGCTTTGATCAGCTTCCCTTGAGAGATGAGATCGATGACTGCCAGTAGCGGTTTCGGTAGTTTCTGAAGACGTTCGATCTGCAGTTTGACCTGTTCCGCTGCCTGCGATTGCCCGCTGTCCGTTAGTAACCTATGAAGCTGCTGCCAGCTGGCGGTCAACGCCGGATTCAATTGTGTTGCGCGATTGTAGGCCAGGATTGCGCCCTGCTTATCCTCCAGTTGACGCCGGTTGTGTCCTTCTTCCTGGTGTGCACGGCCATTGTTGGGTGTTCGGTGCTTGAGTTGTTCGAGAGTGGTCAGTGCATCCTCGAATCTTCCCAGATAACGCTGGCAGACTGCCTGCAGATACATCAGCTCACCCAGATCTGCTGTATCGTTCGCCAGATCGTCATAGATCAGCGTGAGTGCGCCACCAAAATCCTTATTTCGGATGCGTGCTTCGATGACGGCGAGTGCCGATTCCTTGTTTGTGGATTGTTCAGCCATGCAGAAACAACAACGCCCCAATGAAGGGGCGCTGAACAGAGTGTGCCTGTGCGACTAAGGTAGCATCAGAAATCATACGAGAAGCGCACACCAATCGTACGAGGACGTGCATAAGAGACGCGTTGTCGATCGAAGCCAAAGCTTCGCGCGACTTCTGCTCTTTCGTCTGTGAGATTGTCGAGATAGAGCTCTGCTGACCAGTTATCGGAGGTCACGCCGGCAGTGAGTCCCAGCATCGTCCAGCCATCCACGCGGTCGCGATTAATGACAATGATGTCGCTGAACGATTCACCCGAATGCGTCAGGTGCGGCATGACATGGGCCAGCATATCACCCCATTGCCATTCGTATCGAGCGCGCAACGTGGTCTGGAACTCTGGTGCGAACGCGAGCGAATCGCCGAGTCGTACGTCGTTGGTCGGTGTAATGACACGGGTGATCTCAGTGTCCAGGAATGAGAAAGCACCACTGAAGGTCCAACCATCTGATGTTGCAGGCACCCAGATGAAGTCTCCTTCGAGTCCACTCACTTCTGCGTCAGCGGCGTTATCCGAGAAGAACAGGTTGGCTATGCTGGTATCAAAAATCGTGGTTTGCAGACGCTCGACGTCAACAAAGAACAAGCTACCGTTAAACCGTAGCGTGTTGTCCAGCAGATCGAGTTTCCAACCGAACTCCAAGTTCGTCACATCATCGGTATCGAGCGCAAACGGAACCGTAAAGCCTGCACCATTGCTGGCACCGCCGGGTCGATTCAGCAAGCCAGGGCGGAACCCTTCTGACCAGGTGGCATAGTACAAACCGTTGTCGGTCGGTCGCCAGGTACCTGTCAGTTTAAAGATGGTTCCGTCGGTCTGTGCGGTTTCCGGATTTGGACTCGAGAAGAGCGTGTCCAGGTTGTTGCCACCGTTGTTGTCCTGGGTAGCGCCTTTGTTGCTAAACGAACCTGCCGCACTGCCGACAAGATCGACCTCAATATCGTACAGGCGTGCCCCTGCAGTAAGTGCAAATGACTCATTCAGATCGAACGTAACTTCACCGAAGGCGCCGGTTTGCTCATCTGTTCGCAAAATATCGTTTCGGAAAATGACGCCTTCAGGCCACTGCCCGGGATCGCTCACCGAAGCACCTGTCGCTGAGAAGTTCGGACCAAATCCAGTAGCGACCGTCGGACCTCCCGCGAAGGGCCCCGGGCCAGCGGCGAGTTCTGAACCTGGATAGTTAAAGTCGTTGAGTTCTCGAAGTTCGAGTTCAGAGGTAAAGAAACCCACGGTGCCACTGAACGGTCCTGCCTGGTCAAAGACCAGCCGGAACTCGTGGCTTTTGACCTCAGTTTCCGTGAGGCTATTCACAAACAGGACAGGTGCTTCACAGGTACCTGCAGGTAGACCGTCGACTGTGGCGAGTGGTCCTGAACCTGGGTAGGTGACGGAGGCATCACAAACGTAGTAGGGCAGATACTGACCAACAAACAGATAGTCGGAGTAATCGACCAGCTGGACTGTCTCACGATCGGTGAAGGCGCCCGTGTAGACCGCTTCTAGCGCACCGAAACGACCCTTGAAGGTCCAGTTGGTGTTGTCGAAGGTGTCATCGATCCGGTCATCGGCATAACGCTGGATCTCCAGGTCACCGAGATCAGGATCAGCAAAGAAGACACCGTCTGCCTCAAGATCCTGCGTGGTGTGGGCGACCAGCAGGTTCCAGTCCTCGCTGAAGTTCCAGCTTGCCGTCAGGCGCGCGCCACTGTAGGTGGATTCGTTGAAATCTTCTTCCACCAGGTTTGCATTATTGGCTTCCACAAATGTCACACCGGACAGGTCGTCCCCCGCTTGAAAGCCGTTGCGCAATGCGTTGACGGCCACACCGTTATCACGCACTGTTCCCGTGGCACGGAAACGGGCACTTTCGCTCGCATCTAGGGTGCCCGCCACGTTGTCGATGTAACCGCCTTTTGTATCTGCGTAGAACACACCTCTGACAGCGAGTGCATCACTTAACGGCGCGTTCACCATGACTTCTAGATTGGTGTTGGCGTCACCTTCGGCAACCGTCGCCGTCCCTAGTTTGATAGTGCTAGCGAAATCGTTGTGGTCAGGTTTATTGGTGATCAGGCGAACCGTGCCTGCCTGAGAGCTTGAGCCAAACAGCGTGCCCTGTGGTCCGGCCAGCACCTCCACCCGACTCATGTCGGCGGTATACACATCAAGGTTTCGCCCCGGCTGGGCCAATGGTTGCTCGTCAAGGTAGAGCGCCACGTTGGGCACCAGGCCTGCGACACCTGCGGTGGTCAAATTGGGAGTAGTCGATGCCACGCCTCGGATATAGATCGTGTTCTGACCCGGTCCACTACCACCGGCTGTGACGCCAGGTAGCTGCAACAAGTAGTCCTCGAAGTTGGAGACACCGAGCTGATCCATGGTCTCCTCAGTGACCGCTTGAACCGCGATCGATACATCCTGCAGGCTCTCTGGCCGCTTCGTGGCCGTAACGATGATCTCGTCAATCTCGGCGTAGGTGTTGGCGCCGGTAGACGCAGCAATGACAGACAGTACGGCAGCGTTAAGCTTGTTCCGCGTAAACATATTTCCCCCAAAAAATTCGTTATTCTCAATTTCGCGACGGGATATTAAATGATCTAAATAAGAAAATCATGTTCGATCCACCTTCTTCGACGTTATATATCTGATATTTAGGCAAAAATTTCCATGAAAGGGATGCGAGAATGCTTCCATTTCGAAGGAGCTGAATCCACACAACGTCGAGAAACCGGGAGTCCAGAGCATGACGCACTGTTTGCCAAACGCTGCGAGCTCTCCAATCTGGCGGCCCGTTACCCCGGTAAGGTCGAAGCGATGTCCAGGAAATGGAACGTCTAGTACAAGCAGTGTCTTTGGGATACTCGCAAAGAGTGAAGGTTGTTTATGTAGTTTGGGGTCGTAGTAAAAACCTGAACCCATCGCTTACAATCAGGTCTCGCACAACTCGTGGGTTTTTACTCTGACCCCAAATATGCGTCAGTCTATGTATTTCGTTGTGTGGTGAACCTGTGTAGGTTAGAGGTACTTTCCTCAATATCGTCGCACCGATGAATGACACAATTGAAAACCTGGCTGCAAAGGAGGCTGCACTCACGGTAGAACTCCTGAACGTCAGGAGGGCTTTGGCTGCCGCGCGAGGGATTCCACTCAGTACGGCAGAACTGAAATCCAACAGAAGCTATGCCTTTGATGCCACTGGGCCTCAGAACGAGGTGGTTCTTGGTTGTGCAGACGCATTGGCGCGTTATGGTTTCTGTGTGGTCGACAATGTCATCCCTCACGATGAGATCGTAGCGTTGCGTGAGGAGGCGGAACAGGCTGAGATTCACGTCGAAGGTAATGCGCGCGCCGTACGTGAGGCTGTGAAGGCGGGTACGCCCATTGAGAGGCTGGTCGGGCGGAAAGGCTATGAACTCAGACCCGTGCGTCGTGTGGGTAGACCACCCAAACTGGTGAACGATATTGTCTGGTTGCCCAGATACGCAAAACATCTGGCTCATCCGACGCTCACCGCGGTTGCCAAGAGGGTTCTTGATGATCACTTGAAAATCGCCCAATTGCATCTCAGACCAATCGCCGCCAACGCGACGGATGGAACCCCAGGGGGTTTTGGCCGTGCTCAGTTCCGCGGACGAAAAGACACGCGAGAGTGGCACACCGACTGGCCCCATGATCTTTCAGCCTACGGGGGCGGCCGAGCGGATCTGAATGCCGGTTGTATTCGCCAACCGTTCCCCGATGTCGCGATGTGCCTTGTGATGATCTGGTATCTCACTGATGTGGATGAGGACTCGGCAGGCACCTTTGTGGTGCCGGGGTCTCACCGTGATCCTCGCAATCCCCGAGGGCCAGACGATGATATCAGTGTGACATCGCCAGTACCGGGAGATATGCAGGTAACCGCCAAGGCAGGTTCGGTGTTTATTCAGGACTCGCGTTGCTGGCATGCATCGGCGATGCACAATAATTCGGGGTATAAACGCGTCGCGATCGTCAATCGATGGTGCCCCTGGTGGGTATCCGTCGATGACTATGCACCAGAAGGATCGTTCAATACTGTGTGCAGGCCGCTCGATCAGTCTGAATTTGATACGTTACCAGATGCCTTAAAACCCTACCTGCGGCATGTTTGCCCGACTGAAGCTGACAGTCTGCAACAACCGGTCCTGGATCGGGCACAGGCAGCTGCGGAAAGAAACCAGTGGGGGTTTCGGTTTCTAGCAGATCATCCCGACGAGGTGGCCGAGGGGAACAAGAATATTCGAGTCGACATCCGTGCCGAGACGTGATGATAAGTGGTTCCTTGCTCACGATCATCCTGCCGTTATACGTCATTTTTCTGGTCGTGCCAGTCTACGTCGCAAGCCAATACGGGCGGGCCGGTCGCCCGCGTTCTGAGTTCAATTATCCGATCCTTCACCCCGGTTTAGGTTGCCGTGCATGCGGACAGTTCCGTCAACTTTGACGTGCGTCCCGGGTGTTCGTCAGAGGTCTACTGAGACGTTTCCTTAAGAACGCGTACGCAACTGAAGCTGGCGTTTGATCGTGAAGACATCACGATTTCGTTTGAGCAGCGTGATGCACATTTGAACCAGGTGGTTTGATTGGTTTTGGTTCGGGGTGCGAGTAAAAATTAGATATTCATTAGGAATCCTGGGAAAACAAGAGACATTTTTACTCTGACCCTAAACTCAAAACGCCCGCCGATTTGTTCGGGGTCCCACTTCACGCTATGGTGATTGGGTAACCCTGACAGTGGCGCGCACAGCATGAGCCAGGAGCCGATTAAAATACCACCACCGGTGACCGACCTTGATATCAAGGTCTCGAAATCCGGTTTCTATTCAGGCTTCACCAAGGATGTGGCCATCACCGCAAAGGTGCTGGTCGGGGGCCTAATTGTCTGGGCGATTGCGTTTCCCGCTCAGGCTGCTGAGGTGCTCGGCGCACTCAACAGTTTCATTCTGAATGGTTTCAATTACTGGTACGTCTACGTGATGGCGTTCTTCGTACTGTGCTGTTGCTTTCTGGCACTTTGGCCCGCGGCCGGAAGGCTGAGACTGGGACACGAGGACGATCGGCCAGAGTTCTCCAACTTCTCATGGTTCTCGATGATGTTCGGTGCCGGGATTGGTATCGGCATGCTGACGTTTGCTACCGCCGAACCTATGTATCACTTTGCACAAAATCCAAGCACGATCACCGGACTCACAGAGGGGAGTACCGAAGGCAATGTGCGCGCGGCGTATATCTGGTCGTTTACGCATTGGGGTATATCCGCATGGGCGGCCTATGCCATTGTGGGTCTAGCGCTTGGTTTCTTTGCGTATCGTCGTGGGCTGCCGCTGACGATACGATCGGCCCTCACGCCCCTCTTTGGTAAAAGTCTGGCTGGGCCGCTCGGTCACGCGGTCGATGTGGTGGCGGTGGTGGCGACCGTCCTGGGCGTATCGCAGACGCTCGGTTTTGGTGTTGAGCAGTTTATCGCGGGTCTGTCGCGTATTGGCTTCGGTGAATGGCTATACACTATCGATGGTGACGGCTTGCAAACCGCCTCAACCCTCGGGTTGATCTTTGCGCTGATTATCATCATGGGAGCATCGACGTTGTCCGCTCTCTCCGGCGTCGGCAGAGGAATCAAGTGGTTGTCCAATGTGAATATGGGCCTCAGTTTCTTTTTGTTGCTATTCTTCCTGATCTTCGGATCGACGATGTTTGGATTGACCGCATTGTTTGTCGGCATCTGGGACTACCTGATTTCGATTCCAGGTATTTTGTTTACTGTCTGGTCTACGGACGGAACTGAAACCGGCGACAGCCTCGCCTCGTGGCAGGGCGGTTGGACCATCTTTTATTGGGCGTGGTGGATCGCCTTTGCGCCGTTTGTCGGTGTGTTTCTGGCTCGTATCTCCAAGGGACGCACCATTCGAGAATACGTACTGGGCGCGATGATCATCCCCGCGATGATGTGCTTTCTTTGGTTCGCCATGGCCGGTGGCACCGCGATTGACCTGGAACTGAGTGGCGTCGCTGAGGGCACCATTGCCGGTACAGCCCAGTCCGATCAGTTGTTTGCTACTCTGGCGGTGCTATTGAGTGAACCACTCGCCTACCTGATGTCGATCATTGTGGTCATTCTACTATTGACCTATCTGGTGACATCAGCAGATAGCGCGGTGTTGATCATCAACACCATCAACGCAGCGGGTGACGAGGGCCCCAAGGCGCGCCCACATATCATCTTTTGGGGTGTTGCGCTCGCTCTGGTGGTAGGTGGGCTTATTGTGGCCGGCGGACTGGATGCCATCAAGACGGCGATGGTGATTGGTGCGTTACCGTTCAGTCTGGTAATGGTGTTGATGGGTGTGTCGTTGTTGCGTGCGATATATCGCGATGGGTTACGGATGAAGAGTGGGCAGCAGACGACGTTTGTGGAGGCGAGCAGCCCAGATTTGGGATCTAAGTAGAAATACATCGGATATAGCAGGTTGCAGCTCATAACATCGCAAGCACTTTGGCCCTGAGCGCAAATTGCTCGTGAGAGCGACTTTGTTAGTGTTTATCCTGCTTGTGTTCGCTTGCGGAGAAGTCGAGTCACCTGTCGAAGACACTCGTGAGATGAACTTCGAACACGAGACTGCATGGGCGTTAGATGAAGTCTCTGGCGACATGATTCAGTTGAGTTAGAAAAGAAAAAAATTACTTATAGAATCGAACAATATGGTGGTCATGAGTACATTGTTCGGGTGCATGTCTCCATGGATCGACTTCTGTGGCCACTGCGCTGCGGCTGCCGCGAAGTCATCGACGTATTTAACGCAAAGGCGATCGCATCCTGATGTCGTTCCGGTTAGATGCTTCTGTCACCAAAAGCACTGTCGAACAGCATAGCCAGTGACCTGCGATCTGTGCATGTAAGGGGTGCTGGCGATTCCGATGCTAGGCACTTTGCATGCTCGCGCGCCAGACAATGTATGCCGGGGTCGGGTATCCCGGTCCCTCAGGTGGCCCTTTCGCCGTGATACCAGGGTGTCAACATCAGCGGTTTTTGTCGTTCGTCGTCGCGAGTATGTGCGGGACGCCGCTGATTACTGCCGAATGAACCGACCGAAGTGCGACGACTACCGCTGGTTTCGTCTGCTTCACCAGCAAACGTGAATGTCCATGAAGATCCCCCCGCCAAATAGCTTTGTCGTCGACCGGCTCAAGATAAAGCTGGTGAAGGTCAAGTTCTGGTATGAACTAATCAACGAGCTGTCGCGTGCAGTCGATCAGTTCGACCATCTCTAGTTGGCACCTATTTGTTGGATGACTTTACTGGCTGCTGTACAACCTCGCTTGAGCGCACGTTGGATGTTGGAGGAATTGCTCCACTCGCTCAAAAAGTGTGCGGCGAAACAGTCACCAGCGCCGGTCGTATCGATTACCTCGGGGACGGGTACGGCCGCTTGGGTGTAGGTTTTCCCATCCTCGATAGCGAATGCGCCGCCTTCGCCCTGCGTAATCACAAATAGGCCATGGTGCACGTTCGCCAGATCTGTAAGTTGAGCATTCAAGGTGTCTGCATCTGCTGGTATACCAAAAATGCACACATCGGCATTTTGATGATCGGCCATTGTCTCTGTGAGATTGATGTCGCCTGTGATGCTGGAACCGCTGGAAATGTCCGCAAAATCGACGACCCGTTTTCCACGGGTCGGTAGCCTCAAGAGCGCGCGAAACAAAGGGGCGATTTCTTGGTAGCGAGTCAACACGACCAAGTCTGCATCAGCAATCGTGGCTTTTTGTGAGAGTGAAGGACGCCACTCTCGTAAACCGCCAGGGTCAAAGTTGTAGAACGACCGGTCGCCACCAGCATCCAGTCGGATGCCAATCGAAGTTGTGCGAACCCCGAGGGTGATGTCATGGTGAATACCGACGTCATCTAGTCGTCCTGCAAATTGTTCATAGGCGTCGTCGCCTACAGTCGACAACAAATGAACGTCTGTGTCGGGACCGAAGGCGCGCCGGGCGTGGATGGCGAAATTGAATGTGATCCCGCCGAGCTGTGGTTCTGTTTCACCCTCGTAGTGATCGAGACAACATTCACCAGCGCAGACAATTTTCATGGGCTAATCTGATAATTTGGGGGCGGAGTAAAAATAGTTGCGAGCCTCAAAGAAGCCAAAATCTTGTGCACGATTGTTACTCCGAGCCCAAATTACGACAAGCGCGTCTCACGGGGTGCAACTCAGCGTTTTCACCAATGACATACTGAGGGATGGTGACGTCATAGTTCCCTAGCGTCGCGCCCTCAGCACCGGTGCGAGTGCCGCTCATCATTCCCAACGTGCCGTAGGTACGAAGTCCCAGTCTTGCGCGAAGTTTCGGGCTCGCGTCATCAAGTACTTCCTGCAGCCAGGTCACACCCCAGTTTTCCTGTTGGCGCATCCAGGGCAAGCAGCAGTAAGTGGTGACGTGTCTTCGTGGCTCACCGGTCTTGTTGACACCGGTACCGTGCCACAATCGACCGTCCCAACAGAAGATGGAGCCTGCCGGTGCTTCGATCTGTACTTCCTTGTCACGCGAAGGGGGATTGATCTGGTCTTCCGCTGCCCAGCGATGGCTGCCTGGTACGATGCAAGTGCTGCCGTTGTCGGGGTGAAAGTCATCAAGCAGGAAGAAGAGATTACATGCGGCGGGAAAATCGGCGGTCGCCGGTACCTGACCCTGATCCCGGTGGAGGGGTTGTGGTTCGGTGGTCGGACCGTGGAAGACGCCACCGGTCAAACTCGAGAGGAGGAAGTGCTTGCCGAG
>CAJWYI010000073.1 GCA_913049815.1 uncultured Gammaproteobacteria bacterium
TGTTGTCGTCGCTCCGCTCTTTCTATCGTTATCAACTCCGTGAACATCGTATCCACGTTGACCCGACGTTACGAATCGACAGCCCTAAACTGGGGCGGCCACTCCCAGTTACGTTATCAGAATCGGATGTCGAAAAGCTTTTGGCTGCACCTGATGCCTCAACACCACTGGGTCTGCGCGATCGGACGATGCTGGAGCTGCTCTACGCCAGTGGATTGCGCGTATCTGAGTTGGTGTCGCTGAATATCGCCGATATGAACCTGCGTGCCGGTGTGGTCCGAGTCATGGGTAAGGGGAGCAAAGAACGTCTGGTACCGATGGGTGAGGAGGCACTATCCTGGATTCACCGTTATATGAACGAGGCGAGATCCGACCTGCTCAAAGGTCATCTGGCGTCGCAGGTGGTGTTCCCCAGCCAACAGGGAAGAGTGATGACCCGCCAAACCTTCTGGCATCGCATCAAGACTCACGCCGCGTCAGCAGGTATAAGGGGGAAGCTGTCTCCGCACACAGTTCGCCACGCTTTTGCCACCCATCTGATCAATCACGGCGCTGATCTGCGCGTTGTTCAATTACTTTTAGGCCACAGTGATTTGTCCACAACACAGATTTATACGCACGTGGCTCGGCATCGATTGAAGGACCTTCACCAGGCGCATCATCCACGTGGATAGGGATGTATGAAACCAAAAGTGCTGTTAGGTCTAATCAGAAACGATCCGCTAATGCGACGAAAGTGTCGTCACGTTAGTGATCGTTGATTTTTCCGATAGATGCGGCAAAGTGGAGCGGCATCGCAACCCGGGAGAGGGCACATGAGCCCTGTTGAATTGAAACGAAACACAACACTCATTCTGGCAGCAGTTTTTGTGCTGGGTACACAGGTAGCAGCGACGCCACCTTCTGTGGTCAAAGAAGTAGCCGCACATTCGGAAGCGCGTGATGCGATTACACGCACACTCACATCGACGCTGACGGGTCTGAGAATACTGAGTATTGAGGCTTCACCAATTGAAGGTGTGTATGAGGTCAACGTGAGTGGCGATACCGTCTATGTCTCCGCAGATGGGGGGCATATGATCAGTGGTGATATGTACCAGATCGGCCCTCAACTGGTGAACGTGTCTGAACAGAAACGAACGCAGGCACGCCGACGTCTACTCTCTGAAATTGATGAATCGGAAATGGTAGTGTTTGCGCCTCCCCCAGGGAAAGTGAAGGCGAAGGTCACGGTTTTTACGGATATTGATTGCGGCTATTGTCGAAAACTGCACAAGGAGATGAAGGCCTATAACGATCTAGGTATCGCAATCCGTTATATGGCGTTTCCACGTGCAGGACTCGAATCCCGCTCCTACCAAAAGGCCGTATCCACCTGGTGTAGTGATGATCCGACTGCCGCGATGACTCGAGCGAAATCCGGGGTTGATCTCGAAAAACGGGTCTGCGCGAATCCCGTTTCGACACAGTACCGGCTTGGCGAAGTGATGGGAGTGACGGGTACACCAGCGTTGGTGCTTGAGGATGGCGCCATGCTCATGGGATACCGTCCGCCGCTCGAAATGGCACGACTTCTCGGTATTCCGGCTCCCTGACAACAGCGTGAGGGGGATACGGCCGGATAGCGATCCGTAACTTGCGTGTTACGTGGCGCTTAAAGCAAGCTTATCATAGAATGCGCTTTCGCTCGTAACACCCCTTTGTAAAAAGAACCCATGGACGACTTTCCTCGCATTAAGCGCTTACCGCCGTATATCTTCAGCATCACCGATGAACTGAAGCAGGACGCACGAGCGCGTGGAGAGGATATCGTAGATTTTGGAATGGGAAATCCCGATCAGGCTACGCCACAGCACATTGTCGATAAGCTGATCGAGTCGGTACAGAAAGGAGATACCCATCGGTATTCCCAGTCCAAGGGTATTCCTCGACTACGCAAGGCGATCTGCGACTGGTACGAGCGACGGTTTGATGTCGACCTGGACCCTGAGAGTGAAGCCATCGTGTGTTTGGGTTCCAAAGAGGGCATTGCGCACCTTGCGATGGCGGTGCTGGGCCCCGGTGATGGTGTTCTCGTGCCTAATCCGAGTTATCCGGTACATACCTACGGTGCTGTCATTGCCGACGCCGATGTTCGTCACGTTCCTTTAACTCCGAACGTCGACTTTTTCAGCGAGCTTGAAACAGCTATTACCAATAGTTGGCCCAAACCCAAACTGCTCATCGTCAACTTCCCGGGTAACCCGACAACACAGTGTGTCGAAATCGACTTCTATGAGCGCCTGGTTGCCGTCGCGAAGGAACACCAGATCTGGATCGTGCAGGATCTCGCATATGCAGACCTTGTGTTTGATGGCTACCAGGTCCCGTCGATATTGCAGGTTCCCGGTGCGAAAGACGTTGCGGTTGAGTTCTTTACCATGTCGAAGAGCTACAACATGCCGGGTTGGCGGATGGGTTTTTGTGTTGGCAACCCCACCCTGGTAGGCGCATTGGCACGGATCAAGTCCTATCTGGATTACGGAATGTTCACGCCCATCCAGGTTGCTGCCATCGCTGCACTTGAGGGCGATCAGAGCTGCGTGGATGAGATCAGGGACACGTATCGAGTTCGACGAGACGTCCTTTGCGACGGTTTGAACGCGGCCGGTTGGGCAGTGGAAAAACCGCGAGCCACGATGTTCGTTTGGGCGAAGATCCCACCTCAGTTTCAGAACATGGGTTCCCTTGAGTTTAGCAAGCTGCTTTTGAAAGAGGCCGGGGTCGCCGTGTCACCCGGGATCGGTTTTGGTCAATACGGGGACGATCACGTGCGGTTTGCGCTCATTGAGAACGAGCACAGAACGCGTCAGGCGATACGAGGCATCAAGCGGATGTTCCGCAACACGGGTGCTCAGATCTGAGACTTGAGTATTAAGGGCAGGAGGCGTTAATGATGGCTGATGTCAGCCAGTGTCGGGTTGGAATCTGTGGCTTGGGTACTGTGGCATCGGCCACGTATAACCTGCTAACACGCTATGCTCCGCTCATACAATCACGAACAGGAACAGACGTTACCGTCGTGCATGTAGGTTGTCGTCGCGATCATCCGGATTGTGATTTGAGTAATGTACGGGTCAGTCGGGATATCTTCGATGTGGTTCGAGATCCTGAGGTCGATGTCGTACTCGAGTTGATTGGCGGCACCGATCCTGCGTTAGCTCTGGTACGCGAAGCGCTTGCCACTGGGAAACATGTGGTGACAGCGAACAAAGCACTGATCGCAGAGTTTGGTGCTGAGTTGTTTGATCTGGCAGACACCAATAACGTGTCTATTCGATACGAGGCGGCGGTGGCGGGCGGCATCCCGGTGATCAAAGCGATTCGGGAAGGTCTGGTGGGTAATGAGATCAGTCGTGTGGCCGGAATCATCAATGGTACGACCAACTTTATCCTGAGCGAAATGGAAGGGGTGGGAAATCGTGGTTTCGATGAAGTGCTGGCAGAAGCACAGGAGCTGGGTTACGCAGAAGCAGACCCGACGTTTGACGTTGAAGGAATTGATGCGGCTCACAAGCTGACAATTCTGTCGACGATTGCCTTTGGCGTGCCGCTTGAGTTTGAGGCGATTTACACAGAAGGTATCTCTCAAGTGACTGTTGCTGATATTCGATTTGCAGAACAGCTTGGCTACAAAATCAAGCACCTGGGTATTACCGCGAGGGATGGGGAGGGAGTGGAACTGCGGGTTCACCCCACACTCGTTCCCAATTCGGCACTGCTTGCTCAGGTCAGCGGTGTTATGAATGCAGTGATGGTGACCAGTAACGCGGCTGGAGAGACCATGTATTACGGCGCAGGTGCTGGTGGTGATGCAACAGGATCCGCCGTGGTCAGTGATGTCGTCGATATTGCGAGAGACCATCTGGGCATTCCGAGTGCTGGCTACGGCGCATCAGACATGACCACGTTACCCATCAAGCTTATCGAAGACATCGAGTCGCCCTTCTATCTGCGTTTGACAGCGCGTGACAAGCCGGGCGTCATGGCGTCGCTGACTAGCATCCTGTCTCGTTATAACATCAGTATAGAATCGCTCGTACAGCGGGATGCCAATGCAGACGAAGTGCCGGTGGTGATTATCACCAATCGCGTCAGGGAATCCGCGATGAATGCCGCATTGGCAGAAATCTCTGAGCAGTCCAGCGTTACGGGTGGAATCACCCGAATACGCGTCCTCTAGTCGAACCCGCGGGGTCGGGTGATGAGATACGGTGCGAAGCTAAAACGTCGAGGTATCGCAGACAACAGCCCCGATCTCCTCCAGCGGTTGTTGTCCCACAGGCGTGTGGACCTGGCCGCTGCTGAAACCGATGCCTATGCACTGACCGGTCTGTTGCCACCTGATTTACTGGCGTTACCGCATGCGGCAGACCTGGTGGTTCAGCATTTGCGAGAGCACCGAATCCTCGTGATTGGTGATTTTGATGCTGACGGTGCCACCAGCAGTGCGTTGTTGGTGGCGGGGCTGCGATCCATGGGTGGACATCATGTCGACTTCCTCGTACCAGATCGATTCCAGTTCGGTTACGGGCTGACCCCAGAGATTGTCGAGGAGGCGCAACGGAGCTCGCCTGACCTCATTATCACCGTCGATAATGGCATCGCGAGTCTCGAAGGGGCTGCACGTGCAAAAGAACTGTCAATACAACTGGTGGTAACAGACCATCATCTGGCGGGTGAGACACTCCCTGACGCGGATGCGATCGTTAATCCAAATCAGCCTGGGTGTCCGTTTGCGAGTAAATCGATGGCGGGTGTTGGCGTGGCCTTTTACCTGCTGGCAGCCGTGCGGGCGGTGTTGCGGGGTCGCGGTGAGAAGAACCTGCCAAGCCTCGCTCGGTTCTTGGACCTCGTTGCCCTTGGTACGGTAGCGGATGTGGTTCCACTCGATGCCAATAACCGCATTATGGTTCAGCAGGGGTTGCTTCGAATCCGAGCGGGACTAGGGAGACCTGGCATTGTGGCATTGGCGGAAGTTGCTGGTGCAGAGATTGATCAGTTGACGACTCGGGATTTGTCATTTGGCATGGCACCCAGACTAAACGCGGCAGGACGGATCGAAGACATGTCGATTGGGATCGCGTGCCTGCTCGCAGAAGATCTTGCTCAAGCACGCGAGGTCGCAGCCAAGCTCGATACTCTGAACAAAGAGCGTCGGCAGATTGAACGTGAAATGCGCGAGGATGCGAATCTGCAATTGGCAGACACAACTTCCGAAGCGATGGGTGTTTGTATGTCTGATCCTTCGTGGCACCAGGGTGTTGTCGGGATCATTGCCTCGCGCATCAAAGATCGGTTGCACCGTCCGGTGATTGCCTTCGCTCCGGGTTCGGCGACCGAGCTCAAAGGCTCGGCGCGATCGATTCAGGGGATGCATATTCGCGATGCCCTCGCATCGATCGATGTCAGGCACCCCGGAATGATTGAGCAATTTGGTGGACACGCAATGGCGGCAGGACTCACATTGAAGAATGAGCACTTCGATGCGTTTGCGGAGGCCTTCGATGATGAAGCACATCGATGGTTGACTGAAGAAGATCTGACAGATGATCTGTTGAGTGATGGCGAGGCAGCTGACCTGTTGCATATCGGTCAGGTACGACGAGTGCTGACGTCAGCGCCGTGGGGGCAGGCATTTCCCGAACCATTGTTTGACGATGTCTTTGAAATCATCGATCAGCGTATAGTCGGTGGTGCGCACCTGCGTCTCCGGCTACGCACCGACCGGGGTCGGGTGTTCAATGCCATTGCCTTTGGCCACACGGATCTGCTCTCCGGACTCCGACACCGCATGGCCTACCGGCCGGAAATCAATCGCTATCGAGGGCTGGAATCGGTCCAATTGATCATCGAAGCATTGGATCTGCCTCTGGATCTTGATGATGCCTACGTCGTAAACATGATAACACCAGCACATACAGCGTGCTGAGGGGACCAGTCTGTTCCCGGTATAGATCGACACCTCTTAGGCTAGACATGCTGACTAAGTTCGTTTCGAGAAGATCCCATCCTTCCTTTCGGTGTTCAGAACAGGTTAAGCCAGTCGGGCTTGGTGCACGCCCGTTTGCGCTTGCCCAGTCATCAAACTTACAATCGCGTTCCTTCTCAATTCGAACGCCGGGACCCATTTTGGAAATCAATCCGCTGATCAGCCGCATCAAAGAACTGAATGATCGACTGGCCGTTCTTCGGGGGTATCTTTGACTACGACAACCGAAAAGAACGTCTGACGGAAGTAGAACTAGAGCTCGCTGACGCCAGTGTCTGGAATAACCCTGATGAAGCACAGAAGTTGGGACGTGAACGTTCTTCCCTGGAGTCTATCGTGAGCACCGTCGACCATTTGAGCGCAGGTCTTGATGATGCTGACGCCATGATCGAGTTGGCCCAGGAGGAAGACGACACGCAACTTCTGTCGGAACTTCCTGACGAATTAAATGCCTTCGAAAACCGTCTCGCGCAGTTGGAATTCCGGCGAATGTTCTCCGGCGAGGTCGACGAAAACAACGCGTTTTTGGATATCCAGGCAGGATCTGGTGGGACCGAAGCCCAGGACTGGGCCGAAATGCTCATGCGAATGTATCTGAAATGGGGGGAACGAAAAGGGTTTGCGACCGAGGTTGTGGAGCAGAGCCCCGGTGATGTTGCTGGTATAAAAGGCGCGACTATTCAGTTTTCGGGTGACTATGCGTTTGGTTGGCTCAGGACCGAAACGGGAGTCCATCGACTGGTTCGAAAATCTCCGTTTGATTCAGGTAGCAGAAGACACACGTCGTTTGCGTCAATCTTTGTCTCCCCTGAATTGGATGACAGCATTGAGATTGAACTTGATATGAGCGAGGTCCGGGTTGATACCTATCGCGCCAGCGGTGCTGGGGGTCAACATGTGAACAAGACGGATTCGGCAATTCGACTGACACATATTCCGACAGGGCTGGTGGTACAGTGTCAGAATCAACGCTCTCAGCATCAGAATCGTGACCAGGCTATCAAACAGTTGAAGGCGAAGTTGTACGAAATCGAGGATCAGAAGAGAAGGCAGGCGTTGCAAGAAATGGAGGACAGCAAGTCTGACATCGGTTGGGGTAGTCAGATTCGCTCTTATGTTCTCGATAGCGCCAGAATCAAGGATCTACGTACTAATGTAGAAACGTCCAATACGCAGGCTGTCCTGGATGGTGGTCTTGAGATGTTTATTGAAGCCAGTCTGAAGCAGGGGCTGTAGTCGTGTCTGATCCAGAACAGTCTGAAAACCAGATAATCGCAGGTCGTCGCGAGAAGCTCAGTGAGCTGCGAGCGGCCGGCAACGCGTTCCCCAATGATTTTCGCCGCACGCACACCGCTGCGGTATTGGCGAACGAGTATGCCGATGAGACGAAAGAAACACTGATTGAAAAATCGATGACTGCGACCGTTGCCGGGCGCATCATGTTGCGCCGGGGCCAGGGCAAGGCAGGGTTCATCACGCTTCAGGATGTCTCTGGACAAGTCCAGGCTTACGTTCGCCAGGATGTGGTGGGCCAATCGACCTATGACGCGTTTAAACGTTGGGATATCGGCGATATCGTGGGGGTGACCGGTACATTGATGCGGACCAATACGGGCGAGTTGACGGTCAGAGCATCGGAGATTCGCTTGCTCACGAAGTCACTGCGACCCTTGCCGGAAAAACATGCCGGTTTAACCGACACGGAAACTCGGTACCGACAACGATACCTGGACCTGATCATGAACCAGGAGACGCGCGATACATTTCTTAGGCGCTCAAAGATCATCGAATCAATCCGCAGCTTCTTGATCGAGCGTTCGTTCCTGGAAGTGGAAACGCCGATGATGCAAAGCATTCCGGGTGGTGCCGCGGCCGCACCGTTTATCACGCACTACAATGCGCTCGACATTGAGATGTATCTTCGTGTTGCTCCCGAGTTGAATCTGAAACGACTCGTGGTGGGCGGGTTCGAGCGGGTCTTTGAGATCAACCGGAACTTTCGTAACGAAGGCATGGACACGAAACATAGTCCTGAGTTTACGATGATGGAATTCTACTGGGCGTATGCCGACGTCAATGACCTTATGGACCTGACCGAGACGATGTTTCGATCAGCCGCGCAACGCGTAATCGGTCAGACATATTTCAGGTACCAGGGTAAAGAGATCGATTTCGGTCGACCTTTTGCGCGAATGACCATGGCGGAAGCGATCGTTCACTACAACCCGGACGTCGACCCGGATTCTTTGACAGAGCGATCGACAGCGGTTCCGGTGGCAGATCGATTTGGGGTCGAAGTCGAAGCGTCCTGGGGACTGGGTAAGCTGTTGATGGAGATCTTTGAAGCCTGCGTCGAAGACCAGATCGAACAACCCCTGTTTGTGACCAAACACCCAACTGAGGTGTCACCACTTGCGAGACGAAACGACGATGACCCAGATGTAACTGATCGTTTTGAGTTGTTTGTCATGGGACAGGAAATTGCCAATGGTTTCTCAGAGCTCAATGACGCGGAAGATCAGGCAGAGCGGTTCCGCCAGCAGGTTGCAGCGCGCGATGCAGGTGATGAAGAGGCGATGCACTATGACCAGGATTATGTGACTGCGCTTGAATACGGAATGCCGCCGACGGCGGGAGAAGGTGTGGGTATCGACAGATTGGTAATGTTGCTCACCGACTCACCCTCTATTCGGGATGTGGTGCTGTTCCCGCATATGCGACCCAAAGCCGACTAGCGCGTGGCGATCGCGCTCGAGCACAGCTGGCTGACTCGATTGCAGGGTGAGTTTGATGCACCTTATATGCAGAACCTCAGGCGCTTTTTGCATGAACAGAAAGCGCAGAAGAAGATCATATATCCTCGTGGCACTGAGTGGTTCAATGCGCTTGATACGACACCGTTTGATGATGTAAAGGTTGTGATCCTCGGGCAGGACCCCTATCACGGACCAGGACAGGCACATGGACTGTGCTTTTCCGTGCCGGTAGATGTTCAACCGCCACCGTCATTGATCAACATCTATCGAGAAATTGAATCGGATCTGGGATTGGCGGATGGTCACTTTCCGCATGGTTGTCTGATGGGCTGGGCACAACAGGGGGTGTTATTACTGAATTCTGTACTCACCGTGGAGCATCGCAGCGCAGCGTCACATGCCGGTAAAGGATGGGAAATGTTCACAGATCGAATTGTGTCGCTTCTCGCAACGCAAAGAGAATCCGTCGTCTTTATGCTCTGGGGGAGTTATGCCCAGAAGAAAGGCAGTATGATCGATTCCGAACGACATCGAGTGTTAAAAGCACCACACCCCTCACCGTTGTCGGCCCACCGCGGATTTTTTGGGTGCAGACACTTCTCTCAGTGCAATGAATACCTGAATGCCCAGAGACAAACGCCGATAGACTGGGCCTCACTCGAATATAGACAAGCATAAATAGATAAGGACGAGACATGGCACAACTGCAGAATTATATCGATGGTGAGTTCAGACCCAGTGTCGCGACAGAGAGTATCCCGGTCACCAACCCAGCGAATCAGGTCGTACTGACCGAAGCACCATTGACGACGAGCCATGAAATTGACCGCGCTGTCACGGCGGCACAGGTGGCATTTGAGGCATGGCGAAGCGTGCCTGCGCCGGAACGTGCCCGATGTCTGATGCGTTACCAGATGCTACTCAAAGAAAAACAGGATGAGATTGCGGAAATCCTCTCACTGGAGACCGGAAAAATCTTTGCGGATGCACAGGGAGATGTGTGGCGCGGTATCGAGGTCGTGGAGCAGGCGTGCAATATTCCCTCACTGATGATGGGCGAGACCGTGGAAAATGTCGCGAGAGGGATTGATACCTACTCGATCATTCAACCACTGGGTGTTTGTGTCGGTATCACACCATTCAACTTTCCAGCAATGATTCCTCTGTGGATGTTTCCGCTGGCGGTAGCCGCAGGCAACACGTTTATACTGAAACCATCCGAGCAGGACCCGCTGACGCCCAACAAGCTGGTTGAGTTTTTCTATGAATGCGGATTTCCAAAAGATGTCTTGCAGGTGGTGCATGGCGGGAAGGACCAGGTGGATGCGTTGATCACCCACGACAACGTCAAGGCAGTGTCGTTTGTGGGGTCGGTTCCTGTCGGGCAGCACGTGTACCGCCTGGGTACGGATCGTTTGAAACGAGTGCAGTGCCTGGCGGGTGCGAAAAACCATCTCGTTGTCATGCCGGATGCCGCGAAGGAGCAGGCGATCAATGCATTGGTCTCATCCTCTGTTGGTGCGGCAGGACAGCGGTGTATGGCGGTGTCGGTCGCGGTGTTGGTTGGAGAGGCGCAGGAATGGCTGACTGATCTCAAAGACGCCATGGCGGCTGTTAGTCCCGGTGTGTGGGATGACGAAGGCGCTGCCTACGGACCACAGATTAGTGTCGCCGCCCGTGAGCGTGTTCTGGGCTATATTGAGCAAGGAAAAGCAGAGGGAGCCAACTGCCTTCTGGATGGTTCGTCATGCCAGGTAGAGGGCATGCCGGACGGCAACTGGGTGGGCCCAACCTTGTTCGCGGATGTGACCACCGACATGTCGATCTATCAAGATGAGATATTTGGTCCGGTGCTTGTTACGGTGAGTGCTGACACATTGGATGAGGCGATTGAAATCATTAATCGCAATTCGTTTGGGAACGGTGTGTCATTGTTTACTTCATCAGGGGGTGCAGCACGTAAGTTTCAGAGTGAGATCCAGGTGGGGCAGGTAGGTATTAATGTACCGATTCCTGTGCCCCTACCCTTCTTCAGTTTTACGGGTTGGAAAAACTCCTTTTTTGGTGATCATCATGCCTACGGTAAACAAGCTGTGCGGTTTTACACGGAAACAAAAACCGTCACTGCGCGCTGGTATGACGATGATGCGATTGCAGATACCAACATGACGATTCGTCTAAACTGACGGATCCATTTCAGAGCTGTTGTGGGGGATACATGAGAAAAATTGAAGTCACGATCGATAGCCATCAGGCATTGCTGACCATCAACAATCCACCGGCGAATACCTGGGATGGTGCAAGTCTGACGTTACTGAGGGATACCGTCGCGGAGCTGAACGATAACAGAGAGATTTATGCGCTGGTCCTGACGGGTCAAGGTGACAAATTTTTTTCGGCGGGTGCAGACCTGAATATGTTTGCCGATGGTGATATGGCAAATGCCCGTCGTATGGCGGTGGAGTTTAGTTCGGCATTTGAAACCTTGAGTCAGTTCCGCGGCGTTTCCATTGCCGCTATCAATGGTTTCGCAATGGGCGGCGGACTTGAAGCTGCCATGTGTTGCGATATTCGCATTGTCGAATCTCAGGCACAGATGGGTTTACCAGAAGCGACGGTTGGCCTGCTCCCGGGGGGATTGGGGACTCAACACTTGTCGTGGCTGGTTGGAGAGGGCTGGGCTAAGCGGATGATCTTGCTTGGAGAACATGTCGATGCTGAGACAGCCAAGGCGATTGGTCTCGTCGAAGAGGTGGTTCCGACTGGCGAGAGTCTGAGCAGGGCTAGAGAAATGGCGACGATGGCTGAGAATCAGAGTCCGACGAGCATCGCAGCTTGTAAGCATCTGATTCAGAGTGCACGCCATCGGGCAATGAGCGAAGGCTATATTCTTGAAAGGGACGCCTTTGTAGATTTGTTTAGTACTGAGGATCAGAAAGAAGGCGTAAATGCGTTTCTTGAAAAGCGTAAGCCAGCTTGGAAGAACAGCTGACAATGTCCAACGTTGTACTGTTTGAGCAGACAGGTGCCTGTGGTCACATTCGTTTAAACAGTAAGGCGACGCTAAACGCGCTCAGTCTCGAGATGATTGATCTGATGTTCCCCATGCTATTGAAGTGGCAGGACGACGATAGTGTGGCATTTGTCCTGATTGATGGCGCAGGGGATAGAGCGTTCTGTGCCGGGGGTGATATCCAGGAGCTGTACCATTCGATGGTGGCGAATCCTGGTGGACCCAATCCATATGCAGAGGGATTTTTCAGCAGAGAGTATCGTTTTGACTACCTGCTCCACACGTACAGGAAACCGGTCGTGGTGCTGGGCCACGGTTTTGTGATGGGTGGTGGGCTTGGCATCTTTTCTGCGGGTAGCCACCGCGTGGCGACCGAGACAACCCAAATGGCCATGCCAGAGATAACGATTGGGTTATTTCCTGATGCTGGAGGCACTAAGTTGTTGTCAGAGATGCGGCCGCACCATGCGGCGTTTATGGCCTGGACGGGTGCTCGACTGAATGCGGCGGACGGTCGGGTGGCGAACCTGGTCGACCATATCGTCCTTCAGGATGATCTGGCTGCTGTTCGAAATGCCCTGGTCGCGTTGGTGTTTGACGGGAACGAAGTCGAAGATTCTGCAACGAAAATAACACAGGCCATCAAGAGGTTTGCTCTTGAGGATGAGGGTGAAAGCCAGTTGGACCGGCATGATCATGTGCTTAAGGAGCTTGCATTAGTGTTGATGGAAAAACACTGGAACCTTGGAGAAGCTTCAGAGCATTTTGCCCTCGGACTGAAGTCAGTGGAGACCGATGAAAAATGGCTGGTCCGCGCACAGAATAGTTTTGCAGCAGGATGCATGGTGACCGCTGTGATAATCGAACAACAGCTGTTACGCGCTCGTGAAATGGGTCTCGCCGCCATGTTCCGCATGGAATACGACATCGCGAGCCGGTGTGCATATCACGATGACTTCACTGAAGGTGTGCGTGCCTTGTTGATCGACAAGGACAATGCGCCCAGGTGGCAATTCAGCGAAGTCTCAGAGATTCCGTCCTCCTACATCCTTGGACATTTCGAGCCAACGAAACCGCATCCACTTGATGATCTCGGTCATTGAAACGCATTACGATTATTGGAAGTGGTGGTACTGTCCGATTGCCTCAACATACCGGTTTTTATCTGGACAAGATGTACTAGCATCCGGTCTGGGTACTGTCCGAACAAGAGGATGCGCGGCTACACCCTGAT
>CAJWYI010000074.1 GCA_913049815.1 uncultured Gammaproteobacteria bacterium
TGCGGTCATTGTGGTACGAGTCAATAAAAGCGACCAGCACGCACCGACGACCGAAAATCCAATTGCTACAATCACAGTAGTTGGAAACAACACAGATTCGAACAACGCGGCCATCAGCATGTAGATCAGCAACACCGCCAGTGCGACATTAAGAGCCATTTCCATGAACATCTCATTATCGATCGAGAATCCGCCACCTAGTTCCCATCGATAACCTGGTGGCAGTTGATAATTGGCCATGGTTTGTTCGACGATTTCCCTGGCAGCCTGCGGCGGACCTTCTGCGGTTGCGAAAGATAGATTAATCGAAGTCTCGCGATTTTCCCGACGAACAACGCGTGTTGCGGAATCAAACCTTAGCGTCGCCACGGCCTCTACGGGAACCGTGCCACCGTCCGGTAGGAATACCGGCAGATTACGAACCGCGTCGAGATTGATTTCATCGCGACCTTCAAGTTCTAGGTAGATTTCTGTTTCCCGACCATTCTCCACATAGCCACGGCGCATACTGGTTTCACCCAATGCAATGGCAAGAGTCTGCGAGATCATTGCAGCCGTGACACCCAGCTGCCCAGCCTGTTCAGGTTTCAACACGAGCTGCAGTTCAGACCGACTGGACTCACCATCATGCTGAACGTTGGTTAACGATTCATTGGTTTCAAGAAGTGACACCAACTCATCACCAATCTCGATCAGTTGCTCAGTAGAATCACCCGCTAGTCGCATCGACAGGCCACTGCTGCCGCCCCACCTTCCTCGACTTCCGCCACCAAAACCTCGGGAACGGTTACTGAAACGGAGGAATATGTTGGGACGTTCCGGTAGATCCTCCATGATCATCTCTTCGAGTAATCGCGGTGACAACGTGCCATCTTCAATGAAATTGATCGTCGTTCGACCACGATCCGTGTCGTAGCTCGTGAACACGTTCTCGATTTCAAATCGCTCTTTGTTATTCAGTAGATAGCCATCCACCTGGCGCACAAACTCTTCCATGTACTCGATGTTCATACTGCCGCGGATGTAGTAGGACAATGTCGCCCTGGGTGACTCTTGTTCAGGGTTCATATCCAGAGGCACCTGTTGGTAAGCCCAGAATCCGCTATACGCGATCCCTATTGCGGCAAGGAGGCTCAGCAAACGTTGTCGTAATGTGAAGCGCACTGCGACAGCATAGTACTTGCCAATAAAGTCTATGATGGGTTGGCGACGCCCCACCTTCGGCATCGGCATGCGTGCCATGGCTGCCGGCACCAGCGTTTGAGCCACCAGTAAGGAAGCAATCAGCGATGTACAGAGCGGTATCGCAATATTCTGCTGGATCATCGCAACCTGCTGGACATCCGTCATAAACGCCGGGACAAACACAATGACCGTGGTCAATGTACCCGCAGTGATGGCCAGCCCCACTTCACTGATACCTCGATCGGCCGCGTCTCTGGGACTAACACCCTCTTCCCTGCGCCGGAATGCGATCGCTTCAGATGCAACGACACTGTTATCTACCAGGAGACCAATCGCCAGCATCAGTCCAACGACGGAAAGTATGTTGAGGGTCAACCCCATGAAGTACATCACGCCCAGGGTGACACAGAGCGACAACGGTACCGTCGCGGCGATCAAGAGCGACATATTGACCTGACGTAAAAACAGAAAAAGTACGATTACTGACAGCAATCCACCCAACATGCCGCTGTCCCGCAAATCGTTTAACGACTGGAGGACTGTTTCTGCCTGACTGTCCAGTGGGAAAAAAGTCGCGCCATCGAGGACATCATCCTCTCTGATCTCGGTCATCACCTTATCGATGTTCTGGGAGACTTCGACCATATTGGCTTCAGGCTTCTTGAACACAGATACGCCTAGCGACCGAACGCCATTCACCAGGCGTCTATCGTTGTCCTGATCTGGTTCAAGCCGCACCTCCGCCACATCGGCTAGCACAAGTCCACGTTCGTTGAGCGGCAACTGTCCGATGGCGTCGATGTTCTCGTACTGGCCGATAGGTCGCACCAGCATCTCTCGTGCGCTGCTCCCTTCGAGTTTCCCAGCCGAGACGTAGAAGTTGGCCTGCTGTAACCGCCGACGAATATCGATGTAATCGAGACCATAGGATGCAACACGGTCGGATTGCATGACGACACGAACCTGATTACGTACGATTCCATACAGATTGACAGAGTTCACGCCCTGTATTCTTTCGAGTTCAGAGCGCACATTAACGTCCAGAAGATCCCAGGCCTCATCCTGATTCAGGTTCGGCGCGACGATCAGCATGTTCATCAGCGGCTCGTCATTGGGGTCCTGTTGTCGAAGCTGAATTCGACGAACATCGTCCGGCAGCCGATATCGGATGCCTTCAACCAGGTCCTTGGCTTCGATACCCTTACCGTTGACGTCCGCATCCGGATGCAGGGATAAGTTGAAGAATACCTGACCAGGGCGTGTAAACGAGAACATTCTGTCGACCCCTGTCATTGTCGACAGAATCTCTTCGACCGGTCTCGTCACATTACGCTCAATCTCCTGTGCAGACGTTCCACTGTAGGGTATGGAGACTCCTACATAGGGAATTTCTATCTGGGGAAATTGTTCAATAGGCAACCTAAACGCCGAGAATGCCCCAATCATCGCGACGCCGATAAACGCCATCACCACTGTTACGGGTCGTCGAATCGCCGCTTTGGATATCACCATTCTTGTGACCTCCGGTTGATGTTGCCTGCTTTCAGGTCTGCGCTGCGGCTTCCGGGGGAGCATCCGGATCCACCAAAAACATTTTGCGATCAATCAAATCATACACCACTGGAATTACGATCAATGTCAGCAACATAGATACGAGCAAACCTCCAATCACGGTAATGGCCATAGGTGTGCGCAATTCCGATGCTTCCCCTAGGCCGATGGCCATCGGTAGCAGTCCCAAAATCGTCGTCATGGTTGTCATCAAAATTGGCCGGAAACGTTGACCGGCGCCGATCTGGACTGCCTCTGTTCGCGAGAGGCCCGTCTGCCGCAACTGATTCACCCGATCGATAAGCACAATGGCGTTGTTGACAACAATCCCCACCAGCAGAATGAGACCGATGAACACAACAACGGACACACTGGTACCGGTCATGGCGAGAGCTATCACAGCCCCTACCCCTGCAAGAGGGATCGTAAACATTATGATGAAGGGATGCAGCAGTGATTCAAACAACGACGCCATCACTAGGTAGACCATGATCAGGGCCAGTATCAGTGCAAACTGAAGAGATCGAAAAGATGCTTCCATCTCCTCGTTCTGACCGCTGACGATCACTTTGAGTCCAGCTGGGACGGGAATGTCTTCAAGAATACGCTGGACTTCCGTCGCTGCGATTCCCAGATCATCACCGACGACATTGGCACGCACCAACGCCACCCGCTGCTGCCCGATCCGTTGAATATCTGCAGGTCCGACACCCATGACGATATCTGCTACGGTGTCGAGCCGAATCTGAGGACCCGTACTACCGCTCACAACTAGGTGTCCTATATCACTGGTAGAATCACGTTCGTCCTCTTCGACGCGCACGCGAACATCAATCTTTTTGTCCTGGAACGTAAACTCTGTTGGGACTTCACCTTTGACCTTACTGACGACCCGGCTAGCAACGTCAGGTACATTCAATCCCAGTGCTGCAGCTCTATCTTGATCAAATTCGATCTGAACCTCTGGATAACCAGCACGCATCGTCGATTCAACATCTCGGAACATCGTCGACCCTTGCATCGCAAGCGCCAGGGCATCAGCGACTTCCCGAATATCCTCAAGATCCGAACTGCTAACGATGATCTCAAGGGGTTTTGAAAAAGAGAACAACTGAGGCCGGTCGAGCGTGAACTGGACGTCGGGAATCAATGCCAGTACATCTCGTAATCGTGACATGGCTTCTGCTTCATGCTGTGCACCAGCACCAGGACTCAGGACCACATTGAACTCACCCACGTTTTCGCCACCGCTCACAGCTGATGCATCCATTCGGCCGCCGGTTCCGGCTACCGAATAGGTCTTATCGAGAAGCTGATCACTTGCTTTAGAGAGTGTGTAGTCCAGATCCGCCAGTGTCGCGTCAGTCAGTTCCAGACGAGTACCGGGAGAGAGTTCAAGGTCGACCTTGAATTCGCCCTGCGCCAGCGGCGGAATCAATGCCACTGGCAGTGTGGGGATCAACGCAGCGGATCCCAAGAATGCTATCACAGCCAGCACCACAGTCAGCAACCGTGCCCGCAATGCAAGACCCAACAAGCCAGCGTACCCCAAAGACAGATTCTCGTAGGCCTTGTCAAACCCGGTGAGTAATGGTCGCGTCAGAACTGTGAAGGCCTGAATAAAAAATCGGGTTACTCGCAACAGCCAAACTAGAATGAAACGAGGAATGGTGACAAATACGAAACGTGGAATCACAAAAAGCCATCGGAGCGCGGTCCTGAACCAGCCGCCTTGGACCTGATCACCTACCGCCGACACCTCTGACTCCGGCCGCGCCGAACGCCCCCCCAAAGCGTACAACATCGGAATCAGCGTAAACGCCAGAATCAGGGAGGCAACGAGCGCAAATGTGACAGTAAGTGCCTGATCCTTGAACAACTGACCCGCGATACCTTCGACAAAAGCGAGTGGTAGGAAGACCGCAATGGTTGTCAGTGTCGCTGCCATCACCGCGCCCCCCACCTCGGACGCACCTTTCTCCGCCGATTCCAACACACTGCGCCCTTCACTCCGGTGACGCGCAATGTTTTCAAGTACGACGATCGCATTATCCATCAACATGCCAACGGCCAGCGCGATGCCCCCCAGGCTCATGACATTGAGCGTGATGTCATAGATGTCCATCAATGCAAACGTCACCATAACGGACGCAGGGATGGTGGCCGCTACGATCAGCGTGCTGCGAATATCCCGAAGAAACAAAAACAGCACAAATACAGCCAGAAATGCACCTTGAATCGCCGCCGTCCTGACCTCAGAGATCGCTGCATTGATAAATGTAGCCTGGTCATAAATAACGAGCAGGTCAAAATTAGGCGGTATTTGCTCCCGAATCTCATCCAGTCGTTCGTACACATTGGCGGCAACCGCGACCGTGTTCGCATCTCCTTCTTTATATAGCGAGATCTCAATAGCCTCTCGACCATTGACCCGCATAATCGCGTCCCTTTCCTTCTGGCCCTCTATAACCTCCGCAATATCGCGTAATCTAAGAATCCGACCGCCCTGCTGAAAAATGATCGTCTCTTCGATGTCTTCGATCGTCTCGAACTGATTGACCGTTCGCACAAGATACTCATTGGTCCCGTCACTCAGCCTGCCTCCTGATAGGTTGACATTGGTTGCAGATAGTCGCTGTCCCAGTGCCTGAACAGTGATTCCCAGACGCGCAATCTTCTCCTGATCAACGTTGATCAGGATTTCATCCTCAAAACCCCCACCGACGACCGCGGCTGCGACGCCGGACACTGGATCGAGTCGCCGCTTCAGAAAGTCGTCAGCGAACCGACGCAGCGTTTGAAGGTCGTAGACGCCATCTTTGAGTGGATCTGGTCGTGTCAGCGCCAATCTGAAAATAGGATCTAGATTCGGGTTCAACCGAAGGAGGGAAGGTCGTTCAACATCCAACGGAAGGTTGACAAGATCGATTTTCTCCCGCACCTCGATCGCCGCAAGGTCCATATCAGTTCCCCAGAGGAATTCCAGGACCACATCAGATCGCCCTGCTGCGGAAACTGAATGCATCTTGCGAACACCACTGATAACGCCCAGCCTCTGCTCCAGTCGTCGGGTAATCTGCTCCTCGACCTCTGCCGGTGCTGCACCTTCGAACTCGGTACGTACCGTCAACGTGGGATAGGTCAGTGAAGGCAGTAGATTCAAGCCAAGGCGATCGAGTGAAATACTACCGAAGAGCACCACCGCCACTGTCGCCATGGCAACAGTAACTGGTCGTGCAATGGATCCCCCTACGATACCCACGATTTCAGTGGGTCCTCAAAAGATACAAGGAAAAATGCATCACTAGAGCTGAACCACACGAACAGAGGACCCATCGCGCAAGCCACCTTGACCGGTGACCACCACTTCATCCCCCTCAACCAACCCGTCAAGAATCTCGATGTCGCTACCCATCGCGTATCCGAGCTTGACTTCCTGTTTGGTTGCTACGCCATCCCGCACGACAAATACTGAGCTTTCATCCTTCTGGGTCACGACAGCTTCTCGTTTGAGCAGTAATGTATTTTCCTTAGAATCATACCTAACGCCCACACGGGCAAACATACCTGGCCTGAGTAGACTCTTCTGATTATCCATCCGTACCGTGACTCTGAAGGTTCCCGAATTCGCATCAATTTCTGGAGCCACACGATCAACAATGCCGTCAAATTCGGTCGAAGAGAGCGCATCAACCGTCACCCGAGCCAGCTGACCTCTCTGGACCTTGTTCACCTCTCGCTCAGGCACGTTGAGGATCGCCTCAATGGCGTCAACCCGTTTAATCTCAAACGCCGGACTATTGGGTGACAAAGTATTGCCCAGCTTAATTTCCCGTTTGGTAATAACACCATCAATCGGCGCTCTGATTGTGGCTTCAGCAAGATCGTAGATCTGTAGAGCCAGTGACGCCTTTTCCCGCTCCAGGTTGTAACGTGCCTGGTCGTGTGCTTCTGGCGATATCATATTGGTCTGAAGCAGTTGCTGAGACCGCGCAAATGCTCGTTCGAAACTCTCTATGTTGGTTCGAGTACGCCGAACTTCCAGTTCGAGCTTTCGCGTATCCAGTTGCGCCAGTGCAGCGCCGCGCTTCACTTGGTCCCCTTCTTCAGAGAAAATGTCCTCGACAACACCCTGCGTGCGTGCCACCACAACCGCCTCTTCCTGTGACGTCAACGTTGTGGTTGTCGCGTAAAAGGCATCTACCCGACCACGTTCCACAAGTGTCACCGCCACCGGCACCGGGCGGGATTGGAAACCACCACCACGTCCGCTACGAGAACCACCGCCTCGCTGGCTGCTCGCAGCCGGGTTACTCGCTGCAGTACTCGAACCTCGTTCACGATCGCCGCCGGTAGAAGAACGCGATGATGAATCCCCTTTGGATGCAGATATCGCTGAATCCCCACCGGATGGACGTCCCGCACCTGGTGAACCGCCACGCCCACCACCAGCAAATGCCTCACGCATGCAGCCACGAATAGTGTTCCGGGTTGCTTCACTCAAGTCACCCATTATCTGACGCATTGACTGGGGTGAAGACTTGAGTACCGTGGTGATCTCTTCCTTGTCTGCTCCCTCTTTAACCTTTTCCGTCAGACAGGGACATAGACCAGCCATGCGATCGTTTCCAGAAGCTGTCACGGTCTCTGCACAGAAGGCACTGAAATCAGCTTCCGATGCGGATGCCGACGCAACACTTTCCGACGGATCGCTCTCGCAACCTGCGATGACCAAGCCGGCACACAACAACACAGCAAAGCGTCTAGTATCCATCACCGTAACGATGGCGCGCGACTCGATGACTGACAGCGCTCCCGCGAAAGTGCGAAACAACATAATTCAACATCCGACCAAGACGAGTTTTTGCCAGTAGCTAGCCCGCGCGTGTCGCGCGACTCTGTCGAACCCGTCCGACGAAGACGTGCGCCGACCTGCGGTAGCCAGCGGTACCTAGTTAGTAAACATAGGCGTTGTGGCACAGCAAGGCTGCCAGCCGAAGTAGCTTACGCTGAAGGCTTGTTAGTTAGACGCGTTGCTGCGGAAAGCTTACAGAACCTTGACATCAAAAGCGGTTTGGATCACTCGAACCCATATGGACAGGGTCAGTATGCCTCAGAAATCACAGTGCTCTAGAGTCCTGGAACTGTAGCTCGTGGAGCGTGTAGTAAATACCCTTCCGATCCAGGAGCTCCTGGTGTGTTCCATACTCACGGACCTCACCATGGTGGAGGACAAGCACCCGATCACAATCCTGAATCGTCTGGAGACGATGGGCAATCACCACTGATGTCCGGTTTTCCATGATCCGACGCAGCGCTTCCTGGATAATCAGTTCGGTGGCGGTGTCGATGTTGGCAGTAGCTTCATCCAGGACCAGAATCTCAGGGTCAAACGCGAGGACGCGGGCAAAAGCCAGCAGCTGCCGCTGTCCCTGAGAGAGATTCTGTCCACGCTCGGACAAGATTGTGTCGTAACCATTCTGCAGGTTTTCAATGTAGCGATGGGCATTCACAGTTCTTGCGGCTTCGATCGCGCGCTCTCTGCTGATCATTGGGTTGTTGAGTGTAACGTTGTCAATCACGGTTCCCGAGAAGATATGGAAATCTTGCAGGACAATCCCGATCCGGGCTCTAAGGTCAGCCGACGCAATGCGATTCACATCGACGCCATCCAGGAACACCATATCGTCATCAAAGTCGTAAAATCTTGCTAACAATCTGATCAGCGTACTCTTACCTGATCCTGTGGGTCCCACAACCGCGAGCTTCTCACCTGCGTTCACTTTGAAGGAAACGTCCTTAAGGACAGGTTCACCGTGATAGTAACCAAAGTTCAGGTGACGGAACTCGAGCTCACCATGAACACTTTCGGGTAAGGGAACAGGATGTTTGGGTTCCTTCGTACTTTCATCCCAATCAATCGCTTGGAAAATTCGTTCCCCAGAAGCCATCGCTCGGAACAATGTGTTGAATTGACCACTGACCGCGACCACCGGGCTGATCATCATGGTGATCAGTTGGATAAACAGAACCATTGACCCAAGCGTGATTTCTTCTTCCATGACCTGACCGCCGCCAACCCAGATCAGGGCTGCGATGGCAACGCTGGCGAGGTTCATATTAAAGGCATTGTAGACCACTTCGATGTTGGCGGCCCTGAACTGCCACATTCTGTTCTGTTTGTTACGTTCACCGTAGTGCGTATCGTTCTGTGCTTCCCGACCAGAAAGCTGGACCACTTCCATGCCAACCAATGATTCCTGCATGTACTGGTTCATATTGGAAACAGAATTGCGCATGTTTCTGTAAGTATCGCCGACGATCCGGCGATAGACATAGACCACCACGGAGACGATTGGGATGATCACCAGCATTACCATGGTCAGTTCCGGGTCGATCGAATACATCAGGAACAGAGCCAGAAAGAAGGGGACAAACTCACCAGCCAATTGACCAAATCCCGTCAGGAGTTCCACGAGATTACTGATATCGTTGGTCAGACGGGTCATAACCCGTCCAACTGAGACATGGTCGTAGAAGGACGCGGGTTTCGTTTCCAGCTTTCGAAAGAGATCGATCCGAAGATCACGCAACGCCTGCAGGGTCGATTGCGACAACGTCAAACGATGGATATACATGCAGATCGCTGAACCAAGAACCAACCCGGCATAGCAGACAACCGCTGCCATCAGCATCGATAGACCGATCCCATTGGAAACCCCTGTGACCAGGGCACCCATGCCATAGTCGGCGACATCATCTGACATCGGAGTCGGCAGGAGAATCCTGTCGATCACCACTCTTCCAACCATGACTGGAACCAGCACAGAAATAGCCGCAGAGATCAGAATGAAGATGACGCTCACCAGCAATGTCACCTTGTAGGGTTTTAACCAACCGAGCAACCGAACAAACATCCTGAAATTCAATGCACTATGGGTCAACTGCGCATCAAACGCAGAATAGTCTTTCTTAGCCTTGCTCAAGTCGACTGCATCACTCACGCGGTGATCCCCCATCGACATCGATATCCAGGGTAGCCAGCAACGCTGCCTTTCGATCTCGATCTTGGTCCTGGTTACTCTGGATCGACTCGAGGCTGGCGTAATAGCCACCTTGCGCCATCAATTCCTCATGTGAACCACTTTCGATGATTGCACCCGATTCCAACACGAAAATCCGGTCTGCATGCCTTGCAGTCGATACTCGGTGTGAGATGAGAACGGTCGTTAAACCTCGACGTACCTCCTTCAATCGATGCAGTATCGTTTCTTCAGTACGTGTGTCCACTGCAGCGAAACAGTCATCCATCGCCAGAACACGCGCTTCCCGGATCAGCCCGCGCGCGAGCGTGGATCGTTGTTTTTGACCGCCAGAAAGAGTGATACCGCGCTCGCCAACAACCGTGTCCATCTGGTCCGGAAAAGCTTCTATCGTCTCAAGGAGTTCGGCAAGCCTTGCCGCATCCCGAATTGGGGGCATATCCCGTTCCGGTTCATCGTACGTAATGTTGTCATGGATCGAAATCGAGAACAGAAACGGGTCCTGAGGTATCAGCGTCACCTGTGAACGCAACTGTTCGATCGGGTAGTTGCGAATATCAGAGCCATCAATATTCACCGTTCCCGGCGGCGGATTAATCATCCGCACCAACGATTTGAGCAGCGTCGACTTACCACTGCCTACACTTCCAAGAAACGCCACAGTCTCTCCGGCCGGAATGTCGATACTAATGTCCGTGAGGGCATCTCGATCAGCGTCCGGAAAGCGATAGCTGAAACCTTCAAAACGGATGTGACCCTGGATTGTCGTAGGCACCGCCTCTTCAGACTGATTCCGTATTTCCGGTTCGTAGTCTAGAACTTCAAACAGTCGTTCAGTGGCTGCCGCCGCTGAGGTGAACTGCGACAACCATCCACCGATACTGCTGATCGGTCCTGTCACCATGACCATATAGGAGAAGAACGCCATGAACGTCCCGATCGTGATCTCTCCTGCCAGAACCTGATTGCCTCCATAGCCCAGGATCATCAACGTGGAAAAAATCGAGATAAAGGGCATCACGAGGTTCATTCGGGCTCGATATCTTGTCGCCCTGTAGACCATGCTCGCGTAGCGAGTGCTGACCTCCTCAAACCTAGAGATCTCACGCTGTTCCTGAGCCATCGCCTGAACCGTACGGATACCGTTAAGGTTTTCCTGGGTAAAGCTGGTGACATCATCCATCGCTTGTCGCTGTTCCCGCACAATGGGGAACAATCGACGCGACATATAGACCCCAACGATCGCAACGAGTGGCGTTGGCAGCACCACCGCAAGCGTCAGTGATGGTGAAAGCCAAGTCATGAACGCCAGCCCCATTACAATCGAAAACACAAATGTGACGACCTGAATCCATCCATAAGCGACGACACCGCGTACCATGCCAACGTCGCCGGAAGAGCGGGACATCAGATCACCCGTACTGAACTGGTTGAAAAAAAGAGGACCCATTTTCTGAATATGCCGGTACAGGCGCTTCTTTAGATCATAGGCGGTGACAATACCAATTCGACGGACCAGCCTACTGGTAAAGATGCTCAGACAAAAACGAATGCCCACTACTGTGAGAATACCGACAACAGGCCAGAAAAGGTTCGGCTCACGCGCTTCGAGCGAGTCAATCGCGGTTTTCATAAAAAGTGGAACCATTGCTTCGAGGAAGCGGGTGGTCAACATCCCGACCAATATGACAATCAGCCAGGACATATACCTCCTTACATAAGGAAGAAGACGCTTGAGGTGACCCAGATGGCGAAATGACGGACGGGCTCTAACCAGGCGATTGCGCCTGAGTACCGGCTCTGTGTATTGTCCAAACTTCGCCATGGTGTGCTTAGAACCGCACGGTCCCCCAGTAGGTTCATTCCAGGATATTCAGCATCTACGAGTTACGTAATGAAGCACCGTGACTCTCACTGAATACAACCAGATCATGCGGAACCCCCGCTAATGATGGGACCTAATCTCCTGCGGTTCGCTATGAATCGGGCTTTTTTCGGATTCGTAAAGTGACTGCATTAAACGACTTCTTTGTATCGGAATGCAATTAGATAGGTCTGAGCTATTGGTTGAAAACACCTGCTTCCCAAAGATGGGAGAACAAACATGCAAATTTTAAGAAGAAGATGCCGATATATTCCGGACAGGGACATTCATCCGTTTGCTACTCAACCAACTGATAACGTAATCGTCAAAATTCACTTTGAAAAATGTCAAATCGCAAGCTGTCATATGCGTCAGGTGAAAACGCAAAAAAAAACCATCTAACGAAACGAGTGATCAACGTTTCGCCGAAGCTACTGGTCAGTAGCTCTAGAAGCTTGCCTTTCGATAGCCAACAGAGCTGAGAATTTTTCTTGTACTATTCAATCAGGTTCTGGCTGATACAGCGTGATCCCATTTCTCGGGGACAATCTAGGCCTATATACAAAAAAAGGGCGGTCGATTGATCATCGACCGCCCTTTTTTGTAAATTGAGCCAATACGGCTTTTTCTAAGGTAAGAGTTAGTTTCGATAAGACAGTGTCAGTGAGATAGTTCTTCCCTCAGATGGTTTAACAACAACTGAATCAAATAGATCAGCTGATGTGTAGTATTCCTCATCCAGAATATTATTGACCTGTGCCAAAGCAGTAAAATCACCAAAGGAGTAACTTACTGATCCGTTCCAAATCGTATAACTTGGTAAAAGGATTGTCTCGAAAATATCGGTATATGTTTCGTCGACCCATGTGAAACCGAAGTTGGCAGTAAAGTCACCATTCGACGTTGGAGTGAACCATGTCGCGTATGCGCTAAAGATATTATCGGGTAGGCCTCCCCGATCTAACTCTACGTTCTCTCCAACGAAGTTGACTCGATCGCCAGCAATACGTCCGCCATATACTTCCCAAGGCTCAAGCCCATTCTGAGCTGCAAAGTCAGCACTATTTATTATCGCAAGAGCTCCGTTACTCACCTCTGACGTATCGCTATGCGTAGCAGTCGCCAAAAGCGAAAGATTGTCACTAATCAGAGCCCTGGCTTCGAATTCGATACCTTGGCCAAAGACTGCAACTAAGGCATTTGTTTGGCTGTCTCTGTAGGTTTTTTCCTGATCGAATGCTGCCAATGCGCTATAAAATTGACCATCGAAGAGGTCAAATTTCACACCAATCTCGCCCAGCGTTGACTCTTGAATATACTCTCCAT
>CAJWYI010000075.1 GCA_913049815.1 uncultured Gammaproteobacteria bacterium
GACTTACCTGCTCGAAGCTTGTTCAGGAACGGACACGAGTGTGATTGTACTTGATCGTCCCAATCCGTCAGGCCGATCGGTCGATGGTCTTCGGCTGCTACCAGGTCATGAGAGCTTCGTCGGTTGCGATACCCTGCCCATGCGTCATGGTCTTACGGTCGGCGAACTGGCGCGCTGGTATGTAAAGAGACACAATTTGAATGTCGACCTTTCGATTGAGGTCATGAGCAACTACAACCTGGCAGGACCCGATTTCGGTTGGCCCGCCGAGTTACCATGGGTGAATCCGAGCCCGAATGCTGCCGGGGTGAACATGGCACGTTGTTTCGCCGGGACCGTCTTGCTCGAAGGTACACAGTTGTCAGAAGGCCGAGGCACAACTGTGCCACTGGAAGTGTTAGGTGCTCCGGACCTGGCGGTCCGTGATCTGGTAGCGATAGTGACGAGCGAGATGCCGAGTTGGGTGGCAGGTTGCCTGCTTCGCCCATGCTACTTCGAACCGACGTTCCACAAACACGTGGGAGCGCTCTGTCAGGGTTTGCAGATTCATGCGGTACCACCCCACCATGACCCGAATGGATTTGTGCCCTATAGACTGGTGGCAGGCCTTTTGAGGGCCTTACGTACCATCGAACCAGACTATGATCTTTGGCGCCATCACGCCTATGAATACGAACCGGATCGTTTGCCCATCGATGTGATCAATGGCAGCGAGCGACTACGGCAATGGGTTGATGGCGGTATGCCTTGGGCCCAAATGGAGGAATGGGTTCAAGAAGACGTCGCAAGCTGGTGTGATGAACGAGCTCCTTACATGCTGTATTCACCACCGCAGTAATCGAACGACCCGTGGTCCCGTCTACGTGCATTCGCTAGAATGCCGCGCTTCCATCGGCTACTCGGAAAACAGCATGAGCAATACCCAACGAATTGCAATCCTTCCCGGTGATGCGATCGGGCCTGAAATCATGGCTCAGGCTGTACGCGTCTTCGAAGTGCTTTCAGAACATCGTGATCTATGTTTTGAACTTATTGAAGCCCCCTTTGGCGCCGCAGCCTACTTCGAACACGGTCACGCGTTTCCAGAGGAAACTAAGACCATCTGCGATAGTGTGGATGCGATACTCAAAGGACCCGTGGGGCTAAGTCATGAGGATTCAGCAAAAATTCCGGTCGAGGAACAGCCCGAGCGGGGTGCCATCCTGCCCCTCCGAGCGCGTTATGACACATTCGCGAACTTCCGGCCCATCACACTGTCGCGTGATATGGCGCACTTCTCACCCTTGAAGTCTGAAATCATTGGTGACGGCATCGATATCCTGCTCATACGGGAACTGGTCGGCGGACTCTACTTCGGGGAGAAGCAACGCGGGATCAACAATGACGGCAAGCGATTCGTGCGTGAGTCTCTGGACTACGATGAGGAACTAGTTCGAAGGGTGCTGGTTGTGGGGTTCGAACAAGCTCGCGCGCGTAAAGGTGTCTTGCACAACATCCATAAAAGCAACGTTCTGATGTCCAGCGTCTTCTGGAACGAAATTCTTGATGAGGTCCATGCTGATTACGCTGAAGTTGAGGTCAAACACATGCTCGTCGACGCAGCGGCGACGGCACTCTGTCTTAATCCCGGTCAGTTCGACGTGATGGTGATGGAAAACATGTTTGGTGACATACTGAGCGACCAGGGAGGCGGAATTCTGGGCTCGCTCGGGCTGATGCCTTCTGCATGTCTGGGGCCTGACAAGGCATACTATGAACCGTCACACGGTTCGGCCCCTGACATCGCCGGCCAGAACATCGCCAATCCTTACTCGATGATCGGTTCCGTCGCAATGATGCTGGAAATGAGTTTTGGGATGGTCGATGAATCGAAAGCCGTGTGGAACGCGATGAAGTCGGTCTTTGAAGCCGGTTACACCACAGCTGACCTTGCCAGCGTGAATTCAGAAACCGATGTCGTCACCACAGACGTCTTTGGCGACAAGGTGATGGCAGCAATCACAAGTGAGTTGAAACGCTAACCGGTGCTCATCGCCATTATTGTGTGGGTTAGGTCCACTACGAAAGTGACTCAGAACAATAGCGCGTAGACGGTCATTAAGATCTCTGGCAACAACGCAAAGAGACTCGTGGCGATCGCCAATATGCATAGCCAACCCCAGCCAATGAAAGCCCACATGATAAGGGGTTGCTCAAAGAGATCGCCCAGGATATTCACCGTCGAGTCAACGAACAGAAACTTGAGGCTACCCATCACGTATTTTTTCAAAATGATCCTCTCAACGCGCTGAAGCTTAGGCGACGCGTAGTCTAGCTCGGAATGGCCTGATGTTCACCTGTGGTATTCATGTGTTTGGCCTGTTCACTGCCTGAGATGCTCAAGTGGTCGTTTGAAATTGCCGACCCGTGTTGTCATTTCGTCATAGATGGCCTCCATGTCCAACGCTTCACCATATCGGAGACGTTTGGAGAACATCGTGATCGGAAACACAAAATTGTCTGTTTTCCGCCAGCGAAGCGCCTTACTGGTCCCACGATGGTCCTCGTAGATGATCCACTCGAGATCGAGTTCATTGGCGAGGATGTCGCCGAAGGCCACGCCAATTGCCTGCCAAGTCAGCACATCTCGGTGTGGGACAATCCGCCGGTCATAGAATTGTTGAAGTGCTGGAATGTCAGCCCGTGTCCCCGTCAACCGTAGGACGCCGACACGCCTAGCCAAAAGGTCCGCAACCTCGCGACGTTTGTCCTTCAGAATTGTACGATCACCAAGGTTCATTTCGCGGATGACAGGTGGTGGAGGGTCTTCATGGCCTATGAATTGATAGTTCGCGAGATCTTCTGCCGTCAGGACCTGTATACTACTTTCACTGCCTTGCACGCTGCCGCAGAGCAATAGGCTACACAATAAGCATGACACTGCTGGCTTGTCACATAACATGCTAGTCTTCAACCACGTGCACCTTGTTGTTGCTGGTTGATATTTTCGTTGTCAAAGTTCATTACTGAAATCCATAACACTAAGACTCAGTGTGTGCTTGCCGTCACCGGTGGCGGCACAACCGCGATCTCCGACCTTCTTGCGGTACCGGGTGCGTCGAGGACCTTGCTGGAGGCCACGGTTCCCTATGACAGTCAGGCGCTCGCTGATTATATTCAACGGACACCTGAGCAGTCAGCTTCTGCATCCACTGCACGACAACTTGCGATGTCTGCCTATCAACGCGCAAGACAGCTGACCGGGGCTGACGATGATGTGGTCGGCATCGGTTGTACGGCGGCACTGACGACGGATCGATCACGCCGTGGGACTGATCGATGCTTTGTCGCGGTGCAGACCGCCAAGCGCACCATGATAGATTTCATTGCTTTTGACAACGCACATAGTGAAACGTCACGGGTACAACAGGAACGTGCCTGTAGTGACGCAATTATTCATCTTCTCGCAAGGGTTGCCGGGGTGACCGATGGACCGCTCAGTCTACCCATAGGACATATTAAGACGGATCACGTTGCGGCACCTCTGGCCTGGCAGGCACTGCTTGCAGGAATCAACGCGAGTACCCTGGGTGAGCTAACAACTCCCTCGCCAGTAAAACTGTTGTTTCCCGGATCTTTCAATCCCCTTCATCAAGGTCACCAGGACATGGTGCGAATAGCTGAAGAAATTTCTGGCGAACTGGCAGTCCTTGAAATATCGACATTTAATGTCGATAAACCGCCTATCGATTACATCGAAATGAGGGACCGGGAACAGACCATCGGTCAGCGCTACCCGCTCGTTTTCACCAACGCGCCTACATTTGTTGCGAAAGCACGACTATTTCCGGGGGTCATGTTCGTTGTCGGGGTCGACACGATCACGAGAATCGGAGACTCCCGGTATTATCGGGAAGCAGGTACAGATCCTGAACAGAATCTACGTGAAGGTCTCGATGCACTGACAGAGTCCAACTGTCGTTTTCTCGTCTTCGGACGCAAAATCGACTCGCGGTTTGAGAGTCTCACATCTGCCAAAATTCCGGTAGCATTGCGCAATCTGTGCACGGGAATTCCAGAGGACAGATTCCGAAAAGATGTATCTTCATCGGACATCAGGCGCCAATCATAGTGCGACAGACCATGAGGTCAGTGGAGATCAGCTAATGTGATCATGAAGGCGTATGCTTCCGCCAGTTGTTGGTAGCGATCGTGGCGATCTGACACTCCCCGGTGTCCGGCATGGTCAACCGTCATTACAATCGGCATATTTCCAGTGTTGTGGTCACGTAGTTTCGCAACCCACCGCAGATGCTCGCTGGTCAGAACACGTTGGTCCAGCGCTGCAGACCGGATCAACATGGCGGGGAGTACCGATTCGCGAACGGTGTCATAAGGTGAATATGAAAGGACCTGTTCCAAACCGGCCAGGGTCATTGGATCTCCCCACTCCCTATACTCCCCAAGTGTCAAGGGCCTATTCTCGTCCAACAGTGTATTCACCAAATCCACAAAGGGGCGGTTCAGGACAATACCCTTGAACAACTCCGGTGCCTGATTAACGCTAGCACCGATAACGACACCTGCTGCAGAAGTCCCTTGCGCGAAGACTCGCTGGGGATCTCCATAGCGTTGCTCTATTAACGCATGGATCACGTCAAGAAAATCAGTGATCGAAATGCCCTTATCCACACCACTACCTCGTCGATGCCACTCCCTGCCACCGGCGCCCCCACCGCGAACGTGCGCCATGGCAATGACAAAACCTCGATCAAGGAGGTCTCTCCACCCAACGCGGAATCCTGTATTGAGTGGCGCACCGTAGGCACCATAAACATTCACCAACAGTGGTGAACGCCCCTCCTCGAATCGGTCAGGACGATACAATAGCGAGACAGGAATCATCGCTCCATCTCTGGCGGCGAGAAACTTGACCTCACCATGGTAGTCACGTTGTAGTTCATTGAGATCTTGCTGATGCGCAACAGAAATAGACTGTGCACGGTCCCTGATGTCGTATCGCATCGAGACTGGCGGACTAAGGGGATGACTCAGTTCATAACGTAACATTGAGTTTGTTGTCTCGTACATTGCATCTTCGTCGTAGAAGGATCGCCGAAGCCGCAATGTCTGCAGTGGAACGACCTCGGGGACGTATTGCACGGACCCCGTCTGTCGATCGACAAGTGTGATCGTTTCCTGTGCATGTTCACGGTAGTGTAGTACCAGATGACGGGGGTATACCTCAAAATCAACCAACGCTGCCCTAGCTGCGTTGACACTATCTGGCAATGCATCCCGCCACTGTTCACCATCTGCCCGATGTCGTAACCGATCCTCTCTCCTAGATCGGGTCAGTCGGAACCAGCGCCCACCGCCCTCCTCTTTTAAGTGGATCAGCTGATGGGATATTCCTAGTTCGTACCCAAGGACCTCAACCGGCGGTGTAGGATTGTCTCGATCAATTTTAAAGACACGATTACCAGTGCTACTGGTGGATGTCACCAACAGAAATTGTCGTGAGCGGGACTCACGCAAAGACAACGCAAATTCCGGGTTGTCTTCTGTATGCAGTACACGGGTCTTGCCACCTTCTCGCATTACAACTCTGAACGGTCGGGCCGTCACGGGATCGCGGCGAATAAAGTACAACCGATCTCCCGATGTGTCCCAGGCAACATCACCGTTTGTGTCCGGAATCTCGCAGCACATATGACTGCCATCAACCACATTGATCAGCGATAGTCGGTAGTACTCGTCTCCGCTCAGATCCTCTGCAACCACGAGTGTGTTGCCTTTCGGATTGAGAGACCAATTACGCAGGTGGTAGTACTTGTGGTCTGCGGCTCGCAGGTTCTCATTCAACAGAAGGTCAGCGCTATCTTGGTTGATGGATTGGCGGGTATGAAAGGCATACTGAAAACCCGGACGAATTTCCCGTCGATACTCAACATCGTCTACAACTACCGATGCCACAGTAGTCGTTGGTAACCGACTGTTCATCTCCTGCTGCAGAAGCTGTGTCAGAGGCTCGAAGGTTTTCAATGCCGCCCTGGCATATCGTGTTTCCTGGTCAATCGATGTTTCAAACTCGAAGGATTCGATGTCGTTCATCCAGGCATATTCATCCGAGATGACGATGCCGAATCGTTCTCTTTCAGAAGGAATCTGTGGGTGTGAAGGCGGGATCAAAGATTCAAGGTGTGCAACCTGTCTCTCTTCCGAACAGGATATGACAAAACTTACGAGAGGTAAGAGAACGATCATGAACCATTGTCTTGATTCGTGCACACGCGATAGTCGAAGCAGAAACCTATCCTTTATTGACCGAGACCGATTCACAGGTACATCCAGATGTGAGCGTCTGGAATATGCCCGAGACCATCATCTGAAACCATCCCTGACGCTTTTCCTCGATCGGGTGGAAAACTGTTACAGAACTGCTCCATCCATACTGTCACAGGTTGTATTGAGGTTGGCGCCACTCGGCGGCAGACGCTGGTCGTGGAAACGGTCGCGGCTCAGCAGCCAGTTCGAACCGACGAGTTGACTTACCCTTAATACTGTATATATTTACAGTCCTGTTTTTAAGAACAGTACTTTGTCGATCCTCATATTTAGTCTTATAGATGATGAATTTCTATGAAAGTCCTGCATGACATGCAACCAGAATGATGCCAACGATCGCTAGTGGAGGTGGCCAAGGCAAAACTCATATCCATTCCTTACTTCAGAAAACAGGGATGTGGCGCGCATCAGGTCTCGATTGTGATTATAGGCAGGGTATTCCAACAGGGTTTGATGCGTTGGATGAGAAGCTCGCTGGCAAGGGTTGGCCAGCAGATGCCATCACTGAATTTCTATTGCCAAGAGCCGGCATCGGTGAACTGCGTCTGCTGATGCCGGCACTTTCTCATCTCAGTAAATCAGAATCGCGCTGGCAGGTCTGGGTGTCACCACCCCACATTCCGTATGCACCGGCTCTCTTTCAAGCCGGGATTCGTCTCGACAGACAACTGATTATCCAGCCCAGATCTGCAGAAGATACATTGTGGGTACTATCGAAGGCGCTGGCCTCAGGTGCCTGTAGTCTGGTGATGAGTTGGGCAGAGCATATTCGTCCTGAGCACATTCGCAGACTTCAGGTGGCTTGTCGCGATGGTCAGTGTGCAGGCGTTCTTTTCAGATCCGATCAACATACACAAACGCACTCCCCTGCTGAACTCCGTATCAGAATGCAGGCGACTGACCGTACTCAAAACGGCACTCATATCAGCCTGCACATTCTGAAACGACGTGGCGGTTGGGCACCACCACCTTTTGACGTACGTCTCGGCGACGCACTGAGAGGCAAACCCGATGAGCTGCATCAGCTAACGGTGGATCTATCATATGACTACCGGCTTCCAGCCACTGATCATTTGAACACCGGTATGGAACTGACGCTATGACCAGATCCCAACGATCTGGCGACGCGCCTGGGGCTGTCGGTCGTCCGAAATCCTTAACATCAACAACCTCAGCATCTTTAACGTCGCTTTGGTTATGTATCTGGTTCAAGAATCTGCCCCTCGAGGTATTTACTCGAGGACAGAGCAACCGAGGACATCACCATTATGTGCCAGCTTCAAAAGCTGATGGAGAGTCCTTGGCAGAAGAACATTCACAGCATGCTGCCAAGACTGTCCCTATTGTGGTGATAGATGAGCACCGGCGTGTCAGCCAGATGAACTCAGCGGCCGCTAGCTTGGGGATAGCTGTTGGGCACAGTATGGATACCGCTTATGCATTATCCGATCAGGTCATCTGTTATGAACGAAAACCTGAGAAGGAATGGCAGACACTGTCTTACCTGTCGCAATGGGCGTACCAGTTTACACCCAATATTTCCTTGCGAGCTCCGGATACGTTGTTACTGGATATCGAGGGATGTTTGACCTTATTCGGTGGTCTTGATGTTCTAAAGGAAAAAATTGAGACGGCCTTGCGATCGATGGGTTTCGTCGCCCGCCTTCGCGTCAATCGTACACCCCAGGCAGCCATCTGCACGACACTGTGTGGTTTGGACGACAATCAGGACGCAACTGTCGAGCAATCGCTGCACACATTGCCAATTCAACATCTTCAAACAGAACCAGAACATATCCAGGCACTGTCACGTCTTGGAATTGTCAGTCTGGGTGATCTGATACGATTGCCCACTGCCAGTCTCAACAGGCGTTTTGGCGTTTACTTCAACGACTACCTCTGCAGGTTGCTCGGGACGCGTTCAGACCCGCTCAAGTTCATTTCCGAGACACCACACTTCCATAGCGAGATCAACTTTCTGAGTGATATTATCAATCTCGAATCGCTCGTATCCCCCATCCGGCGCCTACTATATGAACTCGAGGAGTTTCTCCTGGGCAGACAACTGAGTACCAGTCATATCACTTGGCGTCTTGATCATCGAAGTCACCATGCGAAGTCTGTCAGTCTGTTCCTTGCAGCTCCCGCACATGATTCCCGTATGTTTCTGACACTGACCCAACTCAAACTGGACCAAATCAATGATGTTGCAGAAGTCGACTGTTTGTCTCTGACAGTCAAGAACTTTCAACCACTTGAGGCACGATCTACTGATTTATTTCATGGGACTCGTTTTGCGAAAAAGCAAGGTGCGAACCTGAGCGATAGCAACCATGACGATCAGGAACTCGCACTGCTGGATATGTTGAATACCCGCCTCGGACACGATGCCTGTTTCAGTCTGTGTATTGCTGACGATCACAGACCAGAAAAAGCCTGGCGTCAATTACGATTAGGTGGTCAGGTGCCAAAGACCCTGCCCCCAGAAGAGACTGCAGGACAGAACCCAAGACCTGTTTTCCTGCTGGACACGCCACGATTCCTGAAAACTGACCACGGAGAACCCCATCTGGGAGGTCCACTTTTGCTATTGCGCGGGCCCGAGCGAATCGATTTTGGCTGGTGGGAACAGCAAGACATTGAAGCTCCCCTGGCTCGCGACTATTACATTGCGAGGCAGACAACTGGCGAACTGATCTGGGTATTCAAACACCTACCCAGTGATCGCTGGTTCTTGCATGGAGTTTTTGCCTAAAACGATGGTAAGCCTGCGCCCAGATGCCGCGCTGTGCGACAATTATATCTCTGTATAGAGGTCATTACGCTAAAGAACGTGAACCCCGAACACACCACCAGACGCAGACCTAGTGGTCAGAAACCACCATTCCACAACATGTTGACGCTCTATGGCCGAAAGCCAGTCCTGGAGGCCATCACCAATGTGGATCTGCAGCCATGGCGGCTGCATGTAGATAAGCAGTTACCTCGAAACGGTATTCTGGCTGAAATCCTATCAGCCGCGGAAAGACACGATATCGAAATCAGCTGGCACACACGCCAGTCTCTATCACGAATCTCCAGGAACAGTCGACAGGACCAGGGGGTTGCACTGGACGTTCAATCGCCGCACTGGTCACACTGGCAACAACTCCTGGATCTTTCAGAGCCAGAGGTCAGGGTGCTCGCCCTCAACCGGATCACGAACCCGCAGAATCTCGGTATGATCATCAGGACCGTCGCGGCATCGCCACTCTCCGGACTGCTGATCCCAAGGACCGGCTGCGCAAAAATTGACGGACTAGTGATCAAAGCGAGCGCCGGGACATTATTCAAAGCTCCGCTCTATTTCTGTGACGAACTCATGGCACCACTGTCAGCGCTCGCTGAGCACGGGTTTGTCACAGTTGGGCTTGCAAGCGGAGGGAGCATCGCGATCAATGAACTTACCCATACGAACCGTAGTCTCATGGTATTGGGGAACGAAACCAACGGGCTTGATGACGATATTGCTGACCGCTGTGATCAACTTGTACGAATTCCTCTCCGCGATGGAATCGACTCGCTCAATGTCAGCGCCGCGGCCGCCGTGGCCGCGTTTTCGTCCCTATACGCGGGCTGAAACTCAACCGATCATCGGGTGGATTCGCCTCTGGTTTTCAATTATGGTGGCGCCTTTCTCGCGACCATGACTTTATGCGCACCACGTTAAAGATTACTCTCGTCGCAGTTCTACTGGCGGTTATTCCGTCGTGCGGCAAAGACCCGGGATTTACACCCTCCCGTGACTTTGTGGTACCCATTGGGCTCGCACGAGTCGTCAATGCCGTGGCTGATGGACCCACCCTGTTCTATAGCGTTGGCAACACACAGCTAGCACCGCTGTCCTTTCTGTCCACATCGGTTTTTACGCAAGTCCTCCCGGAGATCAATCTTGAGTTAGATGTGCTCTACGGCGTGACAGGTCTTCCTAACATCTGGGTGCAGGACGAACTGATCCGCGTCCCCCTGGATGATGAATTTACCGTCATCTTTACAGGCACGTTGGAGAATCCCACACTCATTCGCTATATCGATGAGCCATTTGTCAGTAATGACGAGTTGCGTTTACGCATCGCAAACGCAGCGGGCGGCTTTGACAGCCGTGTTGACGTCGCGCTCAGTCAACAGGACATCACAATTTATTCTGTAACACTTGATATGGGTACGGTCTCTGATCCCGTCCAACTGCCGCTCGGGAACTATGATGTCACGGTCAGTGATAGCGCGTCAGGGGATGTGTTGTGGCAATCCGATGATGAAGTCCTCGACTTTGGTTTCAACGATCTGTTTATGCTGACCGATAATACGGGGCCTTCTGTCGCATCAGAGCCCGTCCGTTTGATTCGCGTGTTTGGCGAGAATATTACGTCGTTTGCGAACGACCAACTTATGTCAGCCTACCGTTTCACGAACTTGATGTCGGCATTTGAGGCGGTAGATCTGTTTCTCGATGGAGAACTCGTTGAGGGAAACATCGCCTATGGGGATACAACGGACTACGTAATCGTCCCCAACGGCGTTTATATCGCAGACATCGTCCAAAGTGACGATCCCACAAACGTAGTTGTCGACAATGCCTCTATATCGTTGACACCCGGGCAGTTCATCAACATCGTCACGACCAACAACGGTCCAATCGCTGCAATCTCAAGTTTCGTCGACGAACGCCGCAGTCCGCCCTTTGAACTTTCGATCAATGTTGTTAGTGGCCATCACCAGTTTGAATCGCTCGACGTATACTTCCTTTCGCCAGATGAGACGGTGAATAGTCGACCCCCTGTGATTTTTGGTATCCCCCCTATCCCAACCCCCGGCAGCTTTGTGCCAACTGCAGCACCACCGTTGGAACTCGATATTGTCATCACACCTGCCGTATCAGAGACGACTCTGGGTGATCCTATTCGAGTCAATCTAGAACTCGGTCGTCACTATAGTCTGTTCATTGGTGACCCTGTCTCAGAGGATGAAGAGATTCGGGTCTTTCTTGAAGACGACTTTTTGAACCCTGACTAATAGATCGTCAGTTCGGAACTATCGGAGCCCACTGTGAATGCACCATTGGCCGACATCACTGTGGTTGAAATCGATAGTTGGATGGCAGCGCCTAGCGCCGGCGCCATACTCTCAGACCTCGGTGCAAGGGTCATCAAGGTTGAACCCCTTGAAGGTGATCCCATGCGTGGGATCAGCCGCAAACCCAAATTGGACGACGAACCTGCAAGGCTCTATGACTATCAGTTCGATGTCGATAATCGCGGTAAGGAATCGATATTGGTCGACTTGCAGAGTGAGAAAGGTATTGGGCTCATCCATTTGCTTTGTCGGAGTGCCCAGATTTTCATGTGCAACCTCCTACCAAACAGGCAGCAGAAGTTTCAGTTGGACACGAAAGCGTTGCTCGCTATCAACCCTAAGTTAGTCCACGCCACGCTTACCGGATATGGCAGCGATGGCCCAGAAGCATGGAGACCCGGCTACGACGTGACGGCCTTTTTCGGACGGTCAGGACTCTACGATGCCATGAAAGAAGGCTCCGCCGGTGTTGTGCCTAATGCTCGACCAGCTCAGGGTGACCACACAACAGGACTCGCGTTCAGTACGGCCATTCTTGCAGCGCTGCGCCTTGCTGAGCAATCAGGTCAAGGTCAAACGGTTGAGACATCCCTATTTGAAACTGCGGTTTGGACACAGGCGTCAGACTACGCGACCACCGCTGTCGATCATGCACCCGTAAGGCAACGAGCGCGCGAGGAACTGTTATCGCCAATGATGAACCGATATCCCTGCGGTGATGGGAAGTGGGTGGTCTTCAATATGCCCGGTGACAACGGCTGGTCCAAATTTTGTAGTGCACTCGACCTTGAGGACTGCCTCGATGACCCCCGCTTTGTGGATGGTAGGACACGGTATGACCATATGGACACACTCGTTCCCATGATCGATGAGGCTCTATCACGACGTTCTCGGGATGAATGGGGTCCCATATTCGATGAATCGGGATTGATCTGGGGTCCTGTGCTGGGCCTTCATGAGGTACCCGCTGATCCACAGGCTAAGGCTATTGGGCTTTTTCCCACGATCGAAAGTACGGATATCGGTCACTATCGAAGCGTTCGCATTCCAATGCGATTCGGCCGTGGCATCGACGTGGGTCCAAAAGCGCCAGCGCCCGCCCCTGGCGCGGATACACGCGCGTTACTGAGTGAATTAGGTCATGACGCCGCTGCCATCGACGATCTGTTCGACGAAAACGTGGTCGGGTAGTCGAAAAAGGACGGGGATAGACTGGCTCCCTATCCGGTGTAAGATCTAGCGGAGGTAAGGTAAAGCGAGGTACTCTTGGAGGAATTCAAGTGCGTCACGAATTCAGAAACGCTCACTCTGGCCCGACAGAAGACCCCTGCGCCATCGATAAACAATTCAAATCCTACAAAGTGACAAAGTCCCTATGACGAAACGAATATCAAGACGCTCCCTCCTCCAGTTTGGCGGTGCCGCTGG
>CAJWYI010000076.1 GCA_913049815.1 uncultured Gammaproteobacteria bacterium
TACGTATGACGGCAACAAGCTGACCCACGTTCGGCCATCGAACACTATCATCGGTGTTGCCGAACTCAACGGTCGCAAGGTCGTGCTGAACGGCGGTGATTTTACGGTGCGTGGTGGCGCCTCAGATGCCGCGATCGGCAATAAGGGTGGACATGCGCAGAAGCTCGCCGGTGACTGGCGTATCCCCTTTATACGATTGCTTGATGCCACTGGCGGGAGCGTGAAAACGTTTGAACAGATTGGACGAACCTATATACCGACGAATCCAACGACCCCTGGGATCGAGAAGATACTCTGTGAAGTACCCGTTGCGGCCGCGGTACTCGGCTCTGTTGCGGGGCTACCGGCAGTCGATTCCTGTCTCGCGCACTTCAATGTCATGGTGAAAGGAATTAGTCAGGTCTTCCCCGGGGGGCCACCCGTGGTCAAAGCTGCGCTCGGGATGGAGATCAGTAAAGAAGATCTTGGGGATGAACGTAGCCAAGTATACGGTGCAGGGGTCATTGACAACCTCGCCAAGGATGAAGACGAAGCATTTGAGATGGTTCGCCGGTTCCTCTCATACCTGCCTGACAATGTCTGGCAGATGCCACCTCGTGGCGACACCAGTGACGATCCGCAGCGGCGGGACGAATACCTGCTTTCTGCAATCCCACGCAACAAACGCCGTGTCTATGACGCTTACAAAATTGTTCGTGCGATTGTGGATTCGGATTCGTTCTTTGAAATTACTCCACACTGGGGTCGCTCAAGAATTGTTGGACTGGCGAGGCTGAACGGTTACCCATGCGGCATCATGATCAACAACCCAAAACGTATTGGGGGCTCCATGGATGTGTCGGCCGGCACCAAGGTCATGCGATTCCTCTCTATGTGCGATACGTTCCATCTGCCCATGGTCTACCTGGCAGACGAACCGGGTTTCATGGCCGGTCCTGAGCAACAAGCCCAGGGCATTGTAAGAGCAGGAGCCAGGATGCTCTGCACGACACTCCGAACACAAATGCCGTGGATCACGGTCATCATCCGACAACTCTACGGTGTCGCCGGACAGTGCCACGATCGTCCCAACGGCATGTTCAAGCGCGTGGCCTGGCCATCGGGACACTGGGGATCCATGCACATATCAGGCGGGGTCTCTGCAGCGTATCGGCGTGTGATTGATGAGTCTGACGATCCGGACGCAAAACGTAAGGAAATTGAGGACCGCCTAGATGGACTATCGTCACCCTTCCGAACGGCAGAGGCGTTCAACATCGAAGACATCATGGATCCCAGGGACACTCGACCGATGTTGTGCGAATTCGTGGAAATGGCACAGAACAATATCGCAACCCAACTCGGTCCGACGTCGACGCCTTATATGCCATAGGATCGGTATCGACAGTCTGGTAAAGGCCAATGACTACCGATGTTTTCGACCTTTGCTCGCGGCAACCCGCAATCGGAGCGCGTTCAATCGAATGAACCCTGATGCGTCTGCCTGATCGTAGGCACCCGCATCATCTTCAAACGTAACGATAGCACTATCGTACAACGTGTCATCAGACTGCCGTCCAACGACTGTGATGTTCCCCTTGTAAAGCTTAAGTCGCACTTCGCCGTTGACGTATTGCTGCGAGTCATCAATCAGCGCCTGCAATGCCTGCCGTTCAGGGGCCCACCAGTATCCTGTATAGATGAGTTTGGCATAACGGGGCATCAGCTCATCCTTCAGGTGTCCGAGTTCTCTGTCCAGCGTTATGCTTTCCATCGCTCGATGTCCCTTGAGCAGAATCGTGCCGCCCGGCGTCTCATAGCACCCCCGAGCTTTCATCCCCACGTAACGGTTTTCGACGATGTCCACGCGACCAATACCGTGCTCACCACCCACCCTATTGAGGAAGGTCAGCACTTCTGCCGGAGTCATGGTCTTACCATCGATCGCTACCACATCACCACGCTCATAGGTCAGTGCCAGGTAGCGTGGTTCGTCCGGTGCGGTCTCTGGACTTTGTGTCCACAACCACATCGCTTCTTCAGGCTCGGACATCGGATCTTCCAGAATGCCACCCTCATAGGAGATATGCAGAAGGTTGGCATCCATCGAATAAGGTGATTTTTCACCCTCATGTTTCCGGTCTACGGGAATCTGATGTTTTTCGCAGAACTGCATCAATGATTCACGAGAGGTCAGGTCCCACTCCCTCCAAGGCGCCACCACCTGAATATCGGGTTTTAGCGCGTAGGCGCCCAGCTCAAATCGGACTTGGTCGTTTCCCTTACCCGTTGCACCATGAGCGATCGCGTCCGCCCCAGTCTCTTCGGCAATCTCAACCAAACGCTTAGTAATCAGCGGGCGGGCGATCGAGGTCCCCAGCAGATATACACCTTCGTAAATGGTGTTACATCGAAACATCGGGTAAACGAAATCGCGGACAAACTCCTCCCGGACATCGTCGACGTAAGCGTCCACGGCGCCTGTTTCCAGGGCCTTTTCCCGAACATGTGAATAGTCGTCACCGTCACCAAGATCCGCTGTAAAGGTGACCACTTCACACTTGTATGTCTGCTGAAGCCACTTAAGGATGGCCGTCGTATCCAACCCCCCCGAGTACGACAATACAATTTTTTTGATGGCCGACATGTTGGCTCGCGCTTGCTTGTTGAAACGGGACGCTATATTAACGCCCGTGCAGGATGCTGTACATGAGCACTAGCTGCGTCGCAGATCCATCAGTACAATGTGCTTATGAGAGAAATCACAATGACCCGTCCCGATGACTGGCATCTGCATCTACGTGACGAGGCCTATCTCAAAGACACGGTCAGAGATGCGGCCCGCTATTTCCATCGCGCGATCGTGATGCCTAACCTGGATCCACCAGTGACGACGGTGGCCGATGCCAATCGATATCGGCAAGAAATTCTTGAGGTCGTGCCATCAGGTACACATTTTGAACCGTTAATGACGCTCTACCTGACAGATCAAACGGAGATCACGACCGTTGTTGAAGCGGCTCAGTGTGATTTTGTTAATGCCATCAAATTGTATCCAGCTGGAGCGACCACCAATTCCGCAGCCGGAATCAATACCATTGACAACCTCTACCCGATTTTTGAGGCCATGCAGCAACATGGAATCGTGCTGTGCATCCATGGTGAGGTCACCGACCACGACATGGACATCTTTGATCGTGAAGCGGCATTTATCGATCGACATCTTGGCGATATCGTCCGAGCGTTTCCAGAGTTGAAGATTGTTTTTGAGCACATTACGACCAGCGAGGCCGTTCAGTTTGTATCTGATGCGCCACCGACAGTAACGGCGACCATCACAGCACATCACCTGCTCTACGATCGTAACGATATGTTGGCCGGCGCCATACGACCACTCTTCTACTGTCTGCCAATACTGAAACGTGGTACCCATCGGTTCTCGCTGCTCGAGGCGGCGGCCTTCGGAGGTTCAAAATTTTTTCTTGGCACCGATTCTGCTCCCCATCCTAGACACCACAAAGAAGATGCCTGCGGCTGTGCAGCCGGTTGCTACACAGCGCACGCCGCACTCGAGATGTATGCCGAAGCGTTCGATCAGGTCGATGCCCTGTCGAACCTGGAGGCTTTCGCGAGTTTCAACGGTCCCGACTTTTACGGACTGCCAAGGAATGAGGACACCATCACGCTTAGAGAACAACCGTGGGATGTCCCGGAACTGCTGTCTTTTGGAAACGATGAATTAGTGCCCCTCGGCGCGGGAGATCAAATACGCTGGACTGTTCTGGGTACCGAAAGCGACTCTGAAATTTGACTATCGCCGATCGATTCAGGGGATTCCTACCGGTTGTCATCGATCTTGAGACCGGCGGTTTCAATGCCAATACCGATGCTATTCTGGAGATGGCGTCTGTGGTGATCCGGATGGATGACGATGGATACGTCTACCCCGGTGAACGTTTGTTTTTCAACATCGCACCCTTCGAAGGTGCCAACATCGAACCCGCATCATTGGAATTCACGGGTATCGAACCGGGTCACCCGTTCAGAGATGAAGTGTCTGAAGTCAAAGCCTTCACGTCCACATTTGACGGTATCCGTAAAGAGATGAAGCAGACGCGTTGCACGCGGGCCATTCTTGTCGCCCACAACGCGGCTTTCGACCATGCGTTCATCAGACAAGCAGTCATACGATGTAGCATCAAGCGCAGTCCATTTCACCCATTCTCAGCGTTCGATACCGTCAGTCTAGGAGGTCTCGCTGTGGGTCAGACTGTCCTGGCAAAAGCGTGCCGGGCATGCGGACTCGAATTCGAAGACCAGGAAGCGCATACCGCACTCTACGACTGCGATAAGACAGCAGAGCTCTTTTGCTACATCGTTAATCGGTGGCAACCACTGCTGGACCTCAGCCGAGTATCCGATGAACTCTAAGGATGGCTCATAAAAAAGCCGTCAGACCAGAAGGTGTGACGGCTCTCCTTCCACAGACCGTTTACTAACCGTCCAGCGCGTCCAGTGCTTTCTGGAAACGATTCGCATGGGAACGTTCCGCCTTGGCCAGAGTTTCCATCCAGTCCGCGATCTCATCAAAACCCTCGTCACGTGCTGTCTTCGCCATCCCTGGGTACATATCGGTGTACTCATGGGTTTCGCCGGCAACGGCCGCTTTCAGGTTGTCGGATGTACTGCCGATGGGCAGGCCTGTAGCAGGATCACCAGAAACCTCAAGATACTCAAGATGACCGTGTGCGTGGCCCGTTTCACCTTCCGCTGTTGAACGAAATACAGCAGAGACATCGTTGTAGCCTTCAACGTCGGCTTTGGCTGCAAAGTACAGGTATCGTCGATTGGCCTGTGATTCACCCGCAAAGGCGTCTTTCAGATTCTGTTCCGTCTGAGATCCTTTTAGATCCATATGCGCTCTCCTAAATTTAATTAAACATCAACGACCAGAAACCAAGATTCTAATGTGGAGCCCCCTTACCGATCCATCAATTTTGAATGCTATCGGGGACTCAACCTTAGTCGTTGTTCGACTCAACGGCTTCCTTGATCAGTGGTTGTAACTCACCAGACTGATGCATCTCGACGATAATGTCGCAGCCACCGACCAGTTCGCCTTTGACAAACAACTGAGGGAACGTTGGCCAATTCGAAAACGTTGGCAGATTCGCTCGGATATCGGGGTTTGACAGTATGTCCACAAAGGCAAACTTCTCACCACATGCCATCAATGCCTGGGACGCCTGTGCTGAAAAGCCGCACTGTGGCTGATCCGGTGACCCCTTCATGTAGAGCAGGATATCGTGTTCCTCAACCTGTTCCTTGATTGTATCCAGAACCTCCATGGGCTCCTCCAGTTGGTTAACGTCAGTGCGGATATTACCCTGAATCTTCATCGGACGCAGCAGGTCCGAAGCCACCGCCACCTGGTGTCTCGATGGTTAGTTCCTGACCTGTATAGACGTGCAGATGGCACTTGCCCGGCAACTCCCGGTCATCCAGGCTGTTACGACCAACCTGCCCAGACTTCGCCGTACCTAGGCCCCAGGGCGGATGGCGCCGGCGTTCGGTCAACAAAGTGACCTCCGTGGGTTCCAAGAAACGGATTGTTCGTAAAAGGCCATCACCGCCCACATAGCGTCCAGCTCCGCCGGAGTGTCGCCGTATACGATATGCTGTGACTCGCAGAGGGTAATGGTGCTCCAGGCTTTCAATCGGTGTGTTCAGGGTGTTCGTCATGTGTGCCTGCACGCCACTTAGTCCATCGCCATGAGCATGGGCACCTGTGCCTCCCCCGATGGTTTCATAGTAGTCCCATCTTGCATTCGGATCGTGACTCGATCTTGAACCCATCGCCACATTGTTCATGGTGCCCTGGGCGGCAGCAGGAATCCTGCTCGGCATTGCTGGTTGCAGTGCTCTCAGCACGACATCAACGATTCGCATAGAGGTCTCAACATTCCCAGCCGCGACCGCCGACGGACGTTGGGCATTAACCAAAGAATGCTCTGGTGCAGCAATATGGATGTGTGAAAACGTACCATAACAATTGGGCACGTCATCAGGCAGCAGACCACGAAAACAATACAACACAGCCGCAGCAGTCACCGGCATCGGACAATTGATATTGCCGGTCACCTGATTCGACGTACCACCAAAATCGACAGTGATGGATTCACGGGTAACCGTGACCCGAACTCTGATCGGTACATCTCGATACCCGTTACCATCATCATCCATGAGATCAGCCGCCTCGTAGACTCCCAGCGGGATCGATCGATACGCGTCAACTGCCAGTGTTGACGCGTACGTATACAACTGTTCGACACCACTTAAAAAGCCATCTAGTCCCTGAGATGCAATCAATGCGGACAATCTTTGAACACCAATGGCGACAGCGCTCTGTTGCGCTGCAAGGTCTCCTGCTGTAACCGGGCTGCAGATGGCATACAGTTCGCGGCCTGCGGCGGTCGCTTCGCCATTCCTCAACATCAGTGTTGGGGGGATCACCAATCCTTCTTCGTTCAGCGTAGTCGACATTGGCATCGAGCCTGGGGCATCCGCACCAATATCGGCATGATGTGCCCGGTTCGCGACAAACCCCATAAGGATCTCTTCGACAATACAGGGCGAGATCAAGGTCACGTCTGGTAAATGCGTGCCTCCGAGAAAGGGATCATTAACAACCAGAACATCACCGAGGTGCCAATCCACCCCTTCCACCAGATCAGACATCGCATATGCCATACTTCCGAGGTGAACAGGAATGTGGGCCGCTTGCGCGACAAGCCCACCGGTCGCGTCAAAAAGCGCACAGGAAAAGTCAAGACGGTCCTTTATATTTGGCGACAAAGCCGATCGTTCGAGGACTGCGCCCATTTCCATACAGATCGCCGTAATGCGATTCACAAAGATCGAAAACTCAACTGGGCTCATGAGGTTGCTTTTGTGTGCTGACCATCTGGTTTATTATCGCCCACCTTTGCAATCAGGTTCGAGGGCGATTCCATGAATGATGCGGTAATGCCTACTTATGGTCGACTCGACGTGGCTTTTACCCACGGCGAGGGTTCCTGGCTCGTGGATGACCAGGGCAATCGGTACCTAGACGGCCTGTCCGGTCTCGGAGTCGTTGCATTGGGTCACGCTAATCCTGCGGTGGCAAAAGCGATTTCCGATCAAGCCGGCCAGCTGCTGCATACCTCAAACCTGTACAGAATACCTGCACAGGAGAAACTGGCATCAGAGTTGGCAGCGTTGTCAGGTATGGACAACATGTTTTTCTGTAATTCAGGCGCAGAAGCCAACGAGTGTGCTATCAAGATCTGTCGTATCTATGGGAACAACAGGGGTATTGACGATCCGGCAATCATCGTGGCGGATAATTCGTTTCACGGACGAACGATGGCAACGCTCACCGCGACAGGAAATCCAAAGGTGCATGCCGGATTTACGCCGCTTGTCACAGGGTTTATCCACGTCCCCTTCAACGATGTCGATGCGGTCAGAGCCGCAGTGGAAGCCAATGACAATGTGGTAGGGGTGATGGTCGAGCCCATTCAGGGTGAAGGAGGCATTCACATACCTGACGATGACTACCTCCCCGCGCTAAGACAACTCTGCGACGACAGTGAGCTCCTGCTGGTGGTAGATGAAGTTCAGTCCGGAAATGCCAGAACTGGGCGCTATTTCGCTTATCAGCATTCAGATGTGCTTCCGGACGTAGTCCCTACCGCCAAAGGTCTCGCAAATGGTGTCCCCATTGGTGTCTGTCTGGCGCGCGGTATTGCCGCTGACCAGCTGAAACCGGGGAACCACGGTTCCACTTTCGGTGGGAATCCCCTGTCCTGTGCGGCTGCGATTGCCGTCGTGAATGAAATCGAAAACCACAATCTCGAGGCACGGGCTGCCGAATTGGGTGACCGAATGCTGACGTCGTTTCGCGACCGACTCGGCGGACGCAACAACGTCAAGGATATACGCGGCAAAGGCCTGATGCTGGCGGTCGAACTGACGTCCCCTTGTTCCGAAATTGTTCAGAAAGCGCTGGACCAGGGTCTGCTCTTAAATGTTACGGCGGATTCCGTCATCAGACTGCTGCCGCCATTGATCATTACAGATGAGGAAGCAGAGCGGATCTGTGATGTCGTCTGCACGTTGGTTGAGGAACAGTCTTGAGCGGTAAGACACCCTTGAGCTAAAAGCCTGCCACGAGCTCAGTGGACAGACTTGAGTGCTCACTAGGTGCCAGGAGAGGTCAGGGGCTCGTCCTCTACAACCAGCAGGACAGCATTGTTCTCTGACATTGCGGCATGTCATGTCTTTTTTAGCGACGTCCGATCGAGTTATGACATCACAAAGGGCCGGGTGTAATGCGATGAAGCAAACGGACTCGCGGGCCGGTTCAGGAGATTCGAACGGCCATTGAGACGGTGGTAATTATGGATCGTGGCACCATCATACCGTGGCAAGAACTCTCACCAGAGGCGCTAAGTGGTCTGGTTGAGGAGTTTGTGTCGCGGGAGGGTACCGAGTATGGGGAGGAAGAGGTGAGCCTTGCCGACAAGGTCCGAGAAGTTATTGCGCAGCTCGAAGCAGGGACCGTGGTGGTGGTATTCGATATTGAGGGAGGCTCCGCATCCGTAGTACCTGTAAATGATCTACCACGCCCATGACCTCATCTGAGATGCATTCCGCGCCGCAGGTCGGATGTAAGCGACCGGCAATACTCCCGTAAATCCGTTCTATCTGCGACTCACGAGGTACTGACGACCCACCCTGAGACGCCTCCCATAATAAACACCGCTTACATTGGTGGCGACAGATAGCTCTGATATGCACGTTCGCTCCGTGAGATGATATTAGCGACCGCTAATCGAGCATTCAGATCCCTGAAATTATCAACCTGATCTGTGACCTCATCCGTAAATTGCTGGCTGACGGTGTTCTTGGCCTTCTTCAGATACGACATCGCAGCGAAGAACTCATGCTGCTCAGCATTGTTTTTGGCGTCTCGCGCCCGAACCAGCAACTCATCGTCCATGTGTGCGAAGAGGGCGATCTTAATCTTCGGCAAGATGCTGGCAGGCCTTTTCAGATCGCAGTGATTCCCTTGTTGGTGCTTGGTCAGTTCTGCTTCAGGCAGGAACTGGTCTGTGTGAAGGGAATGTCGGGAATGGGTATCCTTGGAGGGATGGTGGCTCAGGCACACGTGCCTCACTAACGCTAATATACTCAGACGTTCGACCGAACACGACGAACGGCGTCCTTCCAGCCCTCGTAGAGTCTTTCTGACTGGTCTTCAGGCATCGCTGGCGAAAAAGAACGGTCGAGTTGCCACAGTTCAGAAACCATATCCAAATGAGCAAAGACCCCAGATTGCAGACCTGCCAATAACGCAGCACCCAGTGCTGTGGTTTCCGTAACCACAGGTCTCTGAAGAGGTTTACGCAGGATGTCCGCGATAAATTGCACCACCCAGTTATTCACAACCATCCCACCATCCACGCGCACGGTTGAAACAGACACCCCATCAGCAACCATCGCATCTATCAAGTCGCGCGTCTGATAGCCCACGGATTGCAAGGTCGCCGTCACGATTTCACTCACACCACTGTCGCGGGTCAAACCTGTCAACGCGCCTCGCGCGTTAGGATCCCAATACGGTGCACCAAGCCCGGTAAAGGCGGGGACCAGATAGACGCCACCAGCGTCAGAGACAAGCTGTTCCGTCTCATGCGCAGAAGCAATCAGCCTCAATTCGTCGCGGAGCCACTGTACTGCGGCGCCCGCGACGAAAATGCTACCCTCGAGCCCATAAGTTGTGTGACCTTCCAACTGATAAGCCACAGTGCTGAGTAGACGATTCTCCGACCTCAGCGGGTCGTCTCCGGTATTGACGATGACAAAACATCCCGTGCCATAGGTACTTTTTATGTCTCCCTTAGTGAAGCAGCCTTGACCGATAAGTGCCGCCTGCTGGTCACCCGCCATGCCCCGAATCGGGACGGCCCCACCGAAAAGCCCTGTCACGCCGAACTCATGGGCGCAATCACAGACTTCTGGCATCATCTCGATTGGTATATTCAGCGTTGATAAGATCTGTTCATCCCAGACCCCTCGATGAATATCGTAGAGCATTGTCCTGGACGCATTGGTCGCATCGGTAAGATGAACCTTACCTCCTGTTAGTCGGAACAGCAGATAAGCATCTATCGTTCCAAAGACGACCTCACCACGTTTAGCACGTTCTCGAAGACCCGCTTCATTATTGAGGATCCATGCAAGCTTCGTTGCTGAAAAATACGGGTCAACAAGCAGGCCCGTTCGTTCAGTAACGAGATCCGCGAAAGGTGATCCCGACTGGCTTTCACACCAGTCAGCGGTCCGTCGATCCTGCCAGACGACGGCCCGATGAAGCGGCTCTCCAGTCGCCCTATCCCAAACGACAGTAGTTTCACGTTGGTTCGTGATGCCAAAAGCGATCAGATCACCGGAAGAAAGGGCGTTTCTCTTCATAAGTTCTTGCACAACCTCGACGGTCGACGTCCAGATTTCGTTGGCATCCTGTTCTACCCACCCATCATTGGGGAAGAACTGCGGAAACTCCCTCTGCGACACACCGCATTGACGCCCACGTTCATCAAACAGGATGGCACGACTACTAGTAGTACCCTGATCGATCGACATTATATATTTCATATTTCACTCCGTAACGGGAAACCCGGAAACAGCAATTTCTCTGTTCTACCCGAGTCTGTCCTGTCTTTCGGAACTCGACAACCCACCCCCGTCATGCATTAATCCTGTATGCACATTTATCCGCAGCCACGGTTCCTAAAACCGGTACCTCGCACATGGCTAAGGCGCGCCACGACGCCGACGCGCATAAACATTCGTTCGACGTTTGCATCTGATCCTAGAATCAGGAGCGAGCTCATCGCTTTCTCGGAGGACCAGAAGCTGGCTCTGACCTACGATAGCTCTGGTTCGGAGGCACTACTTTGTATCGATGAGGATCGGTCACTTGGGGATGACGCATACAATCTTACTATCAAGCCTTCTGGTGTAAGACTCACATCGAATAGCTCGTCAGGCCTTTACTACGGTCTGGCAACGCTGTCGCAAATAATGAAACAATCATCTAGACAGATCCCTTGCCTCTCGATCCGAGACTCACCACTCTTCCCAGAACGAGGCGTTATGCTCGACATTAGTCGCTGCAAGGTGCCCACACTTGAGACTATCTTCACTCTCATAGACCAATTGGCACTGCTGAAATTCAATCAACTGCAGCTCTATATCGAGCACACCTATGCGTTCCATGGGCATGAAGCGGTTTGGAAAGATTCGTCACCACTGACCACTAGCGAATTGCTTCGAATTCAGGATTATTGTCAGAAGCATTTCATCAATCTCGTACCCAATCTCAATTCCTTCGGGCACTTCGAACGCTGGTTGCGTCATCCGGAGTACCAGGAGTTTGCTGAATCTCCCCACGGGTTCGTGCACCCCCTCACCGGGCAACGGGTTCCCTACGGATCCACCCTCACACCCAACAGACGATCGCTTGATCTGCTCAAAGACCTCTATGATCAGTTTCTCCCATTACACGATAGCGATCGGTTCAATATTGGTGGGGACGAACCGTGGGAACTTGGAACCGGCAGAAGTCAGGCACGATGTCGGAAGCAAGGTATTCAGAGGGTCTATACCCAGTTCCTTCAACAGATTAACAATCTCGTCAAACAACATAACAAGCACACAATGATCTGGGCTGATGTCGTGATCGAGCATCCAGAAGTCCTTCCTGACTTGCCAGAAGGTGCGACCGCGATGCTCTGGGGTTACGAAGCCAAACATCCGTTTCCAGCTGAATGTCGCGCATTGGATAAATCGGGGATGCCGTTCTACGTTTGTCCTGGCACAAGCAGCTGGAACACAATTCTCGGTCGAACTGACAACATGCGGCGCAACATACGACGGGCTGCAGAATATGGACGCCAACACGGCGCACGCGGTCTACTAGTGACCGACTGGGGAGACCGTGGGCATCATCAATACCTCCCGTTCAGCTACCCAGGTTTTGTGGTCGCAGCAGGGCACGCATGGACCGGCCGCCCACCCACTGAGAAAGATATCAACAGCGGCTTGCAATTAGTCTTTGACCTTCGCCGCGCGAGTGCGGACGTCATTCTGTCTCTTGGGCACCTCGATGAGGCTTCAGAGGTCTACTGCCGTAATAGCACCGTTTTCAACCATGGCTTGTTCCCCGGGTTGCTTGGTGAAGACGCTGCACTCGCTATCAAACCTGCGCGGGCGAGAGAGCTTCTAAAACGTCTAACCACCCTGTCTGAACGCGCGAGTAAACTCACTGATTCACTGATCGCCGATGAACTCATGACAGCAGCTCAATTGGCTGCACACGGTATCCGACGCATACAGCGCATTCAGATTGGTCACGGACGTCCAACGGAACTTCGAAAGGAGCTTCGCGAGCTAATTGACCAACATAGAACCTGCTGGCTCCGCCGAAACCGTTCTGGAGGACTGGAAGAGAGCGTTGATCACCTCACCGCAAGTCTCCAGAAAATCAACTAACCGAGGCGTCGGTTAAAGGCACCCAAACGGCGGTGTCACGCTGGTTGTACTTCCCCAGGGGTGCGTGCACAATACCGGTCCTTGTGTGCTCGTTAAATGCAACTTTGGAGAATGAGAATGCGCGACGTAGTCGTTGTAGATAGTGTCAGGACAGGCCTGGCCAAGTCCCATCGGGGATCTTTTAATTTGGCGAGGCCAGACGACTTGGTCGCGCATTGTATTGACTC
>CAJWYI010000077.1 GCA_913049815.1 uncultured Gammaproteobacteria bacterium
GGTTAGTGCTGTTTTGTGTGTCTTGGGTCGGGTTCGCGAGCGCCCAGCTGCCGCAGTTTACGGACTTGGTCAAGGAAGTGTCACCTGCAGTGGTCAACATCAGCGCAGAGCGAACAAGACAATCCGATCGATGGGCAGATCAGCTACAGGATCCCGAGCTCCCTGAGTTTTTTCGCCGGTTCATGGATCCGAAAAGCCCTAGATTCCGGCCTCCCGCTATGGGATCGGGTTTCATCATATCTAGAGATGGCTACGTGCTTACCAACCATCATGTTGTCGCTGACGCAGATGAGATCACCGTATCGCTGAGTGACCGAAGACAACGTACCGCAACATTGGTTGGTGCTGATCCACTGTCTGATCTGGCATTGCTGAAAATCGACGCCGATGACCTGCCCACGGTCAAACTGGGTCGTTCAGCATCTCTAGAAGTCGGCGAGTGGGTGGTGGCGATAGGTTCGCCTTTCGGATTTGAGTATTCGGTAACGGCTGGAATTATCAGTGCATTGGGCCGCAGTCTCCCAGAGAACAGCGCCAACTATATTCCGTTTATCCAGACCGATGTGGCGATTAATCCAGGGAACTCCGGAGGTCCCCTGTTTAATATGGATGGTGAAGTGATCGGAATTAATTCGCAGATTTTCACACGATCCGGCGGGTTTATGGGATTGTCCTTTTCGATTCCGGTCGATATCGCACTGGATGTCGTTGAGCAGTTGAAGACGGAAGGGAAAGTCACACGGGGCTGGCTGGGTGTGCTGATACAGCCGATCGACAAGGATCTGGCTGCATCGTTTGGGATGGACCGTGCGACCGGCGCACTGGTCGCTGAAATCACATCGGACGGACCTGCGGCAGCCGCGGGTATCCTGGAAGGTGACATCATCGTTGAGTTCGATGGTCGGGAAATCGATCTGTCGTCACAGCTTCCGCACTTTGTTGGACAAACCCGCGTCGGTGAGAAGGTTGATGTCGTGGTGATACGTGACACGCGACGAGAGCGTCTCAAAGTGACGATTGGTACGCTGGACGATCGTCTGCTGGGAGTGAACCGATCATCGGGACAGAAGAATGATACGTCTCTGGGGCTTGGTGTTCGTGATCTTACAGACGACGAGCGGGTTCAGCTGGACCTCGACAAGGGGGTATTGGTGATTCGTAGCTTAGGTACAGCGGCACAGGCGGGAATTCAACGTGGCGACGTCATCACGTCCATGGGCGGCGAGCAGGTTCAATCTGCAGATAATTTTGGTGCACGGTTAGAAGCACTCGAACCCGGTGATAGGGTCCATATTCGTGTTCTGAGAAATGGTCGCCCTAGTTTCAAGGTGCTCAAGGTGGACTGACACTGGACAAACGATCGTGGACTTGTCTGGCGTGGAACAGGTGCATCGCCTAAACTCCATGGCTGCCTTTAGGAGGTCCAGACGTTTCGTGGCCGAGCCAGACTACATCAGAAATTTTTCCATCATCGCACACATCGATCATGGCAAGTCGACGCTGGCAGACCGATTTATTCAACGGTGTGGCGGTTTATCGGATCGCGAGATGGCGGAGCAGGTCCTCGATTCGATGGATATCGAACGTGAGCGGGGGATCACGATCAAGGCCCAGAGTGTCACTCTGGACTATGAAGCGAAAGACGGAAACACCTACCAACTGAACTTTATTGATACGCCGGGACATGTCGATTTTACCTATGAGGTCTCGCGTTCGTTGTCAGCCTGCGAGGGAGCGCTTCTGGTTGTCGACGCCGCGCAAGGTGTTGAAGCACAGTCGGTAGCGAACTGTTACACCGCGATCGAACAGGGTCTCGAGGTCCTGCCCGTACTCAACAAACTGGATCTGCCACAGGCAGACCCTGATCTTGTCAGCCAGGAAATCGAGGAAATCATTGGTATCGATGCCAGTGGTGCGGTCTTTGTCAGTGCGAAACGAGGCGATGGCGTTGAAGAATTACTGGAGACTTTGATCGAAGTTATCCCGGCCCCAGAAGATACCCGAGACCTTCCTCCCCAGGCTTTGATCATCGATTCCTGGTTCGATAACTATCTGGGTGTGGTCTCTCTTATCCGGGTCACGCAGGGACGGCTTACGAAGCGAGATCGCATTGCCCTGAAATCCAACGGTAAGATCCATCAGGTGGATGATGTCGGTATCTTTACGCCAAGGCAACAATCTACGGGTACGTTGAATGCTGGCGAAGTGGGCTATCTAGTGGCAGGCATCAAGGACGTTAAAGGGGCACCGGTCGGTGACACAATTGTGCATGCCGATAGTCCTGACATTGACGCGCTGCCTGGTTTTGCGCGGATCAAACCGCAAGTCTATGCGGGCATGTTTACGGTGAGTGCCGATGACTTTGAAGACTTCCGCACCGCGCTTGAAAAATTGACATTGAATGATGCGTCGTTGGTTTATGAGCCTGAATCTTCGGATGCGCTTGGCAACGGATTTCGTCTGGGATTTCTCGGTATGCTGCATATGGAGATCATTCAGGAACGCTTGGAACGCGAATACGATCTAGATCTCATCACGTCGGCACCGACCGTTATCTACGAGATCCTAGACAAGACTGGTGAGGTGATCAGCGTCGATAATCCCTCGCAGTTACCGGAGCCCTCTGTCATCGAAGAGATGCGAGAACCTATTGCGTGTGCAAACATCCTCGTACCCTCGGAACACCTCGGCAACGTCATCTCGCTGTGTGTTGAACGTCGCGGTGTACAAAAGGATATGCAGTTCGTGGGGAACCAGGTGTCTGTGACCTATGATTTGCCCATGGCAGAAGTCGTCCTCGATTTTTTTGATCGTCTAAAATCGGTCAGTCGAGGGTACGCGTCTCTGGATTATTCATTGGATCGTTTTGAGGCAGCCAATCTCGTCAAGCTCGACGTCTTGATTAACGGCGATAAAGTCGATGCACTCTCTGTAATAGTGCACAGGGATAATGCCCGTAGCAAAGGGATGGCGCTCACCAGTAAAATGAAGGAACTCATTCCTCGACAGATGTTCGACGTCGCTATTCAGGCCGCGATCGGGGGGCAAATTTTGGCGCGAACCAATGTCAAGGCACTGCGTAAAAATGTGACCGCCAAGTGTTATGGCGGTGATATCACGCGTAAGAAAAAGCTGCTTGAGAAGCAGAAAGCCGGTAAAAAACGCATGAAACAGGTGGGAAGTGTCGAAATACCCCAGGATGCATTCCTTGCGATCCTGAAGGTCGAGAAATAGATGGCTCAAACCAGCCCCGAGCATATGCGAATACTCCTATGGGTGTGAATTTTCCGCTGATCCTTGTCATTGCTACTGCGGGCACCGGTCTCATCTGGTTATTGGACGTACTTGTGTTCCATCCTCGCCGCTCGGCGGCAATGGCGATATCTGTGACAGACGGAGACGGTGCGATTCAGCGATCGGCAACGGAAGCATCAGAGCCTGAAATTGCCCGTCCTGTTGTTGTCGAGTATTCCATATCGTTCTTTCCCGTGTTGCTTGTCGTTCTGGTCCTACGCTCGTTTCTCGCTGAACCGTTCCAGATTCCCACAGGGTCCATGATTCCATCACTGCAAGTCGGGGACTTTATTCTTGTTAACAAGTACGCATATGGCATCAGGCTCCCAGTATTGGGTACGCGCATCATCGACATGGACGAGCCGAAGACCGGTGAGGTAATGGTGTTTATTCCACCCCATGAGAACGAGTATTTCATCAAGCGGATTGTCGGAGTCCCTGGTGATAGGGTTCGATATGAGAAAAAGACCCTGTATATTAATGACGTTGAGCAGACCCGGGCTTTCGTTGCGAACATCCCACCGAACCTGCCGAGATATCAGGTGTATTCGGAGAAATTGGGTGTGTCTGAACATCTGATCCATGTCAGTCCCTATCGAGAGAACAGACCTGACGAGTGGGTTGTGCCGGAAGGACACTACTTTATGATGGGTGACAACCGTGACCAGAGCAGCGATAGCAGGGACTGGAGTTTCGTTTCTGAAGAGAAGATTGTTGGTAAGGCAGTGGCGATCTGGTTACACAAGGAGCCTGGGTTCAACATGCCAACGCTGGCAAGAAATGGACTGATTCGTTGATCTGGAGCGACGCTTTCATCCGAAATGAGACAATATCTATTCAGGGTGGACGTCAGGACTTGGCAGGAAACAGGAGGCCACGATGAAATCATCATATTATCGGCGAGGAATGGGATTCGGTGGCTGGTTGATCATCATTCCTCTATTGGGTGGTGTGCTGACCGTGGGATTTAAGATGTTTCCGCGCTGCATCTCGACCATGGCGCCGTCAGTTACGCGATGAACTGGATCGGAAATGAAAATAGTATGACGGGTCGCGGCGATAATGCGATCGAAGACATGATGATCAAACTATTGAATATCAACAACGAGTGCGATTTTCCTGTACCTAACGAGCTGATCGGCAATGTGCACCTGGTCTTCAGTCTTCAGCACAGCGAAGAAATGCTTTAGTTCCCATGACAGCGCAAACGTTCGCCAGATTGTTTCGCTGTCTTGGCTATGAGTTCGCCAACCACGACTTGTGCCGTCAGGCTCTGACCCACCGCAGTTTCGGCAGCCATAACTACGAGAGGCTCGAATTCCTGGGCGACAGTATTTTGGGCATGGTGGTGACCACCTATCTCTACGATCAGGCTGAGCGTGCCAGCGAAGGCGAACTCAGCCGAATGCGCGCAAGCCTCGTTAAACAGATGACCCTCGCAGAAATCGCGAGAGAACTTAATCTCGGCGAACATCTGATTATGGGCGAAGGTGAGCTGAAGAGCGGGGGATTTGATCGGGATTCTATCTTGGCGGACACTCTGGAAGCTCTTATAGGAGCTATCTACCTAGATTCGGATCTCGCATCAGCTGAGGCCTGTGTCCATCGATGGTTTGCCGATCGCTTGTCAGAAACAATTCATCAAACAGCGACCAAAGATGCCAAAACGCGACTGCAGGAACTGGTGCAGGCCAGGCGAGTTTCGTTGCCTCGGTACGAGGTAGTTGGAGCCATTGGACCGGACCATGAACGTCTCTTTGTTGTAGCCTGTTACTGTGACCTCCTGAGCGAACCGGTGCTCGGTGAGGCGGGTGCCCGAAGGGCGGCAGAACAGTCTGCGGCTTCAAAAGCGTTGGAACTCCTGTTCGATGTCTGACTCACACGAAGACAGTGTTGTTAGCACACGATGTGGCTACGCTGCACTGATCGGTCGCCCCAACGTCGGCAAGTCTACGCTGCTCAATTATCTGTTGGGTCAGAAAGTGAGCATTACGTCGCGCAAACCGCAGACGACACGGCATCGTCTGATCGGCATTAAGACGAATGAGAATACACAAGTTCTGTATGTCGACACGCCGGGTATTCACGACGGTCAGAAGAAGGCTATTAATCGCTACATGAACCAGACCGCCGTGTCGGTATTGCGTGATGTTGATGTTGTGGTCTGGATGACTGACCGCGCGAGTTGGAATGAGGACGACGAGAAGGCTAGGGATGCAATGCGTGAGCTCGGATGTCCGTTGATTATTGCCGTGAACAAAATTGATCTTCTAGCGGGCCAAGATGTGCTCGTAAAAAAGCTGACAGAACTGGCGGAAAATTTCCCCGATGCTGAGCTTGTCCCAATTTCTGCTACGACTGGTGAAAATGTCTCGGCGCTTGAAGCGCTGGTGAATGCGGTAATGCCGCCAGGTCCATTTCTGTTTCCCGATGATCAAATTACCGATCGAAGTGTCCGGTTTATGGTAGCGGAGACGGTCCGAGAGAAGATCATTCGACAGCTTGGAGAGGAGTTACCCTATGCCGTCACCGTTCAGGTGGATGAGTTCAAGGACGACGGAAAGACTATCCATATTGATATGACCGTGTATGTCGAGCGTCAGGGCCAGAAGGTGATCCTGATCGGAAAGTCCGGCCAGAGGCTGAAGCGTATTGGCACAGACGCACGCACGGATATTGAGTCCCTGCTGTCGCGTAAAGTCATGTTGAATCTGTGGGTGAAGGTCAAAAGTGGCTGGTCGGACGATGAACGTGCTTTACGCAGCCTGGGGTACCGGGATGAGTGAAGCACTAACTCCTTCGTGGGTCCTGCATTCCCGTAAGTATCGCGACACCAGCCTGATTTTGGATCTGCTCACAGGTGAGTTCGGTCGAGTTACAGTCGTATCGCGAGGTGCACGTTCCAAAGGCGGCCGCCTGGCATCGAGTCTGCAACCGTTTCGATTATTTCTCGCGAGCTGGCGCGGTAAGGGGGAGTTGAAAACGCTCACGAAAACAGACTTCCCGGCGTCACCTCTTCAGATTTCAGGACAGAGTCTGATGATCGGCATGTATGTCAACGAGCTGCTGGTCAGACTGCTTGTCCGTCACGATCCTCTGCCCCAGGTCGTCGCTGGCTATGGCCAGTTGTTGACGCAGCTATCTATCGCCAAAAGCACGGAGATGATCGAACCTGCCTTGCGAAGGTTTGAGTTACAGCTCCTGGAGGGACTTGGTTACGGCATTTCATTTGGTATAGATGCGGCTTCAGGCGAGTGCGTATCGCCAGGACAAACATATCGATTTCAACCGGGCACGGGGTTCGTTGCGACGAGTGAGTCTGCGGGTCGCTATCCCGGGTCGACGTTGTTGCGCATTGAAGCCGACGATCTGGATGGTGATAGCGCGCGCACTGCCAGAGATGTCACGCGGGCGGCGATTGATGATCTGTTGGGAGGTAAGCCATTGGTGTCGCGTCAGATGTACCGCAGCCTGAAAGCGCACTTAGGATGATTCGTTCGATCGGAATCGATCTGGTCGCTCGCACACGGATTGAGCGCTCATTGGACCGATTTGGCGACCGATTTGTCAGTAAAGTCCTCGATGATCGAGAGCGTCGCCGCTTCGAAAAACTATCCGGAGATCGGATCGGCTATCTGGCAAGGCGTTTTGCGGGAAAGGAAGCTGTTGCCAAGGCGCTGGGAACAGGTATGCGACAAGGTGTTTCGTTTAAGCAGATTGGTATCAGGAAGCGACTGGATGGGTCGCCATGGGTTGAGTTGGTTGGGGCTGCCTTGACGAGACTAGGGACAGATCATATTCATATTTCTCTGTCGGACGAACGCGAATATGCCATTGCATGGGTTGTCATTGAGTTTTCGGGCGGGTGATCAGGGCGATTCTATTATGGTCAGTCTGGTTTCGAAGACATTGCGGTGCAGTCATACCACGTTTGCAGTTCATGAGTTTTATGGGTGAAGAGCGTCATCGTGAGATCCAGTTCTCCCCGGTTACCCGATTCCGTGAGTTTTCCTAGGCGTGCGAGGATACGATTGACTATGTGCCACCCATTGAAAGGGGTCGAGCCATTGAATTTGATGTTGTTGCTCCTCGATGAGAAACAGCAAACTCTCGAGAGATGGAACGACAAAACGACTCTCAGGTAGCCTGGGGTTGGCCTCAGCGATCAGAGAAGCACCAATGTGGGCGATCGCTTTTTTGATGTGTTCGCTGTGCGCAATTTCCCTCTTCGTTTATTGGGTTGTTGAATGGCTTGTCGAACGGGCTGCTGTGATGGTTATTTCCGGTTCTAGGTTCGCGTGTGCCGTGTACTCACCAGAGAATGGTGGTGAAGTGTTTTGCAAGCACGTAGGCGATGAGTCTCATCACAATGACGGCAGTTGCGAGGGTAAGAGCGGCGTGCGTTGGTGGCCATATCGTGAGGATACAGGTGACGAAACGGGGGGCAATAATTGCGAAAAAAGGGGAAGAGACGGATAGGAGCGTTCTTGTGATAGTCCGAATCGAAACTGTTATTATAGGCGGACACATCAGAGGGCTGTTCATAGCCACTCACAAAGTTCATACAATTATAGATCCGTTTCGGCATTTGGTTTCTTTTCGGCCATGACCGCACGATGGTGATGGTGACGGGTCACGTGAATGGGAGAATAGATGGATTATCCAACCATCGAGTCATGTATTGGTGAGACACCTCTTGTACGTCTTCAGCGGCTACCTGGCGAAACCAGCAATACAGTGTTGGTGAAGCTTGAAGGTAACAATCCGGCCGGATCCGTCAAAGACAGACCTGCCCTCAGCATGATCGCAAGAGCTGAAAAAGCAGGACGTATTCAACCCGGAGATACCTTGATCGAAGCTACCAGCGGCAACACCGGGATCGCGTTAGCCATGGCAGCTGCGATCAAAGGCTACCATATGGTCCTGATTATGCCGTCTCATATGAGCGAGGAGCGTAAGGCGGCAATGGCGGCCTACGGTGCGGAGCTGGTCATGGTGTCGCAAGATGAAGGTATGGAAGGGGCTCGTGATCTTGCGGATCAGATGGTCGCGGATGGTAAAGGCGTGGTGCTGGATCAATTCGCGAACCAGGATAATCCTCTTGCACACTATGAAGGGACAGGTCCGGAGATCCTTCGACAGACAGGTGGTGAGATCACCCATTTTGTGTGTTCTATGGGTACCACAGGAACGATCATGGGTGTCTCGCGGTTCTTTCGCGAACATAAGTCGGACATTGAGATTGTTGGATTGCAGCCGATTGAAGGTAGTGCTATTCCCGGTATCAGGCGATGGCCTGAAGCCTACCTTCCTCGAATCTATGATGCGGCACGGGTGGATCGGATCATCGATATAGAACAGACGTTGGCGGAAGAAACCATGCGCCAGCTGGCGAAAGAGGAAGGTATTTTTTGCGGTCCTTCTTCCGGTGGCTGTGTTTCTGGGGCGCTGCAGATCAGCCGGGAGGTTCAAGATGCAACGATTGTGGCCATTATTTGTGATCGCGGTGACCGGTACCTTTCTACCGGTGTATTCTCGCCAAAATCTTGAAACGCCGCGATCCTTTAAGGCTCCGCGTCGCATCTTTGCAGGCCGATGGTTACGGCATTGATGAGCAGGGTTCTGTTCTCGCGTCAGGTGTTCTGGCAGGCGAGGAAGTGACTGTTCAACCCATCACGCGAAAGCGTCGTCGTCTGATTACTCGCGCGATCGATATCCATGAAGCATCGGAGGACCGCGTTCGACCGCAGTGTACCGCTGCTTCGCTCTGCGGTGGTTGTTCGCTACAGCACATGGCGCCTGCGGCTCAGATCACGATGAAAGAAGCCAGGGTGCGTGCATTGCTGCAGCATCTTCAGCCCGGTCAATGGCTACCCCCCCTGACGGCTAACGTTTGGGGATATCGGCGGAAAGCAAGGCTTGGTGTTCGCTATGTTTCGAAGCGGGATGAGGTCCTTGTGGGGTTCCGAGAGCAGCATGGTGGCTTCATTGTCGATACTGACCGATGCTGGACGATGGCCGATCCGGTCGGAGTACTCCTGAAACCGCTGGCAGGACTGGTCGAATCGCTAAGTGAGCCTTCTAAGGTTCCTCAAATCGAGGTTGCTGTTGGTGATGACAAGACTGCCCTCGTTGTCAGGCATCTGTTTGAATTGACATACCAGGATCGCGATGTGCTCACCAGGTTTGCAGAATCCCATCATGTAGACGTCTTTCTTCAACCTGAAGGCCCTGAAACATGTGCCCGACACTGGCCGGAAGACGCCTCTGACTTGCTGCATTACTCTGTTCACGTTCTGGATCCCGAGAGTGGGAATCCAGACACGGTGATTCGAATGGCGTTTCACCCTTTGGATTTTGTGCAAGTCAATGCGGCGATCAATCGACAGTTGATTGCGGAAGTGATTCGACTGCTGGAACTGGAGCGCTGCGATCGTGTTCTGGATACCTTCTGTGGAATCGGTAACATCACAATCCCGATCGGGGCCCATTGTGATGAGGTCGTTGGTGTCGAAAGTGTAGCGATGAGCATCGGCCGTGCTCGATATAATGCGAGGTTGAACCATTTGCCCCACGTGCGTTTTGAAGTCGTAGACCTGTATTCCGATCAGGGCGTTGCGATCTCCCTGTCTCCGTACAATAAGGTAGTTCTGGATCCTCCGCGGACAGGTGCAGAATTGTTGTGCAAGTCGCTTGCGGATTCGGATGCTGAAACGATAGTGTATGTCTCCTGCAATCCGGTGACGCTGGCTCGTGACGCGAACTTGCTCACAGACGCTGGTTTTTGCCTGGATAGTGCGCGCGTAGTGGATATGTTTCCGCATACCACCCACGTTGAGTCAATCGCGCGATTTACACGTCCCAAAAGGACAGCGCATGGTTAAGGTACGTACAGCTCCCCAGATCGATGGTGATGGGGTTGTCGATCTTAATGGCTAGCTCTAAAACATCACGGGGTCGACCCTGATTTCGATGAGGCAGGCCTTCGCCAAGCCTGCGAACTGATTGAAAAGAGATCTATGCTTAATTCCGGAGCCTAGGCAAGCGCCTGTCGAGTTTCCGAACGGGTTTGGACATGGCAAACAGCCTGTCTGAGCTCCGGATTGATGAAGATGGTTTTGTCACTGCGATCGTGTATCACGCACTGCGCGAAAACCAGACCACCATTCAGCATGTTTGCAACCAGTATGGTGTCGTCGTGGCAGATCTGGTGACCGGCGTGCTCAAGATGGCAGCGTTTAGTAATATACGCATACTTACTACTTAAGTACTGGTTATGCGGCTTAATCAGTTGGAAGGCGTGCCGAATGTCGACCACGCTGGTCGAAGACTTTCGTGTAGCGTCGATCAAACTAGCAGAACGCACTAGTCGCATCAGGGCAGCATCTACCGATACTTACGTACGTCAACACAAACTGGCTATAGAAGTGTTCGACATTTACGCGCCGCTGACACATCACCTGGGCGTCGGACAACTCAAATGGGATTTAGAAGATCTTTCCTCTCTGTTCCTGCATTTGGATTAGTGCAAGAAAATTGCAGGGCTGCGAACGGCGCGTCGAGTCGATCGAGAGCGCTATGTCGAGAGATTTCGAGATACTTTGGCCAGACGGTTTGCCATGATTAGGCTTGAGGCAGAGACCGCAGGTCATGTGCACCTACTGTATGCCAAACTTCCGGGCGAGTCTGACGACTACATCGCATCGCTGAAACTGAACGGCTGGCACTCGCTTCACACCGACTTTATCGCTCCGTATGGCAAGGTTGTTGAGGTTCAGATTCGAACATGGGACATGCATTAAAAAGCCGAGCTTGGTGTTTGTTCGCACTCGCGCTACAAAGGGCTGTCACGGAAGAGCCGGATGAACACGACTATTGATGTGTGTAGTTTGAACAATGTACTTCGCAAACTGGAAAGGATCGAACAGCTCCCGAATGTGCGTACACGAAACGCACCATTTCGGGCTCGTGACTGCATCCCGGATTGTCACTTTTCGCTATGGGCTATTGATCCGTCGGTGGATATTCGATCCAATCATGTAACTTTCGTCATCAACGACATCAACAACACATGCAGGAGAACACAGTGAAACTCATTCTTTTGGGACCTCCCGGTGCAGGCAAGGGTACTCAAGCACAGTTTATTGTTGATCAATACGGCATTCCGCAGGTTTCAACGGGCGATATGTTGAGAGAGGCGGTGAAATCGGGATCAGATCTTGGTAATCGTGTGAAGTCGGTGATGGATTCGGGGGAACTGGTTACGGATGGGATCATTATCGAGCTGGTACAGGAGCGAATATCCCAGCCAGATTGTGTGAGGGGCTTTTTGTTCGATGGTTTCCCGAGAACGATCCCACAAGCACAGGCCCTGGTCGATGCGGGTGTTGAGATCGACGGTGTTGTGGAAATACAGGTACCGGATGCCGAGATTATCAGTCGACTGGCTGGACGTCGTGTCCATCCTGGGTCAGGCCGCGTCTACCATGTCACCTATAATCCACCGAAAGTAGATGGGAAAGATGATGTTTCCGGTGAGGATCTGATCCAACGCGATGATGATCAGGAAGATACGATCAGAAATCGCCTAGAAGTTTACCGGGAGCAGACGCAACCATTGGTCGCGTTTTACAGTGACATGTCTGATGCGGGAGGCGGACGACCTGCCTATTGCGCAGTGGATGGTGTTGGCGATACCGATGCCATCAAAGTACAGGTTGAGACGGCGTTAAAAGAAATAAATGCGTAACGTTACCAGCACGGAACCACTCGTGTTGATTGTGTAACCAATTTTGCAAAGCTGCGTATTGATTTTGGAATAGGTTTGTTTGGTAAAACTATGAAAAAGATCAACTTTTCATAAAAAAAGGTGTGCAAAAGAACAATTTTTTTCTAAACTTGGCGCCGTTCACGCAACTATATCTTGCGCTCAGCTTCTTTAAGCGTATTGATTGCTACAAAGTCGATGAGCGATGTGCGAAAGATGACATGCACAATTGTGATGAGAAATTGTCATTGTTGTAGTTTTTGTTCATCAATGTAGATCACTTGTTCGATGGCGAATCGATCATGCCGAGCAGAGGACACGATAGAGATGCTGATTCAGGACTGAACTTTCAATCCAGACAGGAGTGAAGATAGTGGTTGCAAGAAAGAAAAAAGCTGCACCTAAACGGAAGGCAGCGGCGAAGCGTAAAACTGCTGCGAAGAAAAAACCAGTAGCCAAGCGTACCGCAAGAAAAGCAGCACCGAAGCGTAAGACAGCAGCGAAGAAAAAGCCTGCTGCCAAGCGTAAGACGGCTGCGAAGAAAAAGCCTGCTGCTAAGCGTAAGACAGCAGCGAAGAAGAAGCCTGCTACGAAGCGCAAGACGGCTGCTAAAAAGAAGCCTGCCGCCAAGCGTAAGACAGCGGCGAAGAAAAAGCCTGCTGCCAAGCGTAAGACGGCTGCGAAGAAGAAGCCTGCTGCTAAGCGCAAGACGCCCGCTCGCAAGAAG
>CAJWYI010000078.1 GCA_913049815.1 uncultured Gammaproteobacteria bacterium
TGACGGCGCTCTAGTGACACCTGGGCTTGTCGATATCCATACCCATTACGACGGCCAAGCAACCTGGGCAAGCCGCATGGCACCGTCCAGCCACCATGGCGTCACAACAGTCGTCGCCGGAAACTGCGGCGTAGGATTTGCGCCAGTGCGCCCAGGTGACCGGGAGAAGGTCATTGAGTTGATGGAAGGGGTCGAGGACATTCCTGGCGTTGTATTGAATGAAGGCCTCGAGTGGGCCTGGGAGAGTTTTCCGGAATATATGGACTACATCGATCAGCGTCAATTTGATATGGACATTGGCGTTCAGATCCCACACGCACCGTTGCGTGTTTATGTGATGGGACAACGTGCACTGGATCGTGAACCCGCAACACCAGAGGACATCAGGGCGATGCGCGACCTGACCCGTGAGGCCATGGCGGCTGGTGCGATTGGATTCTCCAGCTCGCGTTCCATCAACCACCGCTCCAGTAAGGGTGACCACACACCATCATTGCAGGCAGAACTGGACGAAATGGCCGGTATTGCCGCAGGTATCCGTGATGCCGGTCGTGGCGTGATCGAACTGATCTCCGATTTTTTTGATCTCGACGAAGAGTTTGATCTGCTGGAAAGCATGGTCGCAAGTGGCGGTTGTCCGCTGTCATTTACACTTGCAGAAGGTATTGGCGGCCCTGATGGCTGGCAACGACTGCTTCATCGCATCGAGCAAGCCAATGAGAAAGGCCTGAATATTCGCGGGCAGGTCGCAGCGCGTGCTATCGGTATCACACTGGGCCTCACGACCACACTGAACCCTTTCTCGGGTAAACCGACCTATCGCGGAATCTCACAGCTCCCACTGGCAGAACGCCTGTCCAGGCTTCGCGACCCTGATGTCAAAGCGCGCATCCTTCAAGAGGAGTCCTCCCGCGGATTCACACAGCTCTTCAAACGTATGAGCGATATGCAGAATGTCTGGGAACTGAGCGGCGATCCCAACTATGAGCCTCTGCCGGAAGAGAGTGTCGGTGGCCGCGCCGCCGCCGCCGGTTGCGACCCGCAGGAATATGCCTATGAGCTCATGCTGGAACGTGAGGGTCTCGCCATGATGTACATGCCCATGACGAATTACGCAGAGAAAAATCTCGACAACTGCCGCGAGCTCATCATGCACGAACACACCCTGATGGGACTGGGTGACGGTGGTGCACATGTTGGCACGATCTGTGATGCCAGCTACCCGACATTTGGACTCACCCACTGGGGCCGTGACAGATCGCGAGGAGACCGGATTGATTTGCCAACGCTGGTCAGGAACCAGACACGTGAAACGGCCCGCGCAGTCGGACTCACGGACCGGGGTGAATTAAAGGTTGGGCTGCGCGGAGATTTGAACGTAATCGATTTCGACAATCTGAAAATCGGCGCGCCGAAGATGGTTTACGACCTCCCATCCGGTGCAGGACGACTTGAGCAGAAGACCGAGGGATACATTGCGACATTGGTTAGAGGGGAACTGACCTACCGGAATGCAGAGCCTACCGATTCGTTGCCGGGCCGACTCATCCGGGCAAGCTGATCGTCGATCCAGGAGTCGATGGAAAGGTCGATTGAGATCGATTCGAAGAAGCTCAAACGCCCTCTGGATCAGACTGTTTAAACAGACTGATCATCTTGATGCCTTCGGCGGCAAGCCCCTCGCGACCGGATCGGAGCGTGAACTTACCGGTCAGACGACAGTTACGATTGATCTCCCGCGCCAGCGGTTCACGATCTATCAATGGCATGCCCACTTTAGCGTAAGGCCTGCTCAAAATCTGCCAGCAGGTCATCCGTATCTTCAATTCCAATAGAAAATCGAACCAGAGAATCGTCAATCCCCATCGAAGCGCGTCGTTCTGGCCCCATCTCAAAATAGATCGAGTGGGCCACCGGAATACCGAGTGATCGCGTATCGCCAAGGTTGCTGGTGCAGATCACCAGATCAAGTCTGTTCAGGAACTCGAAGCAATCCATCTCAGTCAGTTCAACACTGAAGATAGCACCAGGATACCTGAACAGCTCATTGGCTCGCTCATGTTCAGGATGATCCGGTAAGCCAGGAAAGTAGACCTTCTTGATCGCAGGATGGGCATTCAGATACTCGGTTATCACGCGTGCGTTCGCGCAGGCCTGCTCCATACGTAATGCCAGCGTATCGGAACCGACAGAAATGTGATGCGCAGCCTCCGGTCCGAGGGATGCGCCGAAATCCCGAATCCCCTTCTTCTTGATCTGTTGAATCGCCCAGCCTGAAGGATCGCCCTTTTTATAATTATCGTAGATATGGGGAAACGTGGACCAGTCGAAGTTGCCGGCTTCAGTCACAGCACCACCCAATGCATTGCCGTGCCCCCCGATGTACTTGGTGAGCGAATTGATGATCAGGGATGCATCCACATTCTTCGGCTGAAACAGGTAAGGGGTCGTCATGGTATTGTCGACGATATAGATCAGTCCCCGATCCCGGCAGAGCTGTCCTATGCCCACAAGATCCGTGACCTGTGTTCGTGGATTTGAAATCGTCTCCACAAACACAAGCTTAGTCGAGCCCTTAACCGCATCCGCCACCGCATCTGTGCTGGTAGCATCCACGAATGTCACCTCGATACCGTGCTCGGCAAACGAGTTGAACAGGCTGTTAGTGTTTCCGAACAGGAACGAGGATGCCACCACATGATCACCGGCTCGAAGAAGTGCAAAAAAGGTGGTCCCGATCGCCGCCATACCGGTTCCGAACGCCGCCGTGGCCACCCCCTGCTCCATTAATGTCACCTTGTCCGCAAGCGCCGTCACCGTTGGATTGACCTGTCGACCATAGGTATACCCAGGCTGATCGCCCTGGAAGACAGCCGCCAGATCGTGGGCATCATCATAGGCATAAGTGACAGCGGTATGAACGGGTTTATGGATCGAACCATGTTCGATGCGACCGCGCCGATCTGCGTGCAAAATTTTGGAGGTAAATCCAGTCATGGTGGGTCCTGCTGTGATGTTATGAACATAAGTGAATCAGGAGAGGCGTGCAAACACGGGTCTCGAATCGGTACGTGATCCCCATGATTTGCGTCCAATATAATTCCATCATGAATAGCCCAGATGGGGCTCAATAATGGCGCAGCAGACTGGGGTCGTAATGTAGTGGTTGTTAATATCTAGCTCCTTTTTGGGATCATTGGATCGCTTCGCGGGCGGTGTGCCCACCTGGAGTCTCAAGTCATTTTGTTTTGAACGACTTCTCCCGGAAGGCTGGCCACCTTCCGAAGGATACGGGAAAGTCAGCGAGTGGCACGTCCCATCGGCATCACCATGTTGTGCGTATTGTGAATGAGTTTGAACGTCACGTTTTTCTCGCTTCTATTATCTCCAATTTCTTGTCAATTGACCGGTCAACTTAAGGCCGGCCATCTTAGTTGTTACACTGACACTGTCAAATCGCATTACCACAAGTATGACCAACATGAACAAACAATCCTTTGTTGACGGACTACTTTCGTTTATTGACGCAAGCCCTACTCCGTTTCACGCCGTCGCCAATATGTCTTCGATCCTGTCTGACGCCGGATTCACAGAGCTTGATGAGAGGGACCTCTGGGACATCAATGCCGGACGCTATTTCGTCTGTCGCAATGGCTCTTCGATCGTCGCCTTCATCGTTGGCAAACAACCGATTACCGAAACTGGTGTCCGGATGGTCGGCGCACATACGGATAGCCCCTGCCTTAGACTGAAACCCAATCCCGATCTGACGACGGCCGGTTATCTGCATCTGAGTGTGGAGGTCTATGGTGGCGTTCTCTTAAATCCTTGGTTCGACCGAGACCTGTCACTTGCCGGGCGCGTCACGATCAAGACAACCGAAGGTATCGTCAACGAACTGATCGACTTTAAATCGCCAATCGCTACGATCCCGAGCCTTGCGATCCATCTCAACCGAGGCGTGAACGATGGACAGAAGATCAATCCACAAACGGACATTCCGCCTATATTGATGCGTGCCAAAAAAGGAATCACATTTGATGATCTTCTCACAGCGGAGCTGAACAAAGGCCGGCGTCGAAAGATCTCACTTCTTGGTCACGAGTTGTCGTTCTACGACACCCACGCTCCCGCACTGACGGGCATAGAAGATGAGTTCATCGCCAGTGCTAGACTGGATAACCTCCTTAGCTGCTATACAGGCCTCGTCAGTCTGCTCGACGCAGGTGACCAGTTCACCAGCGTGCTGGTTTGCAATGATCATGAAGAAGTTGGCAGTGCGTCTGCAGAAGGCGCGGAGGGGCCTTTCCTAGGATCGGTCCTTTCCCGGATTTTACCGGATCCCGAGTCCTACTATCGCACCATTGCAAACTCGTTCATGATCTCGACAGACAACGCTCACGGTATCCACCCGAACTATGCCGCCAAACACGACCGCAATCATGGCCCGCTGATCAACGATGGTCCCGTAATCAAAATCAACGCCAACCAGCGTTATGCCACCAACAGCGAAACAGCAGGATACTTTCGCGAGCTGTGTCGTCGGGCGAAGGTCGGATGTCAGGCCTTCACCGTTCGTTCGGACATGGCCTGTGGTTCGACCATTGGGCCGATCACCGCCAAAGAAATTGGTGTCCGGACAATCGATGTAGGCGTACCGACCTTCGCCATGCACTCGATCAGGGAACTCGCGGGACGCGACGATGCACATGCGTTGTACAAAGCGTTGCTCCAGTTCTACAAGGACAAAGGGACGCCTGGGGCTCTTTAGACGGCTCCTCAATGGCGGTACGAGCGTAGCAAAGGACGACGATACATCGCGTGTGGCTGAATCAAACGGTTTCCCGCCTTCGCCTCCAGGTAGATTGCCAGCGGACCCATACAGCCCCGGCATTACCAAGGCCAGAAACATCGCACCTTTGTACAGCTCAACATTGGCATGGATATCCTTGCCACGATTTGCCATCAGCACAGAAAACTGATCGTCGATAGCGGCCAGCGTGTTGCCGAGCGCCTTGTTGTCTGTGCCTTCACAAAGCTCGATTGCAATGGATTTCAGGATCAGAGCGCGGGGATCCACCGTGCGATATTCACGATATCCCATCCCCATCAGGTTCCGCTTCTCGCGCAGCAGCTCGTTGATATACGAAGACACTGCATCGGGAGAACCGACCGATGCTTCCGTGCTGATGCCCCTGGCTTGTTGCGGCAAGTACCACCAATCGACTCGCACCTCGAAGACCCCGTGGAACGACCTGCAGATACCAACTTACGGGACGCCTTTGGCACCGTCTGGGAGGTCACCGATCTATTTCTGCGGCTGTACCTCCTCAGGCAAGAGCGTGCCATGACGTGTCTCGATCATCGTTTGATGTCGGGCGATGGCAAACAACAACTCACCGGTGACACTGGACGAAATCGCCTTCGACCGGATCCCATTGATCTGAGGCATCTTCCTCACGAAGGATAAACCGCTCTCACGGAGTGGCATCGAGTTTATCGAGTACTGTCGGTCGCTAGAATTTGCCAAGGTCTGAACGAAGGCCTGGCATACTGCTACTCGGGCAATTTGCCGGACAGCATATGAGCCGGTACCAGAGACTTCTCAAGCCTGTCGAACAGGAACTCGGCGACGATCGCGAGCAATGCGGCTGGGATCGCACCACGCAGAATGAGCGACATGTCGTTCAGCGATAACCCTGTCACAATAGGCTCTCCCAGGCCGCCGGCACCCACAAAAGCTGCCAACGTGGCCGTACCAATCGCGATCACCGTTGCAGTTTTGATACCCGAGAGAATATTGGGTAGTGCCATAGGCAACAGCACGTGGCGGAGTTGCTGTGCGGGGTTGAGTCCAATCGCCAAAGAGACACGCTTCAGTTCCGGGTCGATGGTGATAAGCGCGGTGATCGTATTCCTCAGGATCGGCAGCAGTGAGTACAGAGTCAGCGCAATGATTGCTGGAACTGTACCCAGTCCGAACAAGGGAATCATCAATGCCAGCAATGCTAGCGACGGTATCGTCTGCATCAATCCTGCCACATATAACACAGCTCTTGATGCCCCCGGGTTCGGAAACACAATAACTCCCAACGGAATACCAATGGCGCAGCCTACGAAAACCGCAATTCCGGTCAGAACCAGATGATTAGTCGTGTCTGTCAGGATCAGCTGCCATGTTTCGGGCATATGAATGGTGACCTGCTCACTCACTAGTCCACTGTTAACAAGGAAGCCTCTCGCGACGGTTACAAAATCATCGCCATCGACCACCACCCGGGCGTTCAGTGCCCGCATGGATGCATCATCGAAAGCGCCAGCCAACTGACGTAACGCTGCGATCACTTCTGGCGGAAGATCGTTACGAATAAACGGAACGGCGAAATACTGTGGAAAGTATCCTTTGTCATCGGCGAGGGTCGTCAATCCATATCGTTCCAGATCACCGTCCGTGGAGTAGGCATCAGTAATATCAATTTTCCCCTCATTGATGGCTTGATAGGCAAGCCCATGCTCGATACCCGTGGGTTGTTGATCGAGCCCATACTTCGCCGCGAGACCAGGCCAACCATCTTCCCGATTCAGAAACTCATGACTGACGGCAACCTCGAAGTCCTGCCCTGGCAGTTGCGACACCTTTGTCAGCCCCAAGGACTCTGCCAATGTCGCCTTCAGCGTGATGGCATAGGTATTGTTGAAACCGAGCGAGGGCAAAACAGACAGGTCGTCCGGAGCCAAACCGGCATTCAGCTCCTCCAGGGTTGGCGCGAGCGCACCCGTTTTCAGAATGACCTGGCTGAGTGTCCCGGTGTACTCTGCGTAGACATCGATCTCACCGGACTTCAATGCCTCGTAACAGATTGTGGTCCCGCCAAGCCCAGTGCGACGATCAACTTCGAATCCTTTTGACTCCAGCAGCTGAGCCATGATTTCCGCGAGCACGTAACTCTCATTGAAATTCTTGCTGCCGATCACAATGGGTTCTGCGCGTGCGGCCATCGACAGACTGAGCGTCAGCAACGTGCTGGTTGCGACGACAGCGTGCATCAACCGCTTCACGCCAAGACCTCAAACAGGTGTGAGACATACTCATCGGTTGGCGCAGAACGGACGGAGCCAACATCCCCCTCCTGCATCACGCGCCCTTCTCGCAAAACGACCAGGTAGTCAGCAAGACGAACCGCTTCCGCCATATCGTGAGTCACCAGCACTGTGGAGTTCGTCGCGCTACGGAGCGCGTTGAAATCTTCATGAATGGATGCACGCGTGATCGGGTCGAGAGCCGAGAACGGTTCATCCAGTAGAAGCAGCGCTGGGGCCAGCATGATCGAGCGAGACAGACTAACACGCTGTTGCTGTCCGCCGGACAATTCATGCGGATAACGATCTGCCAGTTCACCCTGGAGCGAGAACAACGCAAACAATTCTTCGACCCGCTCAGACAGTTTGGCCTCTGACCAGCCCTCAAGGCGCGCAACCAGCGAGATGTTATCGAACACGGTCATATGCGGAAACAACCCGCCACCCTGAACCGCAAAACCCATCCTGCGTCTCAATTCGGGCAGGTTGTGATAGTCAATAGGCGAACCAAGGACACTCACCTCTCCCCGGTCCGGACGAAGCAATCCGTTGGCGATCTGGAGCAGTGTTGACTTGCCACTACCGCTCTCTCCAACCAACGCAGTCACCGTCTCTGATGGCAGTGCGAGGTCAATGCCGTGCAACACTTCCGTCTCACCCCAGGATTTGGTGACACCGGAAAATTGAATGCAGCTTTCTGAGGTACTGGTCTCCCTCACCGCGAAACCGCCAGCGTCCTGAGGTATCCGAGGAGATCCGAGAGCGCTTCGTTTGGAGCATTCTGAAGACGATGCTCCGTGTCGGTAATCACGTTCTGCAGTCGGTCATCAGTACCGAACTGGTGGTTCCGATAGTCATCCCAACGCGCCCGATCCTCAGTAGAGAGTGTCTCCGGGAAGTTGCGTGCACGGTAACGGAACACCATTTGCGGCAGGCGGGGGTCGTCAAAAGGCGGCGTACCAGCCGCCAGCGTCATCGGGTCCATGCCACGGAGTTCCTGCATCTTTGCCCGATCACCATCAGAGAAGAAACCACCACCATACAGCATGCGATCCGGGTCCGTCACCGGATCAAACTCCCGAGGCGAAAACGCCAGTTGAACGGACGTAACCAGCGCATCAGCTGTGTCTGACTGCAATTGGGTGGCATGGGCTGCAATTTGATCAAGATCGAGGCCGATTCGTTCAGCATCATGCCGTCGGAGCGTGGTGAGTGGTGACAATGCCGGACATCGGTTCAGATGCACGGTTTTGATCGGCAATCGTATCCAGCCGTTTGCTTCAAGGTCGATTCTTGGTGTGAAGATGCGATCACGAATTTCCTCGGCAGAAAGTGTCATGAATGACGCCGGATCTACTCTCAAGTCGTAACACAAGACACCATTTCGATTGTCAGGATGCGCACAAAGCGGCATGACCACACTGAGGTTCGACTGTTGCCCTGAATAAATCGACGAGACGTGAACAACAGGCTCTTTTCGAAGTGGATAGATGATTTTCGAAACCGCATGCTTATCACGAAGACGAAACATGAAATCAAATAGCTTGGGCTGCGCCCGCCGAACCAGGCGAGCCATTGCGACGGTGTGCAGCACATCGGTGACCGCATCATGCGCGTCTCCATGGCTTATCTGGTTCGCTGCTGCCAGATATTCGAGGCGGAAATCCGGGGAACCATCGTCATTGTCCGGCCACACGACACCGTCCGGTCGCAAAGCCCTGGCCATCCGGAATAGGTCAATGACATCCCACCTCGAGTTACCGTTACGCCACTCGCGGGCATAGGGATCGATGAAATTCCTGTAAAATCCATACCGGGTGAATTCATCATCAAATCGAATACTGTTAAACCCGATGACGCAGGTCCCAGGCACTTCGAATTCACGTGCAATCGCCGCAAAGAAAGTCGTTTCGTTCATGCCCTTATGGATCAGTTCAGACATTCGAAGACCTGTGGTGGCAATCGCACCAGGCTCAGGAATGAGGTCGTCACCGGGGAAGCAGAACAAATTCACCGGTGCATCGATGGACTCCAGGTTCGTGTCTGTCCTGACACCGGCAAACTGCAGCACCCGGTCACGCCCGGGATGAGTACCACTGGTTTCAAGGTCGTACCAGAAAAAACTGGCGCTCATTCGGCCATCCTCACGGGACTCATCGGGAAGGTCCGAACACGGGCGCGACCATGGGTTTTGAAGAAATCCACATGGTTCGATGATCACACAGCGGTTCAACGTCTACCAGCAGCCTCTGCTGGTTGCGCTGTCAGCCACACGCCCATGTATACTCCGGCTCGACATTGGGGAACCACGATGTTTGAAAATCACAAAGTACTACTTGCTATTTTAGGTCCTGTTTTCAGTGCGGTCGTCGCGTATCTGCTATCGCTGAATGGTTGGGAAAGCCCAGCATGCTGGACAGGTGCTATTGCCGCTTTGACCGCATTCTGGTGGATTACCGAGGCGATCCCTATACCGGCAACCTCAATGATTCCGTTAGCAGGTCTGCCTGCAGTAGGCGTGCTCACACCTGCGCAGATTGGGGCATCTTATGGTCACTGGCTGATCTTGCTGTTGCTCGGTGGATTTATCCTCTCGACCGCCATGGCCGCCAGTGGTGCACACCGTCGTGTCGCATTGGGCATGGTCTCCTTGGTGGGCGGTAGTAGCAGCCGACGCCTCGTCTTCGGTTTTATGTCGGCATCGGCCGTACTTTCGATGTGGATCTCCAATACCGCCACCACGCTGATGTTGTTACCCGTCGCTCTGGCGGTGCTTGAACGCTCACCCGACAAGGCACTCGCCACGCCCTTGTTGCTGGGCATTGCCTATGCCGCCAGTGTCGGCGGCATCGGAACACCAATCGGAACACCGCCAAACGTGGTCTTCAGAGACGCCTACCAGCGAGCCACCGGCACCGATGTCGAGTTTTTGACGTGGATGGCCTGGGGCGTTCCTGTCGTCATCGTATTGGTGCCCCTCATAGCCATCTGGCTGACCCGCAGACTCAACTACCAGGGCGCTGTGGAAGTCCCATCGGTTGGACGTTGGCAGGCCTATGAAACGAGGGTGTTCATTGTTTTTGCGCTAACGGCACTCGCCTGGATCACGCGCAAAGAACCGTTTGGTGGCTGGTCCACCTGGCTAGATCTGCCTACAGCGAATGATGCGAGTGTTGCGTTACTGGCTGTGGTTGCCATGTTCCTAATTCCCAATGGGAAAGGCGGACGCCTGCTTGATTGGGAAACCGCCAACAAGATTCCCTGGGGCATGCTGATCCTGTTTGGAGCAGGCATTGCACTGGCAAACGCTTTCGGCGAATCCGGGCTGTCCCAAGCGCTGGGCGATGCACTCGCGGGTATTGCGGACTGGCCGCTACTGTTGATGATTGCAGTAATCTGTCTGACCATCACGTTCCTGACAGAAATCACGAGTAACACCGCAACGACCGCTCTGATGATGCCGATTCTTGCGGCTGCGGCGCTCGCTGCTGATATTGAGCCGGCACTGATGATGGTGCCTGCAGCTATGAGTGCTAGCTGTGCGTTCATGTTACCGGTGGCAACTGCCCCCAACACGGCAGTGTTCAGTACCGGTAGATTCACCACCAGCACCATGGCGCGAGAAGGTGCGGCTCTAAATCTGATCGGTGCGTTTATCATCAGCCTGATCTGCCTCATATTGTTCAGCTAGCAGCCTGGCACGAGCAGAACCACTTCGGAGAAACACGATGTCGGGAACAGGACCAGGGACAATCACCACGACCGAGGTTGGCACTCATACGGTTGCCACCACCACCTTACTCGACGCCCGCCTAGTCATGGCCTACGCAACCAGCATCAATGACGAGAACGAGGCTTACTTCGACGACACCCGCGCAGGCGGCTTGAATGTTCATCCGGGTATCGTTTTCTCACTTCAGTGGAAAAGTCGGTTTCGCCCCGGCCAACCCACCAACATGCGCGCCGCGCCGTTTGGCGTTCACGCACACACAGATCTCAGGATTGTGCGCCCGTTCCAATCCGGCGAAGCAGTGACGACCCAAGGGCGACTGGTGGCCAGACAGCAGATACCACCGGGGGTTTATAGTGTGGAGCGCTATACCTTGAGCGACACCCATGGTGGGATTATTGCCATCCTCGACTACAACGGCATTACTCGTGGCGCAACACTCGATGGGGACGATGTCCGTGTTGAGGATGACGTGCCTGAACCTGATTTCGCGCCCAATATTGACGGCCAACCGGAGTGGACACACGAGGTCCATGTCCCCTTGCACGCAGGACAGCAGTACACGGAATGCGCTCGTATCTATAACCCCATTCATACCGAACGCAGTGTTGCATTGGCCGCAGGACTACCAGACATCATACTGCATGGCAGCGCCACGAAAGCCATAGCCCTGTCATCAGTTGTTGATCATTGTTTTGATGGTGACGCACGCTGTATCACGCGGCTGGGTGGCCAGCTTCGCGCCATGGTGTTTATGAATACCGATATCCAGGTGGTCTGTCATCAGGTCAATGACAGCGATGGCGAGCGCGTCGTACATTTTTCCGTACTGAATGAGTCCGGTCAATCGGCGATCGATGGTGGATTTGTTGTCGGACGCGCCTAAACGCGCTCTTCACAACGATTCTGCTTCCGCCATCAAACGTTGTTCGCGTACTTCATTGGACTGCTTCGCGAGCACCTTCACCTCTTCCAGAAACGCGCGTAAGTTGCCACTTGTCGCAAGGAGAGCCTCAAACTGAGGGACCAGTTCGTGGTAGATCGCTACCGTACCTAGCTGTGCATTGTTGATTGGCTGAGCCATCCACCCCGCATAGGGACCTTGCGTTACCCAGGTCTGCTCCAATTCGGCGTATTCGTCCTGAAGCTGCTGAAGCCTCTCATGTTTCGACGTCCGGCGAACAGAAGCCTTCTCGTCGGAGGCATAGATCTCGGCCAGTGCACTTCGCGCTTTGGTGATGAGCGCGACGGTCTGCTGCCACTTAGCTTCATCCTCAAGGTAGGCATCAAACACCGATGGCTGACCTCGTTCAGTCAGCCATTGTCTGAGTAACGTTCTCTCCACGGTGGTCGCAAAACTTTCATTGAACTGGGTATCTCCTTTCACAAACACCACTCTGTGTGCCAGTTCATGGAACAGCAATGCCGCAAGGCGTTCGTCAGATCGAGCAATGAATGTGTTCAAGACAGGATCATCAAACCAACCCAGCGTTGAATACGCCGCCACCCCGCCAACGTAAACGTCCATCTCTTCATCAGCCAGCGATTGTGCATAGTCTCTCGCAGCTTGTTCCGCAAAAAATCCCTTGTAGGCCAGACACCCCACCATGGGGTAGCAGAAACGTTTTAACTCAGTGGAAAAAGTGGGTGCCGCGAAAACGTTCCAGACCACGTATGCACGGCCCGTGTCCACATAAGCGCTATAGGCACCATTCACTGGCAAGCCATTATCATCTGCAAACGCCAGGACAGATTGGATGAACTGGAGCCGGTTTCGCAGGGTCTCGTGGGTCGCTTCATCGGCGATCAGTCGTTCCAGCGACTTGCGTTTGCTGAGGATTGACAACTGACCAACGACCGCCTGCGTGTAGTAACTGACTGAACTACAAGCCGTCACGAAAAGCAGCATCGACACGGCAAGTAACCGACCCAACAATGACTTCATCAGATTCTAATC
>CAJWYI010000079.1 GCA_913049815.1 uncultured Gammaproteobacteria bacterium
AATGCCTTGCATGTATACCGGAATTGTTCAGGAAATGCTGCCGATCGCGTCCGTTGAGATGGATGGTGGCATCATGCGGTTTGCGATCGACTTCCCAGATGCTCTGCTCACCGATCTTATCGTCGGTGCGAGCGTGTCGGTCAATGGCACCTGTTTTACGGTCACAAGTATCGAAGGCAGTACCGTTTATTTCGATGCCATCGCTGAGACACTTCGGATCACCAACATCGGTGAACTTGAGTCTGGAACTCTGGTGAATATCGAACGATCTGCTGCCGCGGGGGCAGAGATAGGCGGGCATATACTCTCCGGACACGTGGTGGATACCGCGAAAATCCTTGATATCGAGACCAAAGAGCGAAACTGTCGTATGACATTCCTTGGTGATCCTGACTGGATGCGATATGTGTTCAATAAGGGGTATCTTGCCATCAATGGCTGTAGCCTGACCGTCGCTGATATTGATGTTGAAGGCGCCTGTTTCTCGGTCAATTTGATCCCGGAAACCCTTAGAGTGACCAACTTTTCGCTGCTGGCTGTGGGTGACCGCGTCAATATCGAGATTGATCAACAAACCCAGGCAATTGTCGATACCGTCGAACGTACGCTCGAAAGGCAAAGAGCGGGCTAGGTAACACTCTGGCGCCAATGACAGGTCAATTCTTCGATCGCCTCAAAACACGCCAGCAATCGCTGCGTACTCACCTGTGTATCGGCCTGGATCCGGATTTGTCACGTCTCCCAGAGCATTTACTAGGCGAACCTGACGCAATTTTTCGCTTTAACCAGGCCATTATAGACGCAACAAGTGACCTGACTTGCTGCTACAAGCCTCAAAACGCGCACTTCACGGGTATTGGTGCAGAAGATCAGCTGGAATCAACAATTCGTTATCTCAAAGACCTAGATGTCCCTGTTTTGCTCGATTCGAAGCGAGGTGATGTCGATAGCACATCCGTCCACTATGCCCGAGAAGCTTTTGAGCGGTACGGTGCTGACGCCGTCACGGCCAATCCTTATATGGGATACGACGCATTGATGCCGTTTTTGGACTACAAGGATCGGGGTGTGTTTGTGCTCTGCAGGACTTCAAACCCTGGTGGGGCTGACCTTCAGCACTTAGAACTCGCTTCAGGAGATCCACTCTACGTACACGTTGCACGTCTTGCCGCTGAGCAATGGAATCAGAACGGTAACGTCGGTCTGGTGGTCGGTGCAACTCGACCCGATGAGCTTGCCCATGTCAGAGCCGCCTGTGGTGACCTGCCTTTTCTGCTTCCGGGTATAGGTGCACAAGGCGGTGATATTGAGGATGCTGTGCAATCAGCTGCCGGAGGCCCGATCATCATTTCCGCATCTCGATCTGTACTGTACGCAGGATCTGGAGTCGATTTTGACCAGTCGGCGAGGGCAGCAGCAGAAGATACACGTCAGGCTATCAATCGCGTCATCGAAAGGTTCAACACCGGAACACGCTGAAGCAGGAAGAAAAGAGGATGACCAACAACGTTTCCCTGGAACCTTGGCAGAATCGGACGCAGCTGTATCTCCTATGGTCATTTCGTAGCACATTCGTTTTGGCGATCGGGATGCTTTCCTGGCTGGGCCTCACAGAAAACCCACCCAGCGTCGGGCTGGGGTGGGATAAACTAAACCACATCGCTGCCTTCGCCGTGCTTGCGGGGTTAGCCTGGTTCAGTGATCTGGTCCCCAACAAACCCCAGTATTTCGGTTTCCTGATCATTTTCGTGTATGGCATCGCAATCGAATGTCTGCAGACTGCCACAACGAACCGTGTCTTTGAGTGGTCGGATATCGCAGCAGATACGCTTGGTATCACAATTTACGCGATCGTACTTCACCCAATCGCAGTAAGGTTGCCAATACTTAAACTACTGGCCATCGATATCAACACAAGTGCTTTGACGAGCAATGAATCAACTTGATTGGGAGAAATAAACGTATCAAACCTGAGCCAATTGAGCATTAGAATAACCGAATAACGAAGGAATCGAACCAGATGATAAATCGCTACCGTGTGCGACAAGCAACCAAGCAGCGGCTCTCGACTATTATAGTGCAGTTATCGAGCGTGCTTGTTATGACCTTGTCACAATACACATTTTCTGACTGGCAGCTCCAAACTGAATATTCCTCACTATCGTTCACTTCAGTGAAAAATAGTGCAATCACCGAAAGCCATCACTTTCCAGGCCTGACGGGCTTTGTTGCCAGTTCTGGTTCCAGCGAAATCACTATCGATCTTGGATCTATAGAAACTGGAATCCCCATCAGAAACCAAAGAATGCAAAAATTGCTGTTTGATATCGATGAATATCCGTATGCGATATTCAGTTCCAATATTGATATGAGCGAAATCAGTCAATTACAAACCGGCCAGTCGATGAGGTTATCACTCAGGGGGAATCTCGACCTTCACGGTCAGACGGGGAACCTGACAATTCCCATTCAGGTGACGCGCTCTAGTCACACCGTCTTCGTAATCAGTACGACTCGACCGATCGTTATTTCAGCAGACCAATTTGAGCTTGGAGCAGGGATAGAAGCCCTAAAAGATATCGCGGGTCTTGCTCATATCACTCCAACAGTTCCCGTGTCCTTTACGTTGGTATTCGAGGAAACGAACCAGGAGTAAGGGTGGGTTCTATTCGATTTGCGTCAGTCACGAGCACCAGTGATGAGATCCCGGAACTTGTCGAGTAACGTCTCATACTTGTAGTCGGTGAACTCACCGGCATCAAAGAACATTCCATGCTCTTCACAGGCTTCGTACCAGATGTGAGGTTGTTTCGGATCTGAAATCTTGATCATCCGCTTTCCACACACAGGACAATCGACCTCTTCGATTTTGTTGTATTCCTTGCCAACTTCAGGATCGCCGCTGTCGATAAACTCAGACATCCATTTGCCCTTGAGCGTCTCAGCTTCACCCAAATCAAACCAGATACCCTTGCAGTTCATGCAGCGGTCTATGGTCATGTTTCGTCCGTAGGTTACTTCTTCCATCAAAGAATGACACTTGGGGCATTCCATAGGATCGACCTTATGTTGTGAGATGAATGCACGACTGTTTCAACGAAGGGCAAGTATAGCGCGGGTGCAGACGGCCATGTAAAGGCATTCGCAATCTTTGATCACATCAACATTGCGGACGGTTTTGTCAATTACAACGTTGTCCTGACTCTAGTCTAGGCATTTATTCACTGACGGCTTCTTTTGGTGACTTACATGTTCGGTAGATCCGTGCTCAAGTATATAATTGCGTATAATGTATATTATGTTAAATTATACAAGTTGAGTCGAGGGTGTTATGCCTTCAAGGTCACAGACACCTGTCAAGATCGTCCCAACAACAAATGTCATTTAAGGCCATTCATCACTCTCCGTGCCCTACCCACGGGTAAACCACCCGTTATATAGTTCTATTGTCTATGACGACTGACTACCAACGCCTGTTCCTTAAGGACACGCCTCTCATCGATGTGCGTGCGCCTGTAGAATTTGATCAAGGTGCATTTCCTGGTGCGGTCAATCTACCAATACTCAACGACGCTGAGCGTAAGGATGTTGGCATTGCTTATAAACAGAAAGGCCCTGATGTTGCTGTAAAGTTGGGTTATGACCTGGTCAGCGGGACTACAAAGGAAACCCGCATCGAGGCCTGGATTTCGTTTATCGAAGAACACCCAGAGGTCCACCTCTATTGCTTTCGTGGTGGTCAGAGGTCTCGCATCGCTACGCAGTGGCTTGCAATGCATGGATGCGATATTCCACGGATCGAAGGTGGCTATAAAGCCATGCGACGTTTCCTAATTGACAGGTTCCGGCAACCCCGAGACATACTACTCCTCGGCGGCCAGACTGGCTGCGGCAAAACGCGCCTGCTGTGGCGTGCTCAAAATGCGCTCAATACGGTCTCAATTGTGGATCTGGAAGCAATCGCGCATCACAGGGGATCCGCGTTTGGTCCCAGGCCTGATCCACAGCCTAATCAAATCAATTTTGAAAATATGCTCGCGGTTAGCCTGTTGAAATGTTCAAACCAAACCGTTCTGATGGAAGACGAAGGGCGCATGATTGGCCGCTTGAATATCCCACAGCCGTTACAAACGGCGATGAAATCCGCCCCGCTCCTCGTGCTAACAGCAACGGATGATGAACGTGTAGAAATCACATGGAAGGAGTACATTGTTGACCAATTGGACGAACTTACGCGTATTTTCGGTGAAGATAAGGCCCATTCATATCACCGTAACATGCTCTTGGGTTCACTGGATGCGATCAGGAAACGGCTGGGTGGTCTGCGTCACCGCGAACTTCGCCAGACGATGAATGCAGGATTTAATGCCCAAGAACAAGGTGATCTGGATCTGCACCGGGATTGGATTCGACGGCTACTTACCGAATACTACGACCCAATGTATGACTATCAACTGACTCAAAAGGTCGATCGTGTGGTGTTTACGGGATCCTGGGACGAAATACTAGCCTGGCTTGGATCAGGTCGCGTCCATTCCTTGGCGGATCATCGGCACTGACGCCTCGCGTTATAATTTTGATATTCGTACCAGTGACATCGGGCCTGACTGAATCTGATATCGTTTCGCAAAGTCTCCCTGATTGACGGCAAATGATAGTCTTTCAAGGCTGTTCCAATAGACGAGTTCAGAGCCTGTCGGTACATCAGCGAACGTTCGTGCCATAGGGATTTTCAAAGCCTGCCAGGTTTTAGGTAACGGCGTCGCACGCATTCTGAATGAGACTAGTAAAGTGTCGCCGGGCTGTGCATTCAGTGCCTTGAGATCCTCACGGGTAATATTCGTCCAGACGTTGCCGTATTGAGGATCAAGGATCTCGACCGCGCCTACAATAGCATCTGCTTCTTGGCGTACCTCTGGCAGACGCATTGTCTGCAACGCCTTTGGTCTGAGAACTGGCCCCACGTCTTTAAACCTAATCTGACGTGACGCAAGTAGCGCCCCGGTATAAGCGTATACATCACGCCCATGGAAGGTATGAGAATGTTCAGAACCCGGTCGACGATATCTGGTTTCATCAATTTCACGAACAGACGTCACCCCAACGTGTCGCTCAAGATGTGACAGACTCCCGTTATCGGGCGTGACAAAGAAACGTCCGCCTGCCTCTGCAACGACCGATTTTCGATTTGTTCCGACCCCTGGGTCGACCACCGACACAAAAACCGTTCCTTCTGGCCAGTAGGGTGAGGTTTGCCAGAGTCTGTAACTCGCCTCCCAAACGCTGAAAGCGGGTATTTCATGCGTTAGATTGAAAATCCCTAGATTAGGCTCAATCGAGCGGGATACCCCATGCATTGCTGAGACAGCGCCATCCTTCAGGCCAAAATCGGACTGAAATACGAGTGGGCTGTGCGTTGATGCACACCCCACAACCAGGCTCATCAGGGAAACAAGGACCCCACGCCGTGCAGGATGGCCTGACGAATAGCGTTCAGACCGTAAAATAGACAATGGTGGCACGCTAACACTCTCTGTCGGCGTTCATGGTGTAATAAATTTAACCAGAAAAAGTGTCAGAGGACCGCTAAAAATCCCCACTTTGTGGCAAAGCCGACCTCAGAGTATAGCTTGCTACTGTGTCGTCTCTACTCGTCGACCGCGAACAATAGCGAGACGAGTTCCGGTGCATCAGCACTTAATTGCTTGAAGTCACGCCGACACGGCTTATAAAACGAACTTGGTGTGACCACGCTTATCGTCGCATTCCTGGGTGTGCCATGCAGCGGGGCGGCTTCTGCAACGATATCCTCTCCATAAGGTGTCGCGACCGCCTTTCCTTCCCCTGCCCCGAGCAAGTAAGCTTTACCACGTGCGACAAGATAGCGCGAATCACCTGGAGCCCCTTCAGGATGATACGTAGACCTATCGATATACCCTGACGACCTAACTGATCACCAATTTATTCAAGCAACTCTGCATCCAGGCCTTCAAAGAACACTACCTAGAGCAATAGATCAGACACCGGGATCTGGAAGCATGCCGCGAAATCATCGCTCTGAAGGCTACGAATTCGCTCTTTCTAGTCTTCTAGGATCTCCTCAGCAATCTCTTCCTGGAGCAGCTACATCTAAGCCGAGTGCTCCAATACCCCGCCTTAGAGCACATGAACCGTGCATCAGTGAGACTGGCTCGGAATCTTTGGCAACCCGAACCTGGGCTACCGGGAGCTAGTAACTTTTGTCCTGCCCCAGAACCTGTTCCGCGATAAATGATTTGATCATTTCCTGGCTGATCGGCGCGATAACCGGAATCATGATCTCTCGCAGATAACGCTCTACATGATATTCCTTGGCATACCCCATACCACCATGCGTCAATACCGCTCTTTGGCAGGCCGATAATGCAGCCTCAGCGGCGAGGTACTTTGCTGAGTTGGCTTCAGCACCACAGGATTCGCCTGCATCGTACAAAGCAGCCGCTTTGTGAACCATCAGCTCTGCTGCCTCGAGCTGCATCCAGTTCACCGCAAGCGGATGTTGAATGGCCTGATTTTTCCCAATGGAGCGATCAAAAACAACGCGCTCCCGCGCATATTCTGCTGCGCGTTCGAGAGCAACCTGTCCCAATCCTACGGCCTCCGCTGCGATCAGGATCCGCTCTGGGTTGAGACCATGTAGCAGGCACTTCCATCCCGCTCCCTCCTCTCCAATACGATCAGCAGACGGTACCACTAGGTCATCAATAAACAAGGCGTTGGAATCGACCGCCTTTCTACCCATTTTCGGGATTTCCCGAACTTCAATATGATCGCGGTTCAAATCAGTAAAGAACAGGGTCATTCCTTCCGTGGGCTTATTGCATTCCTCAATGGGAGTGGTTCGTGTGATCAGAAGAATCTTGTTGGCAGTTTGGGCGGTTGTCGTCCACATTTTTCGCCCGTTGATTACATAGTTGTCGCCATCACGTACCGCTCGTGTCTCCAGACGCGTGGTGTTCAGGCCGACGTTTGGTTCTGTGACCCCAAAACAGGCTCTATCTTGACCAGCAATTAACGGCGGCAGTATTCGGCGTTTCTGCTCCTCATCACCAAACACTACGATGGGATGCGGGCCAAAAAGATTGAGATGGATGGCTGATGCACCCGTCATACCCGCACCCGAACGCGCAATCGTATGGGCAAGCACAGTGGCCGCACTGATCCCGAGTCCGGCGCCTCCGTACTCCTGAGGCATCGCAATTCCAAGCCACCCGCCGTCGGTTATCGCCTTAACAAATTCTTCCGGGAAATCGCCTTCGTTATCGCAGTTCAGCCAATAGTCCTCATCGAAGTCAGCACATATCTTTTCGATGGCGTCGCGAATGGCGATCTGTTCGTCGGACAGATTAAAATCCATGGTCAGGTTTCCTACCGTCTATCTAGGGTTTCTTCCACTTTTATTGCATTCTTTTCGATACTCGGGCTGCTAACCTCGTCCTCGAAATGTATTTGTACCACATGTATAATACGCAGTTCGGATGCTGGATCATATCCAGTATCCAAAGACTTGATTAAGCCTGTAGACATTGGTCATGAGGATTCGAACCAGACTGTCAAATTGTGGGCGAATGAGTGCGGGTAGTGAACACACTCATACTTCTCAAAAGTAGTATGACCTGTCTCCCTCCAATGGCTTATGTTGTTCGAAGCAGGACCTACACGAAGTAACTGAGTAATATTCGCGACCTCTTATCCAAGAGCGACCTTGCGAGAATGACTGACTCAACGGACTGAGTAAATTGACTGAAGCCACAGAGAAACGAGAGCGTACACGACAGGCTTTACTGGATGCCACCCGTGCTATTGTCTGCGAGCGCGGATACGATAACATTTCCATCACAGAAATCACGCGGCGTGCAAACGTCGCGACGGGAACGTTCTATAACTACTTCCCCTCGAAACAACGTGCTTTCGAAGCCGTCCTCGCCGAGATCAAGCGACAATTCAACATCAGGTTGGATGAGGTTAGAGAACGTATCCAGGATCCTGCGTTGCGAATGGCGACCACATTGCGTTTCACGTTCCAGGAAGCCAGCGAAAACCACGAGTGGAACATGTTCCTTGACTATAGTGGCAGACAAAACCGACCACCGATTCTTCAGGACGAAGCACGACTGCGGGATGACCTGGAGCTTGGTGTTCGAGGCGGACGATTCCAGGTTGATAGCCTGGAACTGACACATACGTTGGTGGTCAGTATGATCCGACAAGTGAATCTGGATCTGCGAGCCAAACGGCTTTCCGTTGAGACCATCGATCGTGTTAGCAAATCCATCATGAAAATGCTGGGTCTGACCGAAATAGTGACCCGCGGTTTGATTCAAGCACCATTGCCGTCGAGACCTGCGCCACGACATCGCCCCCCGACACCGGAAGTACCGGCTAATGTTGTTGTGCTGAAGGAAGTCGCAGCTGACCGCGAGACGGGATGAAGTTCTTTTTTTGCGTCATTTAGAGTTGTTTGCGATCTTGCAGTGCTATCTCGTCTTCCGCTCAATGCGATTCTGCACAATCTTCAGGAACGATCGCGTCTTCAACTCATCCGCAGTAATGCCAGTTGCCGTAGCTTCGGCCATCGTCAGGGCACCACAATTGATGCCATTGATAAAGTAATTCACAAGCCCTTGCCCTGTAGCGGCATCATCGAACGTGTTACCTGACAACGTCGCCTGGGCAGCTTTGTCGATGAACGTTGTCAGTCTTGTTGTTGATTCTGCGAGTCCCGTAAGGAAAAAGTAGTATACGGCGGCGTACCGAACTGGTATCTGAGCTGGATTCAAATCCCAACCCTGATATAAACCCAGTTTGAGCGAATGCATAATGTTATCGAAGTGCACCCGCCATGCGTGATGCACCACCTCGATATTCTCCATGCGCTGCTCGACGGTCAGTTCAGAACCTCGCGCGGCACGATGTGGGGGAATGGGCATCAGATTTGTAATCCCATCTGAAAGAGACACCTCTGTGCCGGTCAGACTCACTTGCATCATTTGTCGGGCGAAATCAGCCGCAGGATGACGGTGATCCTGATAGGTCGATGCGATATTGCAGGTGGCCGTATAGTCATATGTTCCCAGAATGGCAGCCGAAATACGCCCATCGCCTGCGTCTATCAGGGCGGGTATGGTCAGTTCACCGGAGGGTCCGAAAATGGACTGGATTGTCTCTATCATGATCTCGATTCGAATCGAACCGGACGCGATACCCAAACGCTTTTCAATCATGTCGAGACAAGTGGCCAACACAGAGGCCTGCGTAGGACTCGTCACCTTGGGTAACGTCACCACAAAGTTTTCTGGGATCTGACCCGCTTGATCTATCAGGGTCGACAGAAACAGTTGGAGGGTACGAATTGCCCGGCGTTTGGATTCTTCGGTGAGTGCCTTAATGCGAATGCCCACGAAGGGCGGTAGTGACTCGGAGCGTATACCGTCCGCCATAGCAAGCGCTGCATTGACGGCGTGTCCATCCTCTTCTGCATCCACTCGTGCGCCGTAGCCATCTTCAAAATCGACTCGATGATCTTCAATCGCCTCTGTCTCAAGTTTTGCAGTTACTCGAGTAAACACCTTCTCGGCGATCTCCTGATCGGATGCCGGTTGATCGACGCCACCATCGTACCCACTAAAACCGAGCGCGACGGCGAACTTCGTCGCGTTCTCTGCATAGTCGTTGAGATGTTTCATCGCAAGATCAGCCAGTTTTAGAGCTGCACCAGGCTTGTACAGATTGGCACCACCATACACGGTGTGTACTGGTTGCCGGGTCAGCGCCAAGCCTGGATACCGTGCGTTAAACGCGTCGTTGGCCGCGCGGAGTTCAGACATCAGGTCATTCAATGCGGCTTCTTCCAATATCTCGTCGGTCATAGTTGTTCCAATATCGATTGCCTATCGGTTCTTGACTGCTACCGCAGTGTAAGGTGGTCTTCGACACCCCGCAATAAACAGACTTGGATGGTGAAACATAAACAGTCTGGAGCAAGATATGTATTTCAATGGCTCTGCAACCGTGTGCGAACAGTGGGCTGTCTGGATCAGTCCTCTCAATCTGCTGATAGCAGAGGTTTGTAAGGAGGTCAGGGCGACGATGGGTCCACGCCGGTGGTGGCGCAGCGCCTATGATCGAGTGCAGGCGTCTGGAGCAACTGGGTTGCCTCCTTACCAAATAACTTTGGAGGGAGGTGCCATCTTTAATCGCCACTGGCTAAGCACCGTGGCTGCGTTCGAAATCGAGCGATTTATCGAATTCGGCAACAGGTCCTGGCTCGGGGCTGCATGCGCATAGAACTGAGCTACTAAGGTGGGGGTACAGAACTAAGTTTCCTTGCGTTTGGGAAAAAACTGCCGAGACCATCCGGTGACTGGCATTGAGGTTTGGATGCATTTGAGCAATAACAAGGTTCCTACCTTGCTGATCTAATGGCCCATTACGACACATACCTCGCTCAGCACGACGCCTACGTGACGCTTATGCAGCCTCGCACCACCCAATAGATTCCCTAAGGTGATAGGTGGTGCGAGACGTCAACAATCCTGCTATGTTCCGCCGCGATGACCACCCCTACTGATCAACCTGATGTCTCTGCTGTCAGCAGCTACTTCGAAACGCTGCAGTCTACTATCTGTGATTCCCTCGCTGAATTCGATGGACAACCTTTCTCCACTGAGGAAGTTCCAGGGCCCAACGGCGGTCACGCTCGCCCGCGCGTGCATTCGGGGGGCGAAATCTTCGAAAAAGGTGCGGTACAGTTTACTCACAGCGTCGGCAGCGCCCTCCCCGCCGCAGCCAGTGAACGCAACCCAGAACTCGAGGGTCAGGGTTTTGAAGCCTGCGCCATCTCGATGATCCTGCATCCTCGAAATCCGTATGTTCCAGTGTTCCACGCCAACCTGCGTTTCTTCATTGTCGGTTCGACCACCTGGTACTTTGGCGGCGGATTTGACCTTACCCCGTGTTATCCATTCGATGAGGATGTTCTGCACTGGCATCAGACAGCGCGTGATGCATGTGCGCCATTCGGCGAAGACGTCTATCCCCGTCTCAAGGCCGATTGCGATGCATACTTCTATTTGCCCCATCGAGAAGAAACCCGGGGAGTCGGTGGGCTCTTTTTTGATGACTGGACGGAAGGCGGGTTCACGCAGAGTTTCGCCATGGCCCGGTCCATCGGTGATCACATTCTACCGGCGTACCTGCCGATTCTGGCTCGTCGGATGGCGCATGTTTGGGGTGAACGTGAAGAAGCATTCCTGCTCTATCGTCGTGGACGTTATGCCGAGTTCAATCTTGCGATTGATCGAGGCACTCGCTACGGACTGCAATCAGGAAGACGCATCGAATCTGTCCTTGCTTCGCTCCCACCGAGGGTGAACTGGCATTACAACTGGCAACCGGAACCGGGGTCACCAGAGGAATATCTGACAGACCATTATCTGAAGCCCCAGGACTGGCTCAGTCTGCTCGGCCCAGGTAAAACAGCCGCTAAATCCAAAACCAGCGAATAGGAGATATCTGTGGCGCCCCCCCAGATCGACAGCAAACTGCCCAACGTCGGCACGACCATTTTTACAGTCATGTCGAAAATGGCGCAGGACAATAACGCCATCAATCTGTCTCAGGGTTTTCCGGACTATCAGGTTCCAAAGGGTCTCTTGGACGCCATGCAGAAATACCTCCATGGCAACTACAACCAATACCCTCCAATGGCCGGGGTCCACTATCTGCGCGAACAGATTGCTGCAAAAACCTCAAGACTCTACGCGGCCCACGTCGATATTGAGGATGAAATCACCGTGACATCTGGTGCTACGGAAGCATTATTTGTAGCCATACAGACTGTTGTCCGGCCTGGCGATGAAGTCATTGTGCTGGACCCATGTTACGACTCATACGAACCTGGGATCACGTTGGCCGGCGGTAAGACTATTCACGTGCCATTGGCCGCGGACTTCAGCCTCGATGCTGAGCGGTTGAAAGATGCTATCAGCGACAAGACCCGCCTGATCATGCTCAATACTCCCCACAACCCAAGCGGTTCTGTGTTATCGCTCGATGAACTGCATACCTTGAGCGACCTTGTTGAAAACCGACATATCTTTCTCATCTCTGATGAGGTCTACGAACACATGGTCTACGACAACGCACAGCACCATAGCTTGGTCAGCCTGCCAGCACTTCGTGACCGCACTTTTGTTATCTCGTCATTCGGAAAGACATATCACGCCACAGGTTGGAAGGTCGCCTATTGCCTTGCGCCCCCCTCACTTACGGCTGAGTTTCGAAAAATCCATCAGTTTGTCACGTTTACCACTCATACACCGACACAGTGGGCCCTGGCAGACTATATGGAAAACCATCCTGAGCACTTTGAGGAATTACCTCGGTTCTACGAACAGAAACGAGATTTGTTCCTGGATGCAATGGCACAATCCCGCTTCGATATGCGTCCAAGCGCCGGTACGTACTTTCAATTGGCAAATTACAGCGCATTGTCCTCTGAGC
>CAJWYI010000080.1 GCA_913049815.1 uncultured Gammaproteobacteria bacterium
CCATCGATGCCTACGGTCATGACACCGTCTCCGAGTTTGAGGGCGGACTCTACAGACTCGATCACCCGTTCGCGATCGGCACTGCGGATGGCGAAACGGTCGATCACCGCTTCGACGGTATGTTTCTTGCGTTTATCGAGGGCTTCAATTTCGTCAGTGCGTATGATCTCGCCGTCGACTCGGAGTCGCACAAATCCCTGGACACGCGCATCTTCAAGCAGGTCGCGATGTTCACCGCGTCGATTGACCAGCAAGGAGATAAGTAAATAAACCCTCGCGTCATCCGGGTACTTCATGACCTCGTTGGCGATATTCTGGGCGGTCTGACTCTCCACCACTTTGCCGCACTGATGGCAATGCTGGGTACCTACGCGTGCATACAGGACTCGAAGATAGTCGTTGATCTCGGTGATGGTCCCGACAGTGGACCGTGGGTTCCGACTGGTGGTTTTCTGTTCGATGGAGATGGTCGGTGACAAGCCACGAATCGTGTCGTACTTCGGTTTCTCCATCTGGCCTAGGAATTGCCGGGCATAGGCGGACAGTGATTCGACGTAACGACGCTGACCCTCAGCATACAACGTATCAAAAGCCAGGGACGACTTGCCGGAGCCGGACACACCGGTCAAAACGACCAGCTTGCGTTTGGGAATCTTGACCTCGACCGATTTGAGATTATGTTCGCGTGCTCCTCGGATCAGGATGTGATCGAGTTCGTCGGCGGCGGTCTTCATCGATGTTGTGATTCCTGGTGGCGAACAACAGTGAGCAGTCAATTAAAACAAACTGACTAGAACCCGTCACGTGCCTTTGGTATCTGTAGCTGAACGGTAAGTCCATCGTTGAGGTATGATGCGGTGCACTGAATGGCTGGACACTGTCTATGACCCAAAAAGTTGTTACCGCATGCCTGATCATCATCGGAAATGAAATCCTGTCGGGACGGACGCAGGATGTGAACCTGCAACATCTGGCCATCGAACTGAACGAACTGGGTGTGCGACTTAGAGAAGCCCGAGTCATCCCAGACATCGAGCAAACCATCATTAATACGGTCAATGAGTGCCGCGAGGCTTTCGATCATGTGTTTACGACAGGGGGCATTGGACCGACGCACGACGACATTACGGCCGCGAGTATCGCCAAGGCTTTCAACGCTGAGTTGATGATCCATCCTGAGATAGAAGTCAGGATCCGTGCGCGCGAAGCCCCGCCGGAGGTCATGGAGTCCCGAATGTTAATGGCACGCGTGCCTGTTGGCTCAACACTCGTTGATAACCCGACTGGTGGCCCACAGGGATTCCAAATGGGCAATGTCTTTGTGATGGCGGGTGTGCCGATGGTGATGCAGGCGATGGTGAGCTCGATCACGAAAGAGCGGCTGGGTGGAGCTGACCCGGTTCGGTCACGCTCCGTGGGGTGTTACCTAGGTGAAAGTCAGATCGCCGGAGGGCTCGCCGCCGTGCAGGACGAGCACCCAGACGTCGATGTGGGGAGCTACCCGTTTTATCGTAAGGATGGCTTTGGTACTAATCTTGTCATTCGTGGTACGGATGAGTCAGAGCTGGAGACCATCGTTGAAAAACTCAAAGTACTGATTGTCGATGAAGGAGGCGAACCACAAGATCCCATCGGCTGAGCAATGATCTGTAACTTATTCGAGATAAGAGCCCATCAGCGGTTCGCTTCTGCTGATATCGATCCAGCGGGGTCCGGTTGTCCGCCAAGAGGTCAGTATGCTCGTGCCCAACCATGACAAAGACCCATCCGCCAATCTCATCAAGTTGGTCAAGAAAAGCAGCGCTTGCCTGAGTTTGGTAATCTCTACATTTGTGAAATGACTCGAATATGAGAGACGATATGGCGGAAACGGAACTCGATAGTTTCAGGATCGTTGGCGACACCACCATCGGTTGGGATGCCAATACCCCGGTCAACGAAACCGTGGACGATGACGGCAATTTTGTTGGCAGTGGTGGATTTGGAGTCCACGATCCGAGAGCGCCGTCGGAGCGGGTCTATGACCATCCTGAGGTGCAGGCGCTCCGTGAGGAATATAAAAAGCACAATGGGTTCAAAGGTCTCGAGATCTGTGAACCCCATGAACTGGACCGGATTGCCAAGATCTTTCGACGTGATGGCTTCGTCGTGGTCAAAGATCTCCTCGATGAACCGACGCTGGCGCGCTTTCGCGAGGGCTGTGAGGAGGTCCTGAGACAGATACTGAGTATCCCTGGCCATCAGGGTCGCAAATACATCACGGAGACCAATCGATTGCCGCATCGCTACAGTTACGGTACGGCATCCGCATCACGACATATGATGCATCACCCGGTCTGGGCGGAGATGACCGATCTGCCGACGACAACACCGATCTTGTCCCGGATTATGCCTGGTTACCTGGTGTCGGGGGGAGGGGGTGATCTGGCATTGCCCGGCGCTATTGAAATGCAACACCTTCACTCTGATGGTTTCGACGTCGGAGCGAACGGCGACGTGCGACTGAAATATGCGCGAGAATCTGGCTATAAAATGTTCGAGGAGGGTAAGACCTTTGATGAACTGGATATACGTCTCCAGCGGCTCGTACTGGAACTGACGCCACCATCCATGACCATCAACTTTGCTATGACGGATCTGACCTGGGAGAACGGTCCCATTCGACAGATCCCCGGCACACATACCACCATGCAGATGCCGCCGAAACCAGCGGACGAACCGGATTGGATGCGCTGGTCTGCACTCGCAGGTGCCCCCGCAGGCTCGGGTGTGTTTCGTGACCACCGTGCATGGCATAGCGGCACACCGAACCTGTCGCGAGAGATCCGGTGTCTACCAAACCTTGAATTTGTGCCACCCTGGCACAACGAGCAGCATTACATGAAATCGATGCCGCATGAGATCTGGAAAACGCTGACGCCACATGGCAAGGAGATTTGTCGTTTCATCAAACAGGAGGCGGGCGTTTGGCCTTTCGGTGCCGGCGTTATGCATCCGCTCACCAACGAGCGTAAAGCAGCTAACGAGGCATCGCGTGAGGAACAATACTGATTCGACCGTGAGGGCCGCCTGCAGATCATCGTCGATGATGAGGATGTGTCAACGGCTTGGCGTCTAATTGCCGTGGTACTCGGTGTCCTATCTGATGAATAGCGTGCGAAGTGACCGACAGGTGACGGGGATATGAGGGGGCGAAAATGGTTCCTTACAATTGCCCTTCTCCTTCATCTGCCTTTGTTTGTCTATCCGATCGTACGTTTGGGGGACTGGTTAGATTTGCCCGGGTGGCTCACGCTTCTCGTACTGCTGCCTTTGGTGCCTAGCCAGTATCTATCGCGGTTTGTATTGACTAACAAGAAGGCGATTGGTGCAGGTCTCTACCGGACGTTTGCGAGTTTCTGGCTGGGTCTCAGTCCGGTGTTGCTGATGACATTGCTTCTGTTTGAAGTGTTCGTTGCAGGAGGTGTACTCGCAGAACATGAGGCAGCGTTAATGGTCATCAGCACCAGCATGATGACGGCCCTAGTAGGTGTCCTTGCGGCGATGATACCTCGTGTCCGAAGAGTTCAGCTGATCGCCAGCCAGCTGAGTATGCCTGTTCGTTTTGTACAGATTTCGGATGTGCACATCGGCTCGCGAAGCAGTTCGTTTCTTGAGTCGATCGTCTACCGCATCATCCAACATCAGCCAGATTTTGTGTGTATCACCGGAGATCTGGTTGATGCACGAGATCTGAGTGAAACTCAGCTGCGTTCTTTGCGCGCGTTACCCATGCCTGTCTATTACACGACGGGAAACCATGAGCGCTACGAGGATCTGGAAAGTATTTTGGAGCGGCTTGATCGCCTGGGTGTCAATGTGATGCGTAACGCAGCGATGGACTTCAGTGATGAAATTCAGATCCTTGGGATTGATGATGCTGATCGTCCGACGCAAGTCAGAGAACAATTAAATGGGCTGGAGGTAGATCCCAATCGGTACAGCATTCTGCTTTACCATCGCCCGGTAGGTCTTGAGGATGCAGCGGCGGCAGGAGTTGACCTGATGGTTTCAGGGCATACCCATAATGGGCAGATATTCCCCTTTAGAATTCTGGTTCGGTGGATGTTCAAATACATGAAAGGTTTATACCAACATGGGAGAGCACATCTGTATGTGTCACAGGGTACAGGGACGTGGGGACCTGTGATGCGGATAGGTACACGGTCTGAGATCACGCTTTTTGAATTATCGCCCGAGCTTGCGGGAGAAGAACGTCGCGCCATTTTAACGGTGCCGCGGTAAATTGGGTGTTACGTGTCCACTTACATCCGAACCAAACTAACGCCTGGCGCTAATAAGCAAGGCGTTATCATCACTGCTCTGCACAAGACGATCAGTGCTAATTTAGAATATGTGGTTAAGAGGTACTGCGTCACTCAGTGGCTGGTTGAAATCGATGGTGAAGTGCCTGACTGTTGCGGTGTCTCGATTCCATATTGTCGAATATGATCAATAATTACGTCACGAACGAGTTCTTTGAGGGGCTCCAGTTTGACTTTTCCGGGTGAACGTATCTTGGCTTGATCGGCGACAAAACTATTGGTCGTGAAGGTATATTGCTCCTCGGGATCGATCGACTCCGATGCTGCATGTGTATCCTCATCCATGGTGATAATGCGTTTTAATGTTGCGCCATCTGTCGTCACTCGCACCAGCTTGTTGCCGAATGGTTCAATGCTCCAGATGTGTCTGACTGTGATCTCTCCTTTGCGAATCACGTCACGAACACCACCTAGATTGTAGTAGCCGAATGGAGTACCAGCCGATCTCGCGATAATCTTTTCAAAGAAGGTTCGTGTTTGTTCCGTCGTAAAGGCGGTGTCTGATTCTGCGATTTTGACATCGACAATCTCTGAAACACGTCGATCCCAGGCTGCCACCACGTTCATCACGTGCTTGTCGGGGGCAGGCAGATCTCTGGCTGGGATCAATACTCCGTCAAACGACGCGATCCGGTTCGCTTTTGTGTCCACCTCGATTTCGAGATAGCCAACATGGCTACCATAGCGGTGGGCCTGTACCACCCACGTACCCCCGATCCTGACAGGTCTATGAACCAGCGTGTGCGAGCGACCCCCAACAATGAGGTCGATGCCTGGGACGTCTATCGCGAGCTGCTTCTCCTGCTCATGACCCAGGTGTGCAAGCACAATCAGGAGGTCAACCTGTTTTCGTAACGCCCTCACCAGGTCATGGGCAGTCAATGTTGGGTCAGCAAAATGGAGATTTTCGTTACCGATCGGCGTGATCATACGTGGTGTGTCAGCGGTGATCAGCCCGATGATTCCAATTTGCATATTCCCGATTTTACGAATCAGGAAAGGAGCATCTGCGATCAGCGTCCCATCCGGTGCGAACGCGTTCGCGGCCAACACGGGATGGGTGGCGATGTCCCTGAAAAGCGCAATACGCGCGAAACCGTGGTCAAACTCATGAGTACCTAGTCCCCCGGCGTCATAGCCTACGAGGTTCATGACCTCGAAGATCGGAGAGCCGTTGAACATGGTGGATACCGGGGTCCCTGAAATGGCATCACCGGCATCGAGTACCAGAACATGTTTTTTGTGCTCTCTGGTCTGGTTGACCAACGCGGTTATACGGGCGATTCCGGCGGACTGTCCGGCTTCTGCGATGTGCCCGTGAATATCATTGGTGTGGATGACGACGAGGGACTCAAAGCTAGCCTGAGTACTCGAGACAATCATTAGACCGCCCGCCATTACTCTCAACCATGTCCAGATGATGCGGTTCATTGTCAGACAGACCGGATCAGGTTGAAGCCGCTAGGCGAGGATCAAACCACGCCAGCAGTGCCTGGTTTTGACTGCGTGCGTACGCGTGTGACAGCCCATCAATAATGCGAAGGGTGACATCGGCACCCGCTGAGACGAGCGTCTCGTTGGTCATGTGCGCAGCATCCACTGGGAACATCCAGTCATGGGTACCATGGACGAGGTGCACGGGTTTTTTCGCTGCATATTGTAGGTTGCCCGACATCATGATGTCCGGGTGGAACACCCCAGAAAATGGCGCGAGATGTGTAAATGGACTGTTTTCGCGAAGGCCTGCGAGGAGAGAATAGGTTCCCCCGTCTGACATACCCGTCAACAGAACATGAGCGGGATCAACATCAAAACGCGACCCGATCTGTTCGACCAGCGTCAGCAAGACGGGCAGATCAGCGTCGTTGTCGTCGAGCATTGACCAGGTATCGCCGCTGGAAGTGGGCGCAATCACGATGAATCCGCGACTGCGTGCTTCCCGAACCCAGGACCAGATGAAGTCCGCCCCATGGCCGTTACCACCATGTAAAGCCATTACTAGCGGGGGATTGTGCAGCATCCGCTCAGGGATGAACGTGGTGAAACCACCGCGAGAACCTCGGTCGTTGTCCATATGAAATAGACCACAATTCGGGTCGGACGATTTTGCCTCGATATCAGCGAGAGTTTGTTCATCTCCGCTTGCTGCTTTGTCGAGAAAGTATCGACTGACTGGGGACATGAACTGAGCCAATGGGAAACAGGCTTCCTGCGCCCGGCAATGCGCGCGCAAGGCTTTCATCACCGGGCCAAATCCTTCTTTATGACGAGCCATACCGTCGCAGGCCCAAAGACTGTATTCTGCACCGTCGAGCAGTTCCTTGGTCGCACCCTCAGCTGTGCTTGCCGCGGTCAATGCTTGGTGGGCTGTGTTCAGACTAGCGGCGTGTGGCTGAAGTGCTTCAGCCAATGCCGGATTCCCGGCCATTTGTAACTGAGCCTGGTCAAAGACGGACATGACTTGCAACCAGTGGTTCAGAAGATCAGTGACGAGCGTCAGGATCTCATCTTCATCATTCGTGATACTCGTGTGATCAGGCATGGGGATCCCGCTGGAACTTACTACGCACTACCGTCAAATCGGTACAAGGACGACTCGATACCGCGTGCGTTTGGCAGTACCCTGTCGCGGTTTGATCCTAATATGAAAGTAGCTACCGATGAAAATGCAATTGACTGACGACGAAAAACGGGATTTCTATCGTGATGGTTTCGTTGTTCTGAAGGATGTGATTCCGCAGGACCTGGTGGCGAGAGCTCAGGTACGGTACAAATCGGCACAGTCTGGTGAAGATCTGACCCATGCGGATGAGTTCACTGACCTCATCAACCGATCACCACTCGCACCGATCATGCGGGAGGCCATGGGGGAATTCGATCCACCGAGTGGGACACGTCACATTGTTCGTGTCCACGGTCAGAAACCAGCGGAGCACTTCGCAGCACTGGGATACCGTGACAAGGACCTGCCTTACTATGGCGCGGATCTGCACATGGATGGCGAAGCGGTCTTCCAGACACCCCAGGAGCCTGCTGAAGGAACACCAGAGGAGATCTATGAACGCTATATTGCCACTGGCCGGAAAGGCGGTCCGGAACGAAGTGCAGAGAACATCGGTATCAACTTTGCGCCGCTCTTTCATGATCCGGCGCTGACCAACTCACTGGGTGGTTTTACAGCGTTCCTGTTTGTCTGCCTGAGTGATCAATCCATGCACGGAGGTGGCCAGACCAACGTATTGCGCGGTGGACACCATGCCATGGAACGCTTCTTTCGCTGGCAGTATCGCGAGAACGGTTGTGTCGGACCTGAAGGGCCAGGATGGCCACGACTGAATCATGACGCCCCAAATCGATGCGGCTATATGCATCTGCCGGACTCGATCTACGAGGAGTTTACTGACGAGAACTCCGCATGCACGCCGGATGGCCGTCGCTGGCCGGAACCGACGCCGGTGTTTATGACTCCGGGCGACGCGACGATCGCGATGTACCATATTCCTCACGGAGGGTCGCGGAACGAAAATGGTCACAGTGCTAGGAAGAGTCCCATATTCGCGTTGGTAAATAAGAAGCGTCAGCCCAACAAGGTTATGGTAGGGAATTCCGATCACCCTGATCGCGCATGGGATGGGAGCTTTCTTAACTTTGAGGAGGGTAACAATCCCTGGGAGCGATCCAAGTTCGCGCTCTGCAACATGTACCACGAATGGGATGGTATGCAGGCGATCGTTGCGGAGGAGCGCATGAGAGCAGGCGATTCCAACGAGGTCTTCGAACTCTAGGAAGACTTTGGCTCCGGCTCGTTGGTTACGAGAGTGACACCGGTCCTCTCGAAAAACGATTGCTTCATCTGCGATGCAGTGTAACGCGCCCAGTCGTCGCTATCGACACTGGCACTGGCATTGGCTTCGAGGTTCTCTTCTTTGGTGGTATTGCGCTTCAAAAGATTGAGCCAGCAGATCATGTGCAGCGCTTCAAAGTAGCGGAGCCGTTTTCGATCGACTCTGATACCTATGTTGTATGTCATAGTGATGGGGCGAAGAACCAGAAGGAGCAATCCGCGGCCAACAATACACGCCAATCTGGCAAGCGGAGACATCTCTGGTTCAGCATGAGGGAAAAAACGATAAATCTGTTGTAGCCATGCGATGTCGTATTCCCTCGGTGCAATGACCGCACTGTCCCAATCGACGAGTGAGGCGGCTCCTGTTTTTGACATGAGGATGTTGAACGGGTGGCAGTCCCCATGACAGACCACCTTTTCGTCAATTTGTGGACAATGTTGCTCTAGCCAGTCTACACCCGGGATCAGTTCGGGAAGTCCGTTTTCTAACGACCAGCTTCGTAAACCATCAATGTAGGTCCCCACCGAGAGCCGCTCGGGCGCGCCGCCTGCATCGACATAGTGTTGTCTGAACTCGGCCGGGTCGAGCCGATGAATACGGCGCATCATGATGCCAGGGTAGCTGAGCGTACCAATGACAAGAACCCAGATCGCAAACACCAGCCAGAGGGGTGAGGTGTCGAACCACCAGAAGACCATGAGGAGGAATGTCAGCATGATGACGGTAAGGCAACCCATGGTGGGCAAGTGAAGTCCCCGCATCTTTTCCATCACGATCACACTCGTGCCGTCATCGAATGATCCGACGTAGATGGCTCGAGGTGCTGGGGCATCCATTTCGTTCAATGCATATTGGACACGAGCGAGATGATGGTTGTTATCACCGCGCCCTGCATGAGGGATACGCGCGATGATGGCAGTGCCACCCCAACCCGTGACGTTATCGGGATCGTCCAGTACGAACTCATAGACCAGGTTCTCTTCCCCCGCGCCCAGGAACTTGAGCGGAGCGACGAAATCGATGTGTTCGTTGTCCCAATGTTTCTGAAGGAGGCTCAGAAGTTCATCGCCGTAGGCATCGACCAATTTCTGGGATGGTGGTTCAGGCATCTTTATGAATCAGTTCGCTCGTGGTGCTGCCAGAATCGCGTTGACGGACATGGCACCTGCGGAATTAACAAAAATGGTGATGTTGTCAGCTTTATCACCGTAATCGGCGATATTCTGGCTGACCTACTCAAGTGCGCAAATCTGACCCGCGATCCCGTTGTTGCCAGAACCCTGATACTCGTCTCTGTAGGCTGAGATATCCAGAAACCCAAAGAGTCCGAGGTGATAGTCGATCGTCACGACGACCGCGTCACCTGCTGCACCAGGATCGAACCATTGTAGCCGAGTCCGCTGCACAGAATAAACGCGGCACCATGGGAGACCTAAAGTTCCAGAGTCAGCGAGGTTTCATATCACAAGAACGACGCATTAGAGCGTAGTGGACTTTTTCTGTCACTGTGGTGATAGTGAACGGTCAAGTGTCAGACACAAGTGCGTTGAATCAGACCCACCATATCCCGCCACCCTGTAGCGAACCGCTAAGGATTGTGTTTGCAGACGACGATCTTGTGGTCGTGGATAAACCATCGGGGTTGCTCTCAGTCACTGGCAGGTTCGTCAAAGACTGTGTGGAACGTCGGATTCTCTATGAATACCCAGGCGCGCGAATCGTGCATCGTCTCGACCTAGATACATCAGGCCTGATGGTCCTGGGTCAAAATCCGAAAGCGGTTGCATCTCTCAACGCACAGTTTCGTGAACGGCGTGTCCGTAAACAGTACCGGGCGATCGTGGACGGCGCGGTTGACGATGGTGACCGAACGATCTGCTTGCCGCTGTCTCCCGATCCAATCAATCGGCCCAGGCACCGTGTCTATTTGCAGGGCGGCAAGTTCGCTCTGACAAGGATGCGATGCCTAAAGATTGACGCAGGGACCAGTGAGGTGGACCTCATGCCCGTGACCGGTCGGAGCCATCAGCTCCGTATACATCTAGCGACTATCGGCCATGCGATTCTTGGATGTGATCTCTATGCACCGCCTGCTGTGCACCTGGCACGAGAAAGGCTGATGCTTCATGCGTCACTTTTGGGAATAGAACATCCGAGAACAGGTTGCCCAATGACCTTCGAGTCACCTGCTTCCTTTGCTCTGCCCCGATAGTCGTTGCTTCGTTATCGAAGAGATCCTCGCCGGTACGGCCTGTAGGTATAAGCAGCGACCGGTGAGGTCATACGTCAGTTAAAAGGTATTCATGTGCGTCTGATCATGGAGGACGTCCTCGAGCATCGCGAGACTCGAAACAAGAATCTCATATCGGGAAATCACTGTGATCGGGCTTGTAAATCATAGGTTTTGACGTGCGGTTTAAGGGTCAGGGGCTGTCAGCACACCATCAGTCATTAGATCAAGTCAGATCGATGCGGTTCGAGTTCAATCAGGGGTACAATGACGGACAAACGCCCATAACAAGGAAATGGAATGAAAGTAGATAGTGGTATTGGTGGCGACTTGGCGCGGGTTCCGGAACAGGCTGCCGCGTTGGAAAAGGCGGGGATGAATGGCCTGATGACCGCCGAAACCGCTCACGATCCTTTTTTTCCATTGCTTATGGCCGCACAAAGCACTGAGAAGATCGATCTGATGACCTCTATCGCTGTTGCATTTGCACGTACACCAATGGTGCTGGCGAATGTAGGACATGATCTCAACCAGTTCTCTAAGGGTCGATTCGTTCTGGGGCTCGGTTCACAGATTAAACCTCACATTACCAAGCGATTTTCGATGCCCTGGTCCAGCCCAGCAGCCCGGATGCGAGAATTCATTATGGCGATGCGCGCGATTTGGGCCAACTGGCACGATCAGCAGCCGCTGGAGTTTACGGGCAAGTACTACACACACACGCTGATGACACCTTTCTTCACACCGACCAATGTGGAATATGGCGCACCTCGCGTATTTCTGGCCGCTGTTGGACCGAAAATGACGGAAGTTGCGGGCGAGGTTGCCGACGGCATGATCGTGCATGCGTTTACAACGGAGACCTATTTGCGTGAGACCACACTGCCTGCGCTCACAAAGGGTTGGGAAAAAGCGGGTAAAAGACGTGAAGACTTTGAGATCATGTATCCATTGTTTGTCGTTACAGGTGGGACAGAAGAGGCGATGGCTGCTTCAGCGGTTGCTGCGAAACGGCAGATTGCTTTCTATGGTTCGACGCCCGCGTATAAGCCGGTGTTGGAGTCTATTGGCGTTGGCGATATGCAAGGCGAACTGAATACAATGTCGAAGCAGGGTCGGTGGCAGGAGATGGGTGAACTGATCACAGATGACATCCTGGAATCCTTCGCGGTCGTTGCTGAGCCAGATCAGGTGGCTGATCAGATCATCTCTCGCTATGGCGACATCGTGGATCGAACAAGTGCTGCTTACGGCGGTATTCCCGCTGAGCAGCAGGCTGAGATAATCAGCAAGCTGACTGCAGCGTGACTCGGGTTCTTGTGACCAACGATGATGGGGTGACAAGCCCTGGCATCGCTGCTCTTGCACGCGCGCTGGCGACCGTGGGCCATGATGTGGTGGTGGTCGCACCGGATCACGACGCGTCAGGAACCGGTGCATCTCTGGCGCGTATCTCTACAGATACTGCTATCGCCGTGACGCCATCTTCGATTTCGGGTTTCGACGGGGACGTATTTGGTCTCGCGGGACCACCTGCGATGTGTGTGGTGGTTGCCGTGAACGGTGCCTTCGGTGAACCTCCGGAATTGGTGGTGTCTGGTATTAACGCAGGCCTGAATACAGGGCGATCAACACTACACAGTGGCACCGTCGGCGCGGCACTCGCCGCACAGAACTTTGGATTGCGTGGACTGGCTGTAAGTCAGGATCAACCTGGCAAAGGCCATTGGCACACGGCGGCAATGCTTGCTGCGGATATCAGTGTCGTTCTGATGGATGCGCCTGATCTCGTCACTTTGAGCCTGAATGTACCAGGTGTTGAGGCCGCTGACGTTCGCAGTACACGCTGGGGCGGCCTCGCGGAGTTTGGTTCGGTTCGCACGCAAATTGTTGATTTCAGTGATAACGAGATTCACGTCGACATGCTGCCTACCCACTATGACCCGCCTGAAGACTCTGACCTGGGGTTGGTCCGTGCCGGCTATGCGGCGGTGACGTCTCTGTACGCGGGTGTTGAGGTTTGGGGCCAAGTGCGACCCGGTGA
>CAJWYI010000081.1 GCA_913049815.1 uncultured Gammaproteobacteria bacterium
TGTCAGGGCTACAGTGAACCTAATGCAGGCTCTGATCTCGCGGGGCTCCAGACCCGTGCGATTCCCGATGGTGACCGTTACATCATCAATGGGCAGAAGATCTGGACTAGTGGCGCGAATCATTCGGATTGGATGTTTTGTCTTGTGCGGACAGACCCCGAGGCACCTAAGCATGAAGGAATCAGCTTGCTTTTGCTGGATATGGATCAACCTGGTGTTGAAACCCGTCCTATACGCCTGATCAGTGGTGACTCACCGTTTTGTGAAACTTTCTTTATTGATGCCGTGGCGTTGAAATCTGATCTTGTCGGAGACCTTAACCGTGGATGGGGTATTGGGAAACGACTCCTTCAGCATGAACGATCCGGTATGACCATTCTGATGGGCGGCTCCGTGACCGCCATAACCCCCCAGCATCCCTACCATCCGTTGTTGACACGCTACGGTACCCCGGATCCGGCGCTCGTTGACCAGGTGATTCGCCATGAAATGCATGAACGAGCGTTCCGTCTGACACAGCGTCGTACTGTGGCGGAGTCTGACGATTCTGCGACACCGGGTCCACAAACGTCCATCTTTGAGTTATGCCAAGCAGAACTTGAGAAAGAAACTTCCAATTTGAAGGCGCTGCTTCGTGGCACACAGGGCCTCGGGTGGGAAGGCGACGGTTTCTCACATGATGAAGTCGCCAGTGCACGGGACTGGCTCAGCATCAAACGGCGATCTATTGCGCGAGGATCTAACGAAATCCAGATGAACATCATTGCCAAACGGGTACTCGGCTTACCCGATTGACAAAATCCGTGGCGCATTCTCTTTGCCGTAAATTGATGCAACCGACCCTTATCGTTTATTGTGTATGTCATTGCTGTTTGACATCAACGACGAGAGAGACTTCGTATGCATTCCCCGATTTGTGATCTGCTCAACATTGAATTTCCCTTGGTGGGTTTTAACCATTGCCGCGACGTGGTCGTGGAAATCAGCAAAGCTGGCGGTATGGGGGTGCTTGGTGCTGCCGGGATGACACCCGAGCAGTTGGACTTCGAGATGAAATGGATCGAGGAACGTATCGAAGGGAAACCTTACGGCGTCGATATCATCGTGCCAAATTCGATGGCCGAGCAGCAGGATTCGCCACGGAGTGCAGTAGAAGTGCTTCCTGAAGAGCACCGTGGATTCGCTGCGAACTTACTGGCTCGCCACAACATCGACACCGCCGATCTATACCAACAGGATGTTGGTCGCTCAAATGCGTTCCTGGATGAGGGCAAAGCCAAAGACATGCTTGAGGTCGTGTTCTCGAATAACTGTGGTTTGGTTGCCAATGCACTAGGGGTTCCGCCACGACGAATGCTGGAGATGGGTAAAGAAAAAGGTGTGGCGGTCGCAGCGCTGGTCGGCGCGAAGGAACACGCCGTCAAACAGGCGGAAGCGGGTGTTGATATCCTGGTTGTCTCAGGTGGAGAAGCAGGAGGGCATTGTGGTGAAGTCTCGACGCTAGTGTTGGTGCCTGAAGTCGTCGAAGCAACAAAACCCTACGGGGAGATCCCGATTCTCGCGGCGGGTGGCATCATTACTGGTCGCCAACTTGCGGCATGTATGTCGATGGGCGCACACGGTGCGTGGACAGGGTCAATGTGGCTCACCACGACTGAGGCGTTTACAACCCAGATCATCAAAGAGAAATTTGTCGCTGCCAACTCCCGTCAGACCGTTCGTTCTCGTTCTCGGACCGGTAAATTCTCGCGCCAGCTTCGTTCTCCCTGGACAGACGCATGGGAAAGTGAGGAGGCACCTGATCCATTGCCAATGCCGCTTCAGGGGTTAGTTGCGGAACCCGCGCTCGGTAAGATCAACAAACTCGCCGAAGGAGGACACGAGGGTGCGAAACAACTCGCGACCTATTGGGTGGGGCAGGGGGTTGGCTTGATGAACGAAATCCAGACGACCCGCCAGGTTGTGTACGATTTCATGGAGGACTTTCTTGATGCTACTGAGAGGCTCAAGAAAGTCATGGACGACTAGGATGCCGCCAGCGGAGTCTGCACCGCCAGACTCAGGTTAGCCACAGTTACTGGACATTGTCTAACCCGATTTCTGAAGACGGATACGAGCGACCGTCATCGATACTCTCCTGATACTCGTGGTTGTTGGACCCGCGCTCACCATGATCTATGGCTTTAATTGCTGGATGCAGAAGTAGCGAAATGTTGGTTGTCGGGGTTTAGGACGCCATTCTGAATTATGTGCTACCTATACTCGATGTCATTCTTTTCTGGCTTTACCGCACAGCAACGCCTCGCAAAGTCCGATTGTGAACGCGCATTTTAGATGCTTGGCTACTGACCAAACCAACGGCGTAAAAACTCATCGGACGGTGTTTCAGTAACTATCTGTCTATGTTCCCATTAGCGCTAGGGTTTCTGTTGATAGCCTTCGATCCCAGGAAACAGGGTTTGCATGACAAATTGGCTGGAACCTTGGTCACTGTCGATTGGGCGCAAGCGAACGGCTGAGTCGGTCAGAGGCTCTTCATGTTTTGGGCAACGGTGGGAGAACCTGTGAGGCTTATGCGATAAAGCAGACGAGTGTCCTTGGTACACGTTGCAGGACCAATAGGGCTGGCCGAGTGCATCGTCGTTGGATTATCCCACATGACGATGTCGTACTTCCGATAGTGGTGCTGGTTCAGAAACGTGCTCTGAAATGCATGTTCACAAAGCTCATTTAGTAGTGATGTGCCTTCATCCATTGAGAGACCCTCTACAGCTTGAGGAGTACCACTGATAGCGTATAGCGTCTCGATGCCACTTTCCGGATGTTGCATAACAAGTGGATGATGAACCGTCTGGCCCTGATCCCAGCCTTTCGGTGCAATTGGGGTGTGGTCCCCAGGGCGAGCCGATACTGATATGCCGTGTCGATGGGCGATCTGGTAGTTCCTAATGCTTTCCTGGTATGGCTTGCCGAGCGCAGCCCACGCGCCAGCGAGATCACAAAATCGTGTATTGCCACCTTCTTCGGGTGCCTCGACTGCATACAACATGGTGATTGAGGCCCGCCTGGATCGAAAGGACTGGTCACTATGCCAGTGTGCAGCACCACGCTTGTTCCCTTTGCTGTCGATACCAATATTGGTGATGTTCGCGATCTCAGGGAAATCTGCATCATCTGACAGTGTGATAGGGTCACCTAACCGGTTCGCAAAAGCGACATACTCAGGCTTTGTGATGCCCTCGGTTCGGACGACGACAAATCGATGCTGGTACAGGTGGGTCAGTAGTTCGCGAAGCTGCGCATCGGTTGCTTCGTAAGGTACAAGGCCAGTGATCTCACACCCAAACGAACCAGGAAGTCGCTTGAATTCCATGGTCTCAGTTCATCAGTTCCAGTGCGCTACGGGCCATTCGCCCAACACCGGAACGGTAGCTCTCCAGGTCCATCTCCTGGTCTCCCATTGCGCCCATCAGAAATCGTTTGTAGACACCCTGGACTATGCAGGCAAGACGCCAGTGGGAGAACGCTCGGTAGTAGTTGATCTCGGAAAGGTCGCGACCCGTTCCATTGGCATACCAGTCACACATTTCATCTCGCGTGGGAAAGCCGCCGATACTGGTGGGTGGTGGCACCGAAGTAGCGGTTGCTTCGATCACATCATCCGGCTGGTGCCAGTTGTTCAGCATGTATCCAACGTCGGCGAGAGGATCACCTAGCGTACATAATTCCCAGTCGAAGACAGCGGCGATGGCGCCGTCCTGATGCATGAAGTTCCCGGGGCGGTAATCGCCGTGGACGATCGCGGAACCAATCTGTTCAGGTTTTCTGACGTGTAACAATTCAAGGCACGCATCCATATCAGGTTCATCGTGCGTCTTGGTGGCCTCCCATTGTTTGGTCCAACGTTTCAGCTGTCGATCGAGATAGGCCTCGCGCCGTCCGAGGTCGCCTAGTCCGACATCGCTGGGTTCGAGGTTGTGGAGGTTGACCAATACCTTTGCGACATCCTCACCAAAGCGACGTCGGGCTTCTGGACTCATCGGCTCTGCTGCGGCGGCATCATGTAGGACAACACCTTCAATACAGGTCATGACGAAAAAATCCGCATCGTTTACGGACTTGTCCTGGCATAACCCCCACGTTTTGGCGACGGGGACCCCTGTATCAAACAATGCGCTGATGATACGGCACTCTCGCGCCATGTCGTGCGCGGACTCAAGGACATGCCCGAGGGGCGGGCGACGCAGAATGAACGCATTACCACTTGCGTCTTCAACCCTGTAAGTGAGGTTGGATTTCCCCCCTGACACAAGGCTGAAAGATAGAGGCGATTCTGCTGGATCGACGTTGGCTTTGAACCAGACGGTGACAGCCTCGTGGTTAATCCCTTCTACCTGTTCTGCCATTGCGATCCCCTGTTCAGCAACGTTCGTTTGGCCCGAGTCTACCCTGTTTTGTTGTTTGAATCAGAGCCTGAAGGCCGTGGCGGTTCCGTCAGCGATGCGTGATGATTGTCGGTCACCGATTCACCCCGCTCTGCGATCAGCGTATGCTACAAGGCTATGATAAATGTCTGTCTTCATCGACCAACGTCTCTGCACTCCCTTTTGAGTGCCTCCTTGTGAGTGTCCCGGTTTGAGTAGCGCGACCCTCCGTGATACTCCACCTGATTCAGTTCACTCTGAAGACGGCCACTATGAACCAGTGAATGTCACGCGCCGCTATGATGATCCCCGTGCCGACATCAACCGGGATCAGTCTAAAAACTGGTTCTTGCGACTTGTTCCGATTCTGCTTGTTAATCGATGGCCGTTCTCGATCGGGATAGGGCTCATGGTCCTAACGATGATTATGGGTGTATCGGTACCGGCGCTCACCGCCGAATTGATCAATGCGATTACACCGGCCGTCGTTGACGGTGAAACTGGCTATTTCTTCATGCTAGGGGGAATTCTGGTCGGCATCAGCGTCATTCAATTCTTCTTTGGATTTTTTGGCAGCTACCAGCTGAGTCGCGTTTCGAACATGTTGGAGGCCGACCTCAGGTCTGTAATCTACAACCATCTTGTGACCCTGTCATTTTCCTTCTACGACAAGATTCAGACCGGACAGGTCATCTCTCGTGCCAACAGTGATATCAAGGCAATACAGATGTTTCTGATGATGGCGCCGATGATGCTGACAAGTATCCTCACTTTCTTCCTGGCGCTAACTTATATGCTGACCATGAGCTGGGAGTTGACGCTCGCGTCTATGGTCTCAGTACCCCTTGTCTATGTTGTCAGCATGAAACTACGGAGTGTGATGTTTCCGTTGTCCTGGCTTACGCAGGCGCGGCAGGCCGATGTTGCCGTCATTGTTGACGAAAACATTAATGGGCAGCGGATCGTCAAGGCGTTTGCGCAGGAAGCGATGCAGATGAATTTGCTGGCTCGGGCTGCTCGCAAACTGCAGTGGGTACAGGTCAAGTCTGTCGAGATTTCAGCCATCTACAATCCTCTGATCGAGAGTTTGTCGGTTATTGGACAGGTGGTCGTGTGGGTCTATGGCGGTTGGCTGGTGATGCAGGGTGAACTGCAGATTGGAACGCTGGTCGCGTTCAACATGTACGCCATGATGATTCAGATGCCGTTTCGCTTTCTAGGTATGTTGCTCGCCATGGAGCAACGTGCAAAGGCATCAGCGGGTCGGGTGTTTGAAATCCTGGATGAGAACCCTGCAGTCACAGATCCCGATGACCCCGTGGATCTTGTTGATCCTCGTGGTGAAATCCGATTCGAGGACGTCCACTTCGCTTACGGTGATGAAGCCATTCTGAAAGGCGTGAACCTGAATGTGGACGCAGGAGAAACGGTCGCAATTGTGGGTGCTACGGGCTCTGGCAAATCGACGTTGGTGAGATTGCTCGCACGGTTCTACGAGGTGGGCGAGGGCTTCATCACGATTGATGGCGTAGATATCCGCCAATTGCGAACCAAGAATCTGCACTACCATGTCGGGCAAGTGCTCGATGAACCCTTCCTGTTTTCCATCAGCATTCGCGAAAACATCGCCTACGGAAAGCCTGATGCCACGATGGATGAGATCATTGCAGCTGCCACGGCCGCGAACGCCCATGAGTTTATCCTCGAAACAAACGACGGCTACGACACTGTTGTCGGCGAACGAGGCTACACGCTGTCCGGTGGACAACGTCAGCGCCTGGGTATTGCGCGAGCGTTGTTGGTCAATCCGCCGATCCTGGTCCTGGACGATGCGACCAGCGCCATAGACGTTCGTATTGAAGCCCAGATTCATGATGCGCTATTGGCATTGATGTCCTTTAGAACAACGGTGCTGATTGCCCATCGACTTTCAACCATCAATCTCGCCGACAGGGTTATTCTGTTGGATGACGGACAGGTGCTGGCGACGGGGACCCACACTGAACTGCTGGCGAACATTCCGCGCTATTCGGAAATTCTTCAGCAGCAGACGGTGGCGCACCAGCCGGTCGTTGAATCGGAACAAGAACCTGAGGACGAATCCGACGTGCAGCATCGCGCGCGTCTTGCGGCCATGATGCGCGATGGTCATAACAACGACCGTGGCGGACCCGGTGGTCCAGGCCCTGGTGGTCCTGGTGGAGGGATGTCACGATGATGGGTCGCGGTGGACCACCGCCAGGTGTGTTTGGCAAGGGTGGCGGTAAAAGTGATCTGCCTTTTGCGGGAATACCGCCGGAGATGCTCGAACGTACTAATGCTCTCGCGGACAAGGAACCCGACTTTTCCGAACTGACGGTTCCGTTTAGTCACAGGCCTCCCGACGAGCCAACCTTTACCTTGTGGTCATTCCTTGGACCATACAAGTTCAGAATGGCAGGCGGACTCCTGCTCGTAGGAATCGCCGAGATGTTGGGGCTGATCGGTCCGTACCTCGTTATGACCGCGATAGATGACGCGATCATTCCGGGTGATTTTCAGGTGCTGTTGATGGTGGCCGTCATTTGGGGAGCGTCGTTGGTTCTTGCGATGCTCGTCAACGGATTTCGGACTTGGTACCTGGGAGTCCTGGGCCAGTTGCTCATGTATGAGTTACGGGTGCGAGTCTTTGCACATCTCCAACGACTATCACTCGATTTCTTCACGGAAGAGAAAGCTGGACGTCTGATGACGCGCATGACCAGCGATATTGAAGCCCTGTCGACGTTGCTACAAACCGGGCTAATTAACCTGGTTGCACAGGGACTGTCGCTGATGTTCATCGTGGCTATTTTGTTTTCGTTTAACGTGCCTCTGACGATTGTCATGCTGGTGATCGCGGCCCCCGTGATGCTGGGAATGACTGCCTGGTTTCGTCGTGTTTCTGAAAAAGGGTACGAGGAGGTACGCAACAAAATTGCTGAGGTCCTGGCGGATCTTCAAGAGAGCCTTTCCGGGATGCGTCTTGTGATCTCATTCAACCGGATGAAGCATAACATCATCAATCACCGGAACGTGGTGGGAGATTACAGGGAAGCCAACAACCGGACTGCCTGGGTATCGTCGATCTATCAATCAGGGACGACGTTTGTGAACGTCGGTACGTCATTGCTGGTCCTCATCCTTGGTTTTTTCATTCTGAGGGAGGTCAACCCGACGATGGATCCTGACGGAGAATTTACGATTGGTGCGCTGATCGCATTTATGGCGCTGGTGGATCGATTTTTTAGACCTGTGAATGCGTTGGCAGGACTGTATAACCAGTTTCAGTCTGGTAACGCGGCTGTCATCAAATTGAGAGATCTCCTTTCAACACCACCATCGGTAATGGAGTCCTCATGGCCTCGTAAGATCGATGACATGCAAGGTGACATTCAGCTGAACAACGTCTCATTTAGCTATGAGAAAGGTGCGCCTGTTCTGAAGGACGTCTCGTTGCACATTGAGGCAGGTCAGAGTATCGCTTTTGTCGGTCCAACCGGGGCGGGCAAATCGACACTCGCGAAATTGATTGCACGCTTTTACGATCCAGACTCAGGTGAGATCCTGATCGATGGTCAGAATGTCAGGGACGTTTCACTGGATTCGCTGCACAGCCAGCTAGGCGTCGTTCCCCAGGAGCCGTTTCTGTTCCACGGGTCTATCAGGGACAACCTGAAGTTTGCGGTACCCCACGCGGATGAAGAGACATTGTTGGCAGCGTGTCGGGCTGTCGGCATCGAGGACATGATCGCGCGCCTTCCACAGGGTTTGGACACCCCTTGTCATGAGCGCGGTTCTTCCCTTTCGTCAGGTGAACGACAGTTGCTTGCACTAGCGCGTGTGTTCCTGAGCCGGCCTCGTGTACTGATTTTGGACGAGGCAACGTCTAATGTGGATCAGCAAAGTGAGTCACGTATTGAAAGAGCACTCGATACGCTATTGCAGGGTCGAACCGCGATTATCATTGCCCATCGTCTGGCGACCGCTCGTCGTGCAGATCTGATTGCCGTTGTCGATGACAAGGGGATTCGTGAAATGGGTCCACACAATGATTTGGTGGCGCAAGGTGGTTATTACGCTGACATGTATGAAACCTGGGAACGACAACACGAATCCGAATAGATCCCTTAGTCGCTATTCTGTCCTACGTATGAATGTCTTCGCCCAGTCATGTAGCTTATTCTCTTAATGCTATGGACAGTTAAGTGCGAGTCTCCCTTCAACCAATTGCTCCTAGCCAGATCGGGCATTCGTAGTGGCCGACAACATCGTCGATCAATGCATGCTTAGTGCACGATTGTTAGTAGGATTGAACGTGCGTGGTTATTTCCGTCGGTGCGGAACGGCCAGCCGGAATGCTACGCGATGGAATCAGACGAACAATGGCGCAATCCGAGATTGACCGTAAGGTGTTTTGCCAATAACGAATTTCCGGTGTGCGACGTGCCACCGATCATGAGTACGGCCGCGTTTCGGTGCGAGCCTGGATGATTATCGTCTGCGGTAATGTGTCCGTTGGTCCCGGTTACCACTCGGTATCGACCACCTATTGAACCCCTCGCCCCATGATCTCATGGAAGGTCGGTGCTTTGCGCTAGGTATAGGTTGATTTATCGTCACGATACTTTGCGGCGACAGAAGATTTACGGTACTCATAGAGGTTGAGGTCTTGAGCGGAATGCCGGACGTAGTCTCGAAACAACAGGGCAAACTCCTCGTACCAGGTGAATCCTAACAACTCAAGCGGTGCCCGATAATTAATCGGCGTTAGTGCCAATACTTAGATTCATATGTCGATGACTGACCTCGCAGCGATGCTTGGGATAGCAGTTGGGCCGAGGTGATCGATGCGTGGTACATCGTTAGTGGCGTTTTTAAACGCTGATGAATCCTCGTGGCCAGGCACTTAAACTCAGTGAGCCAGGCACTGTCGTACTCGCTCAGAATAACCGGATCCCGCATCATCCGGTCTACGACACTGTCTTCATTTTCTCGACACGTGGCTCTTCGAGAATTTCTTTTTTTAGCGGCTTGCGACACGTCAGACCTGCTTTGGGTGCCTGTGGTCTGGGTTCAAATCCCGTGCGGCACTTAAAGGGAAGAGTGATCGAATAGTTACCGGCATCGCCTCGACTCTGCATCGACGTTCCCATGCAAGCGTAATTAGCACCACGGGTCTGTGCACGACGCAGTCGGTGCGGTCGTTCGCAGGTTCCCTGACGGTACTCAAAACTGGTGCGGCACCGTGCCTTTTTTCCATCGGATGAGTGCTCGAGTCTGGATCCATCTTCACAGGCATATTGCCAATACGCGCCAACATCCTGGGCCCACGATTTGGAAGACATCATAAGGACAGCGATCAGGATCAGGTGTCTCAAGGTGGGTTGCTCCTTTGACATGGGTTGAGGTGTGAGGGCGCTTTATATCACGTGCCCCGTAGGGTGATGGAAAAAACGGAAAGCAGTCACGATGGATTGCTGTAAGACCAAATTACTATTCTTTTTCTGAAGCCCCGCGTTTCAAAGAAAATAACGCCCCTAATAAAGAGTGCGCGTAGTGCACCTACTTCCTTGTTTATCCCTCTAAGCGCTGGAGGCGCTTTTTGAGTTGCGAAAGCAAAGCATTTCTGGCGTAGGGCTTCATGCCCTTCCACTGTTTGCACTCTTGTCTTGTGCGGCCACAACCTACACACCAACCGTGTGGGGCACTGAATTCGCACACATCTATGCAGGGACTGTTGTTTTGCTTGGCTTTCGATTTACCCATCGTTTTGCTCTGCTCAGGCGCTTGCTGCTAAAGCCGACTCAATATCTGGTCAATGGCCGGCTCCAACTGTCTTAGCTGGTTAAACTCTTCAAATAGACGGTTTTCTAGATTTTTGTAGTTTAGCGCCAGGTTGCGCTGACAGATGTTGTAACCACTACCCACCGCCTCATATCCTTTCCAGCTCTGTATGCGTTCGCCTTCCAGCCTTAGTAGTTCTTCAATGAACTGTGCTTGGGAGGGACAATCTTCTTCCGCGTGCACACAGATCGGGAAAGCTTTGTGCTTGATTTGTGGTCCTTCGATGAATGTCTCGAAATGCACCCCGCCCTGATTATGATTGTGCCAGTTGGACTTGTAGAGTTGAAGGTAGCTTCCGCGGTTATAGATATCCCACCCATCATCAAACCAATGCGACTGCTTGAGTTTCTTTTCCAGAGTACGGAAAACTTTCTTTACATCTTTCATTCTTAAAACCCTCTAAACCGAAAATGTGCAGTTACTCTTAACGGTCAGTAATCGGTCCATCACCGGGCTTACCCGCAAAGGTATCACAAGGTGAGAACCCAAAGCCGTCGGCATGGACGACGCCTCGATCTAACGGGACCTCCTGTTCAGTGCATTCCAGCTCATAAGTTTTACTAGTGGCATCCGATAAGTTCCATGTGAACGATGGACGCAGCCCTCTTTTCTCCGTTTAAACGGTGTAGCGGAAGCTCTCTGGTTCCTCGTAAAAGCCGGCGATACGAAGACCTATCTGGTCATCCGCACCAACAACGTTTTGGAATTCTACTGCAAAGTTCATCTGGTCCCAGCGGCCAAAGGTGGCGCGATACGTGGCACGCATATGGGCTCGTGGCTCGCGGGCCAGACTGCGCGTGCAGATGATGATTTGTGCACCGAACAGCAACTTGAGTTGCTGCGACGACCACAATAAAACGCCGTACGCTGCGACAAGAATACGACGTGACTGGCAACAGGTCAGTAAAAATCCGGTGCTATCAATCATCATAGAAGAGAACGACTATGACGCAGTGTGGATTGCGGAATATCATTTCAGCACCTAAAGCGTGTGTCCCTCCATTCATATGATGGGTGTGCAGTTCGCTAATCATACAAAGCGATTGCGCATCGGTACCGGTGTGTCACTTGAGACGTTCTATCATCCGTTACGCCTGGCTGTGGAAGTCGCGCTACCGGATGTCATATCCGGAGGACGTGTGAACTAGGGTGCAGGTAGCGGCTTTGACCCCAGGGAGTTCGCTGCCTTTGGGATTGACCGCGAGCAACGTCTTACCCGATTTCGGGAAAACTTCAATGTCGTCTTGAAGGCTTGGTCTTCGGATAATCTTGATTTTGAAGGGCAGTACCAGAATTACGAAGGCGTTGAAGTGCTGCCCAAGCCTGTGCAGTCTCCAATGCCTGTTTAGATGGCGGCATCATCACCGAAAATTGGTGACCTGGGCGGCGGAATAAGGCCACAGCATCATGATGGATCCGCACTCTTCGATCGATCGGATTGTTCAAGATATGCGCTCTATCGCGAACAGATGAAACCACAAGGCCATTCTTGAGAGGGTCGTGATACACCGGTTGCACGATTGCTGGCGATTGCGCCGACCGACCAAGCAGCAGAGGCTGTGGTACGCCGAGGTGCTGAGTGGACCACAGGGAGCTATGCGAAAGGAGCGTTTGCGGATGGACAGGATCCTGTGAGTCGCTATGTGGATGACGTGATTGTGTGGGGTTGTCCTGAACGTTTGGCGAATGAGCTGATTCGTTTTCGCGAGGAGAAACAGCTTGGTTATCTGTTGTGCTCCCCCGCTGAGCGACCAGTCGTTTACGCTGTTCAACGAAGCGGTGCTACCACGTCTCCGGTGAACGCTCGGAGTTTACAGAACGTCTTCTTTCAAGCAGTCGGTGCTAGCTTAATGACATCACTTCAAAACAGGAACGCATCTCGGCGACAAACAATTCAGGTTGCTCAAAAGCGGCAAAGTGACCGCCCTTGTCGAGTTCATTCCAGTACACGATGTTAGGAAATCGGTTTTCGGCCCAGCGACGCGGTGTCGGTACAATTTCCTTTGGAAAAATCGAACATCCGGTGGGTAGTTGTACGCGATCGTCACCACTGCCACCAAAGGCACGATTGAAACTCTCCCAATAGAGCCGGGCAGACGATGCGCCGGCGTTGGTCAACCAGTAAAGCATAATGTTGTCGAGCATCTCATCTCGCGATAGCGCGTTCTC
>CAJWYI010000082.1 GCA_913049815.1 uncultured Gammaproteobacteria bacterium
CCAGGAAAGGATCATCTTCATCGTGGGGCCGATTGACGATGCTGTTGCCAATATCGTAGTTGCGCAACTGCTCTATGCCCAGTACGAAAACGCTGACAAGGATGTGCACTTGTACATCAACTCACCTGGCGGCTCGGTCACATCAGGTCTTGCCATCTATGACACCATGCAGTTCATCAACTGTGACGTCAGCACCTACTGTCTTGGGCAGGCGGCTAGCATGGGAGCATTGATTCTTGCTGCAGGAGCGAAAGGTAAGCGGGGTTGTCTGCCCAATTCTCGGGTCATGATCCATCAGCCGAGTGGCGGCTCGCAGGGGCAGGCATCGGATATCGAAATCCAGGCTCGGGAAATCCTGTATATCCGAGAGCGAATGAACAAGATTATGGCGAATCACACGGGTCAGACGGAAGAGCAGGTCGCGCTCGATACCGAACGGGATAACTTCATGACGCCTGAACAGGCGCTGGACTATGGCATCGTGGACAATATATGGCACAGCCAGGGTGATGCGGAAGAAGAATAGGGATGGGGCGGTCTCTCGACAGGAATGACCTTTCTTTTGTTATCACAAGAGTTTTTGTAATATCGAGTGCTGATTGGAATCGAGTTTGGGTTTCGGTCTGTGAATCGTGTGGACTCATGGCTAATTGCCAGTCACAGGTTGGAAGCAATAAGCTGAGGTGTTGGTAATGTCCGACGAAAAAGACGGAAATGGTGATGGCAAACTGCTGCACTGTAACTTCTGTGGCAAGAGCCAGCATGAAGTCAGAAAGCTTATCGCCGGGCCCTCTGTTTACGTGTGCGATGAATGCGTTGAACTTTGCAACGACATCATTCGAGAGGAACTTCAAGAGTCCACGGAGGACAACAGCGAGAAGAAGAAGCTGCCGACCCCGATGGAGATCAAAGAGATTCTGGACGAGTATGTCATTGGTCAGCATCACGCCAAGAAGGTGCTATCGGTCGCCGTGTACAACCACTACAAACGATTGAAGTATCAGGGAAAGAAAGACGATGTCGAACTGCAGAAGAGTAACATTTTGCTCGTTGGGCCTACCGGTGTTGGTAAGACACTATTGGCAGAGACATTGGCTAGATTGCTGGATGTTCCGTTCACAATAGCTGATGCGACCACGCTTACAGAAGCCGGTTACGTCGGTGAGGATGTGGAGAACATCATTCAGAAACTACTGCAGAAATGTGACTACGATGTCGATCGTGCACAGGTTGGCATCGTCTATATCGACGAAATTGACAAAATCTCACGTAAGTCGGACAACCCTTCCATCACTCGAGATGTGTCCGGTGAAGGTGTTCAACAAGCCCTTCTGAAATTGATCGAGGGTACGGTGGCATCCGTACCGCCACAAGGGGGCCGCAAACATCCTCAGCAGGAGTTCCTGCAGGTGGACACGACCAACATTCTATTTATCTGTGGCGGTGCATTCGCGGGCCTTGATCGGGTCATACTGGACCGATCGTCGAAGAGCGGTATCGGGTTTGGTGCTCGTACTGAGAAAGAATCCGCCAAGAAGAATCTTGGTGAAACACTTCGAGGCGTCGAACCAGAAGACCTGGTGAGGTACGGACTAATTCCGGAATTTGTAGGTCGACTACCGGTGATCGCGACACTTGATGAGCTAGATGCGGATGCATTGGTACGCATTCTCAAAGAGCCAAAGAACGCTTATACCAAGCAGTATTCAAAATTGTTTGAGATGGAAGGCGTAGAGCTTGAGTTCAGGGAAGACGCGCTCACAGCGATAGCTAAAAGGGCTATGGAGCGGAAAACCGGTGCTCGTGGCTTGCGATCGATCCTTGAGGCAACGTTGAATGAAATTATGTATTCCATCCCGTCCGAAGACAGTGTTAGCCGGGTTGTCATCGATGAGAACGTGATCGCGGGTTCGGCGGAGCCGATGCTGATCTACGAAAATCAGGAGCAACGAGCATCTTCTGAATAGCGTCGTTGACGGTATGAAGGTTTTTAACCTTTGAATCCAGCAATCTGGAAAGGAGTTGTACCAAAACGACGACAAAAGGGGGCAGTTGGCTCCCTTTTTTCGTTATGATGTCGGGTAGGTTGTCTCAGATAGTCTTTTTTTGTCTTGTGTTGGCAAGGTGAATGCGTCCATTCAGCCGTCCATTCCATTAGGGGTGTTTTTTAGACCATGACCGTGATAACCCAGATTCCAGTCGTCACTTTGCGTGACATCGTTGTTTACCCCCACGGAGTACTTCCTCTGTTCATCGGTACGCAGAAGTCGATTTCTGCCCTTGAGCAGGCACAGGAAAACGATCCCGACAAGCAAGTTCTGCTGGTTGCAAAACGAGACCCTGAGAACGAAGACCCCGGTCCGTCAGATCTGTTTGAATTTGGCACCGTTGCCAGTGTCGTGCAGCTGATCCGAATGCCGGATAAGACGATCAAGATTCTGGTGGAAGGCGATCACCGGGCGTTGGTGTCTCGAGTGGAAGATAACGGTGAGTATCTCATCGCAGATGCTGAAACGATTGAAGAAGAGGAACTGCCATCCAAGGACAGTGACGAACTTGTGCGGTCGGTACTCACGGTATTTGACCAATACACGCAACTGAGCAAAAAAATCCAACCAGAAGTCATGACGTCATTGTCGCGTATCTCAGAACCTGGTCGATTGATCGATACCATCGCGCAACAACTGACACTGAAACTAGAACAAAAGCAGAAGATTCTTGAAATCACCTCGATCCGTGAACGAGGGGACCACATGATGAAGTTGCTCGCCAATGAGATTGACTTGTTCCGTGTTGAGAAACGAATTCGCGGGCGCGTGAAGAAGCAACTCGAGAAGAGTCAACGTGACTACTATCTGAACGAGCAGATGAAAGCCATTCAGAAAGAGCTTGGTGAAAGCGACGAGGCCCCCAATGAACTCGAAGAGATTGTAGAGAAGCTCGAGTCGTCCGGTATGTCAAAGGAGGCACGCGAGAAGACAGAGGCAGAGATTCGAAAACTGAAGACGATGGCACCGATGTCGGCGGAAGCGACGGTTGTTAGGAGCTATATTGACTGGATGCTTGGCGTCCCCTGGAAAAAGCGCTCCCGGGCGCGCAACAGCATCAGTGATGCAGAAGATGTACTAAATACCGATCATTATGGCCTGGAAGAGGTAAAGGAAAGAATCCTTGAGTATCTAGCGGTCCAGCGGCGGATCAAGAAGATCAAGGGACCCGTCTTATGCCTTGTCGGTCCTCCTGGTGTTGGTAAAACCTCATTGGGTGAATCGATTGCAAGAGCCACTAACCGTAAATTTGTGCGTATGGCGCTCGGGGGGGTTCGCGATGAGGCGGAAATCAGAGGACATCGAAGAACGTATATCGGGTCAATGCCGGGTAAGGTCATTCAAAAAATAAGTAAAGCAGGGGTCAAGAATCCCCTATTTATGCTCGATGAGATTGACAAGATGGGGCAGGACTATCGCGGCGATCCCGCGTCTGCCCTTTTGGAGGTATTGGACCCGGAGCAGAACAATACCTTTAATGATCATTATATGGAGGTGGACTACGATTTGTCGGACGTCATGTTCATCTGCACCTCGAATTCTATGAACATTCCCCCAGCTCTCCTAGACCGGATGGAGATTATTCGCATTCCCGGATACACCGAACACGAAAAGCTGAACATTGCTCGACGTTACCTGCTGCCGAAGCAACTTCAGAATAATGGTCTGAAGGAGGGCGAACTTACACTCGAAGATGAAGCGCTGCAGGATCTGGTGCGGTACTACACTCGTGAAGCAGGGGTTCGTGGCCTTGAACGCGAGATCGCCAAAGTCTGCCGGAAGGTCGTGAAGGAAGTATCGACTAACGAGAACGCTGACGATTCCCCAGTGACTTTAAATTCCGAGAACCTGGAAGAATATTCAGGCGTCCGCAAGTTCAACTATGGCAAGGCCGATGAGGAAGATCAGATTGGTCAGGTCAAAGGGCTGGCTGTGACCAGTGTAGGCGGTGAATTACTCTCCATTGAGGCAGCGGCCGTTCGCGGGAAAGGCGGAATTTCGAAGACCGGTTCCCTGGGTGATGTGATGCAGGAATCGGTGCAGGCTGCTGTCACGGTCGTTCGAAGCAGGGCTGAAGTTCTGGGTATTGCCCCCGACTACCACGAGAACCTTGACGTACACATTCATGTACCCGAAGGCGCAACGCCAAAAGATGGTCCCAGTGCCGGAATTGCGCTCTGCACAGCCATCGTATCTGTGCTGACAGGGATTCCTGCTCGCGCTGATGTGGCGATGACAGGTGAGATTACACTTCGGGGTCAGGTTTTGCCGATTGGTGGGCTCAAAGAGAAACTGTTGGCAGCGCATCGTGGTGGTATCACCACGGTTTTGATTCCGGAAGAAAATCGACGTGATCTCAAGGAAGTGTCCGATGAAGTCAAGGGGGATCTCGATATCAGATGTGTGAAGTGGATCGACGAGGTACTGGAGACCGCGTTGACCCGCGCACCGGAACCATTGCCTCCGACGACAGAAAATCTGACAGCCCCTGCAAAAGACAGCGACGATAACGTGAGGATCAGTGCACACTGACCGTCGGGTTGGTGTGGGAAAGATTGCTTGACAGTCATTTTGCCCAGTTGGTATAAAACTGTGGTTAAAGGGTAGGGATGTATTCATCGGACATACGCGACAAAAGTGCGTACAACGAGCGAAACATGTTGAACAACAACCTGAGATAATAGCCTGAGATAAAGAGGCCAGTGTTCAGAAACGGACCGGTCAACTCATGGTTCGAATCATGGTCAAAAAGGGTAAAAGAGGTAGCGAGTGAACAAACAGGAACTTATCGAAAATATTGCCACGTCTGCCGACATAACAAAGGCGTCGGCGGGTCGTGCTCTTGATTCAATAATCGACTCCATCACAGGTTCGTTGAAGAATGGCGACTCTGTCGTTCTGGTCGGTTTCGGCACATTCACCGTACGTGAGCGGGCAGCGCGGACGGGCCGCAATCCTCAGACTGGAGAAGAAATTCAAATCTCCGCTGCTAAGGTACCGGCATTTAAGGCAGGTAAAGCATTGAAAGACGCGGTCAACTGACCAGTAGTCGCTCGATAAAAATGGCGCATCTCGCATGCGCCTTTTTTTTGGTCAAATCTCTTATAGGTTATATACCCCTTAAAGGGCTTACCCACTTTTCAGCTACTCTAGTTTTGGGTATGCGATTTTTTGGGACATGCCTTCCGGGCATATGTCTGATCGTTGCCTTTTTTTCGCGAGTAGCGTCTAAGATGATACCTTCGCCTCCCATCTCTAAGAAAACAGCATGTCAATCCAATCATTAAGGGACAACACCCAGGGCATTGTCGCAAAGATCATCGTTGGTGCGATCATCGTCGTTTTCGCACTGTTTGGTATGGGTTCGATTACAACCTATCTAGCGCCTGTGCCGAAAGTAGCGGAAGTTAATGGCGAAGAAATTACACGTCAAGATTTTGATATCGCGCTGCAACGAAATCGTCGAAACCTTCAGGCACAGAATATCTCGTTGGAGAGTATTGACGACGGCCTTGTCCAGCAGCAAGTTCTTGATGGTCTCGTAGCGAGAGAGTTGATGTCGCAGTCTGTCGATGATCTTGGTCTGTATTTCAGCGAGGCACGTATTGATCGTGAGATTGTTGGCACAGAGGTTTTTCACATTGGTGGGATATTCGACGCCAATCAATTTCAGCTAATCATTGGAGGTGCTGGATTCACCCCTCTTGGCTATCGAGAGGAACTTAGTTTAGATCTCCGAATTCGACAGTTAGCGACAGGTGTTGCAGCCAGTGATTTTGTTACTGAGACGGAGTTGCAGGCCGCGAGTCGCCTCACACAACAAACGAGGGATATCGCCTACTTGTTGATTGAAGTGGGGCCGCTTCTGGGTGATGTTGAAGTCAGCGAGGAAGAGATACGAGACTACTACGACGAAAACGCGATACGTTTCATGTCCGAAGAAACGGTTGAGATTGAGTACCTTGAAATTCGTCGTAATGACTTCTTGGAGGAGGTCGAGGTTACTGAAGAAGCCCTGCAACAATTTTTCGAAGGTGCCCGGGACCAATACGAAAAGGATGAACGTAGACGGGCGGCGCATATCCTTATTCTCATTGACGATACCCGAACTGAAGATGATGCGCGAGAACGGATTGACGCGCTCTATCAGGAGATCCTCGATGGTGGAAACTTTGCAGAGATTGCGGAAGCGCACTCTGAGGACTCGGCGTCCGCCAGCACAGGCGGTGATCTTGGTTTCCAGGCGCGAGGGAGTTATGTAGATGCATTCGAAGAAGCTGTGTACGCTCTCGAGGTTAATGAGATCTCTTCACCAGTGTTAACTGAATTTGGCTACCACATCATTCGATTACTGGATAAGGAAGCTCCTGAACCTGCCGTATTTGAAGATCTTCGTGACACCATTGAACGAGAATACCGTCGGGATGAAGCTGAGCGGCTGTTTGTGGACGCGTCGTCGACTCTGATTGAACTTGCGTTCGAATCCCCGGATCTCTTCGAACCTGCAGAAGCGCTGTCTTTAGCTATTCAGACCACCGGTTCCGTAGGGCGTAACGAAACGGATGGTATCGCAAGCTTCGCAGGTATTGTCAGTGCAGCATTCAGTACAGACGTCCTGCTCGATGGGAACAACAGTGATCTGATCGAAATTGATCCCAATCACCATATCGTCCTGCGAGTGCAAGAACACTCAGAACCAGCTGTTAAACCGTTCAAGACCATCAGGGAAGAAGCACGCGGAATTCTAGTTGACAAACGAGCACGTGGACTTGCGTTGACTCGAGCTGACGGATTGGTCCAGCGTTTGAACAAAGGTGATAGTACATCGAGCGTGGCGGCAGCTTTCAACCTCAGCTGGACGGAAACCGAGAAAGCCGCGCGAACCCAATTTGGATTAGATCCACAGATCGCCACGACTGCCTTCCAGCTGCCCAGACCGGCGATTGGTAATCGATCGAATGGTCGTGTTGCACTTGAGAATGGCGATGTTGCTGTCGTCACTGTGACTAAGGTTCTGGAATCAGACGAGGAGATTTCGGCTGAAGAGCTTCAAACGTTAGGACGTGTACTCGCTGTTCGCGGAGGCAATACGAGTATCGCAGACTACCGGCAAAACATTGAAACCGAGGCAAGTGTCGACCGTCAGTATTAAGTTTCGCTCGATGGTCAGTTTGTTGAGGTCACATCTACATACAATGTGACGGGATCGCCAGGGTGAATGTACCGTTGTTTTGCGAGGTGTTGATTCCATTCGAGAACTCTGGCGACGTTCACTCGGAACCGACTGGCGATTGATGCCAGGGATTCTCCGGATCGAACCCTGTAGTTTATTTTTCTCATAACGTTTCGTTGATTGGGTGGTACAGCCGACGCGCTGCCTAGAGGATGCTCTAGCGTTGTGCGCCGAACTGCAGCGTCTGTAGAAGAATTTGACGGTGTCGTAGTGGTTTGTGGGCCACTATTTGTTTGACTGAGCCCGAACAGCAGGAGTTCTTCTCCGGGTAGAAGCAGATCTCGTGGCGCCTTACCATTCCATTTGGCGAGGCTGCGTACAGAAACATCATATTTCATTGAAAGGTCCCACAACGTATCACCTCGAACTACACGATGTCGGAGCGGCTGGCCATGGGTCGTCTGAAGACGCTCCTGCGTCCGTTTAAGTCTTTCCGACTGACTGAGCGAGTAAGTGGCACTAGGTTGGCGTGCAGTAGGAATCATCAACGATTGTTCAGGGATGATCACATCGCCAGTAATGTTGTTGGACTGCTGTAGCGTTCTGACGGTTGTGCCATAGGCGACAGCAATCTCTCCCAGCGTTTCACCGGATTTGACCACGTGGCGCAGCCAGGCGACACGATCGGCTGGCGCCAGATGATTAAGACCGCTCAGTAATCGTGAGGCCTGCGATATCGGAACCACCAATCGATGAGGACCGGCAGGTGGCGTCGACCATTGATTCAGTCCCGGATTCAGTCTGTATATGGTTTCCGCCGATATCTCCATGAGTTCCGCTGCTGTAGCGACATCGATCTGACTACCCACACTCACAATCATCCAGTGCGGTTTGTTCGATACCGCCGGCAGGGTGACACCATATTGTTCGGGCGAAGCAACCACCGCGCTGATCGCGAGGAGACGAGGCACGTAACCGGTCGTTTCGGGATTCAGCTTGAGATCAAAAAAGTCTTCAGGTTTCCCCACCCGTCGGTTCTTACGCATTGCTCGACGAACGTTGCCTTCGCCATTGTTGTAAGCGGCTAGTGCCAATAGCCAATTTTTGTCTAAAGATCTGTGGAGTGCGGTCAAATATCGCAAGGCGGCGTCCGTGGCCTCGGGGATGTCTCGACGACCGTCGTACCAATAGTTGCTTTTGAGACCAAGATGTCTAGCAGTGCCTGGAATGATCTGCCAGATGCCGGCCGCTCTACCATGTGAATAGGCAAACGGGTCGTAGGCGCTTTCAACGATCGGCAGCAAAGCGAGTTCGCCAGGCAGACCTGCAGACTCGATCTCGCCGACAATGAAATGGAGATGCGGTTGTGCACGTTGAACCACACGTTTCAGATAGTTTGGATGTCTCTGATACCAACGTATCTCAGACTGGACCCTAGGATGTTCCAGGTGGTGATACAGCGAAAATCGTTCGCGAAGCCTTGCCCATAGGTCTTCTGGATCTCTGACGGACTCTTCGACCAAAATCGATGAATCTGTTGCTGTGGTTTCTGGCGACAGTTCTGGCGCAGCTGCGGTTTCTATGATTGGGGTGTCGTCATGAATCCCATCGCTTGATTCGAGCATCTCGACAGGCGCTAGCTTGGCTGATTCAATCTGAGCGGGCGCCGGCAGGGGTGTTAGTTTGACTGATTGACAGGCAGACAGCGCGATCGTGACCGTAACAATCGTAAAAATAGTGGTAGACTGCTTGCCTCGTCGCATGGCGCGAAGCATGACATCAATCTTTAAAGACATAAAGATTTTCGGCGACCCTAATGAGCACAGGCTCGATGTTGCCGTACCTATTCTGAGTCATTTTTTAAAGGTGGTCTTGCAAATGAAATGCGAGCGCGTCGATCTTCTTGATTGTCTGGGAATTGCATGAATAAGAGTTCACAGCATGTGGCGCCGTAATCATGTGGATCAGCAAACACTGCGTGCTGATATTCGTCGCTGGTTTACGACACCCGTGGGAGAGCGGCATCTGGAGATCCAGCAACGGGTGCTGGCGCAGCTCTTGCCGAGATATTTTGGATACCACCTCCTCCAATTGTCACCTCAGTCACGCCGTTTGTACGACCAGAGTCCTGTCGGGAACCAGATGTGCATGGGCAGCAGTCTCGAAGAGGAGAACCCCTCTTTCTGGGGTGATGGCCTTCGACTGCCGTTTGAGAATGACAGTATTGATGTTTTGATTCTGCACCATATGCTCGATTTTTTTGAAAAACCTCAACAGTTGTTGCGCGAGGTCGAGCGAGTCGCGCTACCTATGGGATATCTCGTTGTTCTGGGATTTAACCCCCTCAGTGCATGGGGTGTTTGGCGGGCCCTTGCAAGGTTCGGGGGAAATGTGCCCTGGAATGCAGCTTTTCTCTCTCCCGGACGGATGATGGACTGGCTGAGCCTGTTAAATTTTCACGTTGACCGTATTCATTATGCCAACTATGACCTGCCGATCAGCCTGAATCGCAAGCGCCCATTGCCGGACTTTAGGGGGGGGCTGTCCAGACGGTTCAATCTGCCCCTTTGCGCTGGCTATGTAATTGTTGCGAGGAAACAGGTGTCTACGATGACTTCTATCCGCCCGGCATGGCGCCCGGTGCGGCGCTTACCTAAGCTCTCTGTGGTGCCGCCCGTAAGCCATTCAACTCTAGGTGATCACTAGCGTGGGAGGTTCAGAGTCGGGAGGTGATCATGTGGAGTTGTTCACTGATGGTGCTTGTCGGGGCAATCCTGGACCGGGTGGCTGGGGCGCGTTGCTCAGATTTGGTGACCATGAAAAATCGTTGTGGGGCAGTGACGCCGATACGACTAACAATCGTATGGAATTAATGGCTGCGATTGAGGCACTACGTGCAATTAATCGTCCCTGCACAGTCATTTTGACTACCGATTCTCAGTATGTCAGGCGAGGTATGACAGAATGGTTGTCGCGCTGGCGGGCCAACAACTGGAAGACGGCGAACAAAAAGCCCGTTAAAAACGTTGACCTCTGGCAGGCGTTGTACGAGGAAACAAAGCGTCATGATGTCACTTGGCGATGGGTCAAAGGCCATAGTGGCCATCGTGAAAACGAGATGGCAGATGAACTCGCAAACCGGGCAATTGATGAGATGTTGGCAGCGCCATGAGACAGGTCGTTCTGGATACCGAAACAACAGGCCTTGAGATCGAAGAAGGCCATAGAGTTCTGGAACTGGGGTGTGTTGAAATGGTTGATCGGAAGATCACCCGGCGACACTTCCATCATTACATCAACCCCCAACGTGAGATCGACGATGGTGCGCTTGAAGTCCATGGCATCACACGGGATTTCTTGTTGGATAAGCCAATCTTCGGTGATGTTTGTCAGCAATTTGTTGAGTTTGTGAAAGGCGCTGAGCTGATCATTCACAACGCTACCTTCGATGTAAGATTTCTGGATGCCGAACTGAAACAGGTCTCTGGATTTGGACAAATTTCCGACTACTGCACAGTCGTCGACTCCCTGGAGTTAGCAAGACAAAAACATCCAGGGCAGAAGAACTCACTGGATGCGCTTTGCAAGCGCTACGACGTAGACAATTCCCAACGACAGCTCCATGGGGCGTTGCTGGATGCCGAAATTCTTGCCGATGTTTACCTGCTCCTGACGGGGGGACAGGTGTCGTTGACGCTGTCGGATAACGATGGTACTGGCAGCTTGTCGACCGAGATTCGGCGGTTACCTGCTGATCGACCACGATTGAAAGTCGTTCATGCAACAGATGATGAGCTCGTCCGCCACCGTCAAAAGCTCAGTGATATTGATGAAAGATCTGATCAGGGGTGTTTATGGCATCGTCTTGAGCGATCGGGCCAAAGTATCGTAGAGAGCGCAGGGTAGTTCGTTTCGTTTTAACCCACATAGCCAATGAATGAGGAATCATGAGTCTGTTTGTCTGGCCAGAAGCGAGTCGGGACTTTGTCTCGTTGACGGATGCCTCTCAGGTATCCGGATCCCCGAGAGACTATTATCTCTTCCGCGGTGCTGAAATTCTGTTGCGTTTTGACGAAAATGACCAGCTCGAGCCCGTGCCTGATGACGATCCCTTGATCGACAAGCTAGACCAGGAAAAGACCCATTACCTGGGTGAACTTGCCGGACGCCATGTCTTCGCGAGTGAAATCAGCAATACAGGGATTGAAGAAAAAACGCTGGGATTACGTGCGTTGTTCGGCAGAATCGATCGTTTGACCTTCAACGTTGCGTCCCGTGCGGTACAAGTCTTGAACTGGCATCAGAGTCACCAGTTCTGTGGGCGCTGTGGTGGTCGGAATATCCCTCACGAACGTGATCGTGCAATGGTGTGTCGGGATTGCCGGCTGCACGTCTACCCTCGGCTATCGCCGTCGATTATTGTCCTGGTTCACCACGAAGATGAGGTGCTGCTTGCACGCAACCATCGGTTCCCAGAGGGTATGTACAGCACGCTGGCAGGATTTGTTGAACCCGGTGAAACGATTGAGCAGACGGTACACCGCGAGGTATTTGAAGAAGTTGGTTTGCAGGTCTCACCACCTCAGTTCATGGGTAGCCAATCCTGGCCCTTTCCTGATTCCCTTATGTTGGGTTTCCATGCAGAGTATGCGGGGGGAGATATTCTTTGTCAGGAGGACGAGATCGCAGATGCCCAGTGGTTTCCCCTCGGAGACCTTCCAGCGATACCCGGTAAGATGGCTATATCTCGCTGGTTGATTGATAGCTATCTCAGTCTACGTGGCATTCCTATTCAAGATAGCTAGCGAAGGATTGTGCGTGTGTGTTCGGGCGAACTAGAATGACATTTTATCGGCGGACA
>CAJWYI010000083.1 GCA_913049815.1 uncultured Gammaproteobacteria bacterium
CGCCAATCGCTGTATCCGCAATTTATTGATAGAAGCAGCATGGTGAGTGCGGTCGCGCTCAACTCGATCATCTGGCAGGGTACACGTATGCCCCTACCAGCACTGGCAGGAATTGTGATTGCGTTCGGTGACACCTGGATGGTGTTCCTTGGGGCTGCACTCGGCTATGTCGCAATGGTTGTAGTTTTGATAAGACTCCCTGCAGATCAACAAATGGTGGATCGGTCTGCGCCGCTCAAGGAATTTTTTGAAGGGGTCTCGTTTATCTTCAGAGAGCACTTGTTTCTCTACTATTTCATACTGTCGTATGCATTGATGTTACTGGTTGTCAGTCACCACCAGCTGATGCCCGCCTTCGCGGACATGCTCGGTTCAGATGAGCGCGGATATGGTTATCTTATGTCAGCAACCGGCGTGGGTTCCGTTCTGGGAACGTTGCTGGCACCTACTGCCCGTCGCTATTTGCCCATTGCCTGGGTGACGATCGGAGGTGCCGTTGGCACTGCGATGTTTGTGTTGGTCCTATGTTTGGTCACACGCATACTGCCGGGCAGCAGTGGATTCTTGCCAGCGATGACAACAGTTTTTTTTGCGGCTTTCATGCATTCCGTATTTCTGATCAACGCGCTAAGCGTGTTGCAGTTATGGGTACCTGATACATTGCGTGGTCGTGTGATGGGACTACACGGGATCACATGGAACTTGATGCCGCTGGGTGCGCTGTTGGTAGGCTATTTGACGGGATGGGTGATATTACCGGACGCGATGATGATTTCGATCTTTGCTTTCCTTTTTATCCTGATCCTGGTCGGTTCCCGGGTCGTGAAACAAGCTCACTGATGTTGTGGTCTGACTGCCTACCACCACGACTCCGGGAGGAGCTGCGGTTACATCAACATAACCGAGACAACCGACGGGGTAAGGTCTCGAAGTACGCGCAGACCTGGTTTCAGATTAAAGATGTGTTTCCTCAGGCGATTTTCTCCAAACTGATAGTCAGTCTCGAGAGGCTGCCTCATTTGACGCGCAATGAAGGCGCGTGGCGGTCCGGGTCTGCCATCGACGGTCGAACTTTGATGGCGAGTCAAAGCCGGAGTCCGCTCCTGTATCTGATGAGCGATGAGTTTGCTTCCAGAGTGCGTGAAGAGACGGGCATCATTTTAACAATGGTCCCTGAAGCCGATGTGAATCGGTTGAGTCTGTTGTACTACAGTGGCGATCCGGAAAGGGACAATAGGGTTACTGCCAGGACCCGTCCGGATGGTTGCGGCTGGCATGTGGATGGCAATATTTACCTGGGACAACGGTGGGCCGGCATTCTCACACTGCGAGAAGACACTACGGACATTGAGAGCAAACTGGAACTGAAGCCTCACGGAGAGACGAAACTGATTCCCCGGCAAGGTTTGGAGAACTCGTTGATCCTCTTTCAGGGAGATCATGTCAGTCATCGGGTGAGAGATATGGTTTCGGGTGAACAGCGAGTCGTGCTGAGTCTTCTGATGTCGGATAATCCAACCGTGACCTGGAATCCGTGGCTCCGGCATTATCAGCGTCGTGTGAATCGAATGTTCTACGGACTTTAGGTTCCTATCAGGTGTTGATTCTGCGAGATATCGCAGACGAAGACCGCTTAAACTTTAGAAAGAATTTCTGCGATTGAGAAAGTGAAGACGAGACGATCATGAATGAACACGAAAAATACCTTTTTGACCTCAAGGGTTATCTGATCGTCCGCAACGCGCTGACTCCAGAACAGGTCCACGATCTGTCCGAACGATTGGAGCATCGACGAGAGGAACGGCGCGTTGCGACATCAAAATTGCCGGACGAGGAAAAACATCATGGCAAGAAGGGTAGTCGAGTGGGGGTCGAGTACCACATGGGGTCAGATCGCACAATTTTGGGATCAAGCGGGACCGCGTGGTCTTCACCTTCCATGCTCGAGTGGGGTGGTGCATACATCGACTTGATTGACCTTCCCACTATCGCGCCCTACCTGGATATGCTTCTCGGCAAGGACTACCGTCTTGATCACGACTATATCAACATCGTCAATGCGAAGAATCCGAGCCAACTCTATCTTCATGGCGGTGGTCAGGGCGCCGGTGGGCCAACGGACCTTGTTGGGCCAACGGATGGGGGTCAATGCTACTACAGGTATTCCAATGGCCGATTCTTCAACGGCCTCGTTGCAGTTGCGTTTGAGCTGAGCGATGTCAATCCCGGGGATGGTGGTTTCGCCTGCGTGCCGGGCAGCCATAAGGTGAACGTGGAATTACCTTCAGACTGGAAGCTTAGCAAGACTCAATCAGATATCCCGGACTGTGTGGATCAGGTGGCGGTAAATGCTGGAGACGCCATTATATTTACTGAAGCCTGTGCTCATGGAACTGTTCCATGGCAGGGCGCGGGTGAGCGCCGGACTATCTTCTACAAGTATTGTCCTCATGCCGTTGCCTGGAGTCCCGGTTATTACAATGAGGATCACTATGAAGGCCTTACTGAAACTCAGCGGGGGATGTTGATGCCACCGTCGGCGTTTGGTCCCAACGAACACACGACGGCGTTATGGGAAAAAGCGCGAGAAGAGCAGGCGGAGCTTCAGTCTCTCCGTCAGGAAGTAGAGATGCTGCGCCAACAGATTTCGTAAGGCGCATTTATTTAGGCAAGATAGATGACTGAGCCACTGATAGAAGCCGAGCAGGTCTCAGAGATTGCCTTCGGATTTATGGCGTCAAAAGCGCTGTTCGTTGCATTACACCTGGACCTGTTTACTCACATTGCTGCACATACCGATACCGGGGCTCATGCAAATGCTGAGGCGCTTGCATCGACCTCAGGTGTCTCTATCGAACGAGTCACGACGATTATGACGGCGCTCGTTGCGTCCGGGTTGATCGAAGGGGGGCCCGATGAGTACCGAAATTCGCCGGCTGCGGAGTCTTTTCTGGTTCGGGGGGCCCGTAATGATTTTGGCGATTATCTTCGGTACCAGATTGATCGTCAGATGTTTCCATTCATGAATCAACTTGAAGCAGTCGTCACGGATTCCCTGACTGAAGATCATACGGATAGCTATGCGAAGTGGATGGCTGATCCGGACGAAGCAAGGCTCTACACGGAGTCCCAGCATGCAGGTTCCCTGGGGCCAGGACGGACACTTGCGCGACTGGTCGATCTGTCCAATGCAGAAAAACTTCTCGACGTGGCTGGTGGTAGCGGCGGTCTCGCGACGCGCTTGTGTGAAGCCTATCCGGCGCTGAACGTCACAATCCTGGATTTTCCCAATGTTGTCCAATTGGCGACGGAAAAGACGGCGCATCTTGCAGACAGGATTGACGTCTTGGGAGGCGATGCTTTGGTAACGAAGTGGCCTGGACCGGTCGATGCGGTACTGATGAGCTATTTGTGGAGCGGCGTCCCCGGATCCGCGATCGGTGATCTTGCTGCCAAGGCATTCGACGTTTTGACACCAGGGGGACAGATCATCGTCCATGACTTCATGGTCGATGATGACCGTCAGGGTCCCCGACTGGCGGCGCTCTGGCAACTACAGCACCTCGCCTTCATACCGAAGGCGATATCGTTGACGCCGGGGGTCGTGAAGGCTTGTCTGGCGGCTGCTGGCTTTGTTGATCTCCGTGAGGATGTGCTGATACCAGGCATGACACGCGTGGTTTTCGGCAGAACACCGGACGCCGACTGAATAGGTCTCTCTGCACCGAGTTCGTGGCTGTCTAATCGTAGTGCTGCTGTCTCTTTCTTAGATTGTTCGATAGTGGTGAAGGGGGGGATCTGACGAACCGGGTCCCCGACGTCGACAGGATGTCGACTAAGCTGACGCATCAATCGTTGTTATGCCAAAGGTGGCTATCCTCACGGTTCTGATTTTATGATGGGGCCTCGATGTTTTGACCTATAGAGGATCTATGTCTATTGGAATTATCGCCAAGTTGAAGTGTGCCGAGGGTAAGAATGCAGAATTTGAAGCGGGCTTCAAAGAGATGCAAAAGGCTGTCAGTAAGAATGAACCCGGGTGCGAATTCTATCTCCTCCACAAGTCTCGTTCAGACGACACCGTGTACTATGTTATGGAGCAGTACAAGGACGAGGACGCCCTGGCTGCTCATGGTAAGTCAGATGCGTTTAAAGCAGCAGGGGCTAAACTTGGCCCTGCCTCCGGAGGTGCACCGGAAATCGAATTGATGGATCTTGTGAGCTGATTCGAATCTGATGTTGTCCCGCACAATACAACCGCTGACGGGTTTGACTATTTTGTTACTAGGATCGGCAGCGGTGACCCGAATGAGTGGCATGTGGCTGCTCGCGAGTGGTGCGAGGGTGGTGCATCGTCTCTCCGGCAGCGCCGATCATGAAGATGATGTCGTAGCGGCTTACGTCGCACACGGTATTGACCCATTTGATTCGGAAGAACGTTTTGATGCTGTTGTGTTCACACCCGAGGTCGCGCACGAGCTAGAAGCGGTGACATCGAGTATCGACAGAGCAGACCAGATCGAAATTACTTCACCCTATCCGGAGTCTGGCGATTTTGTACGATCAGCCATCACGGATATGCAATTGTGGGCACGGTCAGGACTCGGTTATCTGACGCGGCACATGGATGTTTCAGGTGAAATGACGACTATCGCAATCCCTCGCAACCGCCAAGCGAGCATTCTTGGTGGGGCGTTGTCGGCACTCGCGGTCGTGACGCAACAGTTGTCAAAGGCGCCAGATGACAATGGAGTGCCGGTGCACATCCGACTTGACCTGCTCGAGCTTTTGGCCATGCTCCCGATGCAACCTATTGGCTTTGCGCAGCTTGATCAGCGAATCGTGGGCGAACCATCGCCTACGCCGTTTCGTATGCCAGGTGGCACAATGACAACCCGAAACGGCCTCGCATTTGTAAGGCCTGTCGAACCTGCCCATTGGTCAAAGTTGCTGCACCTTGTGGGAGTGCGAGCTGATTTGTCCAGTGCAGTCGCTAACGATTTATCGCTGTTGCGAATCCATGTTGATGAGATTAACGAGAGTATCAGGGCGTGGGCAGCGATGCTGACTTCTGAGGAAGTATCCGATGTCTGTCAGGATGAACACATTCCGGTCGCTCCTGTGCACACGGCATCACAGGTCGCGGCTGATCTACACATGAACGCCAGGGGGTTTTTTCAAGATGGTCGGGTAGGTCTGCCTTGGCTGGCTTCGCTTGATGAATCCCATTCGCGAAAGGCAACCCGCAAGTCGGCTATCAGGCCCGAGCAAGGGTTGCCACTTTCTGACCTGCGAGTCCTGGATTTGAGCTGGGCGTGGGCAGGGCCCTATGCGACGACGCTCCTTAGTGACCTTGGTGCCGAAGTCATCAATGTTGAGTGGCATCCGAGAGCCAGTAATCTCAGACGCAACCCACCGTTCGCAGAAGGTAAGCATGAGTCCAACAATACGGCCGCGTGGTGGAGTGCGAATCAACGTGGAAAGTTCTCGATTGGCGTTAACATGAAGTCAGAAGAGGGTCGTAAGATCATTCGTGAACTTGCCGCACAAGCCGACGTGGTCGTAGAGAACTTTGCACCAGGTGTTGTTGACAGGCTGGGCGTTGGTTACGACGCTTTGCGAGAGGTCAATCCGGAGCTTGTTTATGTCTCTCTGTCTGCCTTCGGGCAGGTCGGTCCTCGTTCCCACTACATTGGTTACGGGACACAGGTCTATGCGGCTTCCGGCGCCGGTTATGCCACCAGTTTGGATGAGGTCACCGCTTCTCAGATGTTCATTCCATATCCAGATCCGGTATCAGGACTCTGTGGTTCCCTCGCCATTGCGGCGTACATCTGGAAGGCACGAACAACAGGCTGTAACGCCCGAGTGGATGTCTCCGAGCTGGAGACTGTAGCGATGGTTGGTCTGGAACCCTTGCTGGTGGGGCTTGATCCAAGCAGGGAGATTCTTCAGCCAGAGTATGTCGTCGCGGAGAGTCGTGATCGTGAACCGGTAGCGCTGTTCGCTGTAGATGACGATGAATGGCGGCGAGTCGTGGAGGCGTTGACGGATAGTGAAGAGACCAATGGGATGGCGCCGGCCGGGTCGCCTTCAGAATCGATCGCCGAGATCGTCGCGACGCTCGACAAAGATGATGTCTTGTCGAGGATAGGTGACAAAGGACTTGCGGCGGCATGGGTTCGTAATAGCGCCCAAGTCCTGGACGATGAGTATCTGAAGGAGACAGCACTCTGGGAGCTGGATTGTTCCCCGGAAGTAGCGAAGAGCGATATCAATATTGCCGGCAGTCTTTGGAAGCTGGATGGTGAGCGTACGAAGATCTGGCGGGGGTCACCGCGACTGTTTAGCGATACCTCGGCCGTGCTCATTGATTTGTTAGGGTATACGGCAGAACAAGTGGTGGCGCTGAATGCATCTGGCGCTATCGCGGTTGATTCACCTGGATAACATGGTGGGTTCTTTCACGCCGAAGTTCCTACTAGGTTATGATGTTCGAGCCCAATCAACCGACTAAGAAATAGAGAGTCGTCTATGGCTGAAGACCTCACGTCATTTCGTTCCCAGGTTCAGAGTTGGCTCTCTGAGCACTTCCCAGCATCACTGAAAGCTAATGCAGCGGGCATTATGGAATCGGCATTCAGTGAGAACGGGCTCTCCAGTGATGCAGAACAATGGCGTCAGGACCTCGCCGAGGCTGGCTACGGCGCCCCGACCTGGCCCAGAGAATATGGCGGGGCAGGACTGTCGGATCGAGATGCTGCGGTATTATCCTCGGAGATGGCGAAGGTGGGTGCCTTCAATCCAATCCCGGGACTGGCTGGGATGGGTGTCACCATGGTGGGACCGACAGTGCTCGAATACGGGACAGAGGAGCAGAAACTCAGACATCTGCCGGGTATCGCATCGGGTCAGGTCAGATGGTGTCTGGGGCTCTCCGAACCCAACGCCGGCTCTGATCTTGCGTCCCTGACAACAAAAGCGCAGGACGACGGTGACAGTTGGACTGTCAACGGTCAGAAAATCTGGACCTCGGGAGCGGATCGCTCACAGTGGTGTGGGGCGCTGGTGAGGACAGATGCATCCGCTAAGAAAAGAGACGGCATTAGTTTTCTGATGTTGAAGATGGATCAGGAAGGCGTGAGGACGAAACCGATCAAGTTGATTGGTGGCGCCTCCCCGTTTTGTGAAACGTTTTTCGACGACGCGCGCGGTGAAAAGGACGACTTACTCGGGCCACTCAACGACGGTTGGAGCGTCGTGAAACGATTACTCCAACATGAACGTCAAAGCCAGACGGGTGCAGGCGCACCGAGTGGTGGGAGCGGGGGGGGGCTGTCTCTCCAGGATGCAGCGAAAAAGTATGTTGGCACAAACGCTGATGGTGAGTTGTCAGACGCAGATCTCCGTGCCCGACTGACATCTCATTTGATGGCGGCTCGTGCACATGCGATGACTGGCAGTCGGATTCGCGCCGAAGCGAAAGGTAAAGTGGAAGTCTCCGCCGCCGCTTCGATCCTGAAGAACTCTGCAACGTTGGTAGCTCAGGCGCGATCCGAACTCACCATCGAGATGATGGGTAATCAGGGGCTTGGCTGGGAAGGTGATGATTTCACGGCCGAGGAACTTGCCACAGTGCGTGGCTGGTTATCAGGCAAGGCGATGTCAATCTACGGTGGCTCATTCGAGGTTCAGAAGAACATCATCTCAAAGAATATTCTTGGTTTACCTGAAACGACCCAGAAAGGATAGAAGCGCCGGAAGGCATGGCAGGAAAAGGCAAAGGCGGATAGACAATGGCTGCTCTGACCGAAGAACAAACCCTCATCAGGGACCAGGCGCGCGCCTGGGTAACCGAACAATCTCCCGTGTCTAAATTCCGCAAGATGCGCGATGAAGATGCGCCGCTGTCTTTCCTCGAAGAGGACTGGCGGGCGATGATCGACATGGGCTGGTCCGGCATCCTAGTGCCGGAGCGATACGGGGGCTCTGGTTTGGGGTACCTGACCTTGGGCATTGTGCTGGAAGAGACGGGCCGACAGCTGACGGCGTCGCCACTGCTTGCTTCTGCGGGTATCGGTGCGACAGCTTTGCTGGTTGCCGGTTCAGAAGAACAGAGACAACGCATACTGCCTGGCATTGTAGATGGCAGTAATGTTGTCACGCTGGCCGTTGATGAAGGTCCCCGGCACAATCCGCGCCAGGTGAGTCTGTCCGCATTACCTGATGGTGAAGGATTGACGCTCACCGGTGAGAAGGTCATGGTTCAAGAAGGTGTGGCTGCCACTCACTTTGTCGTGGCCACCCGTACATCGGGTCAGCCTGGGGATGAAGGCGGGATCACGCTCGTGCTTGTAGATGCAGAGACGGAGGGGCTGTCGCGTACTTCTCTCAGTACAGTCGATAGTCGAGGTTATGCGAATCTGTCATTCTCTGGTGTAAAGGTCGGTCACGATGGGATTTTGGGTGCCCTTGACGCCGGCTATGGACCTTTGGACAAGATTCTCGATCGAGCGTGCGCGACCACGGCAGCAGAGATGATGGGTACTGCATGCCAGGCTTTCGATATGACCCTCGAGTACTTAAAGACACGTGTTCAATTTGGTCAGGTGATTGGCTCTTTCCAGGCCTTGGGACATCGTGCGGCGGATCTGTTTACTGAAATGGAGTTGACCCGATCCTGTATGGAGGGCGCGCTTCAGGCGATTGACGCAGACTCGGACGATGCCGCTGAATTGTGTTCTCTGTCAAAGACAAGAACAGGTGAGTTTGTTCATCACATGTCCAACGAGTTGATTCAGATACACGGTGGCATTGGGATGACGGACGAGTTTGATGCAGGCCTTTATCTCAAACGTGCGCGCCCGTTAGAGGCAGCCTGGGGTAATCAGTCGTTTCACCGCGATCGGTATGCGAGATTGCTAGGGTTTTAGAAAGCTAAGCAACTTATCCGTGGGGATCGTTGATGATACCGCAATTAGTCCGATGCTAATCACGGTGTATGGACTGGGTGCGTCTTTAAGTTAGCGTCGTGACTACCAAAACAACCTGTTCCGCGATCCTTGTTTTCAATACGGATCGACCATTAAACAACCAGAATAGTACAACCAACAGATAGACAAACTTCTTCTTGAGCATCGCGAGCCGGGACCAACAGCTTATCCCTGCAGATCAGCGTACTGTCGAGGTTCGGTACGAGTGTCGGTTGTGGGTTGCTCGTTTGTTCTTGCATACCCCAAAAGCAGCATCGAACGCAGGTTGACCAGGGCGCCTGTGTGCGGGTCGATTATGGTCGCTGGCCGTATTATAGTCACAAGCGCTCAAGCGCCAACCGTCCTCATGAAGTGATGACTAGTTGATAGCGATCAACACGTGACACCATAATCGGGGTCAAACCCTAATCTGAATCAAATAAAGGAGCTCACGATGAATGCTGTAAAGGACATGCTGCGAGCAGGGCAAACTGCCGTTGGGACTTCACCCTCACCGGATCAGGAGATTGGCTTTCTTGCGGATGCCGGCTTCGACTTCCTGCTGTTTGATACCCAGCATTCACCCGTTGAAATTAAAGCACTTGGACCATCGTTGGCATCTATGCGACGCCGGAAAGCAACTCCGATCGTGCGTGTGGGTGAAAACGTTGCTGATCAGATCTGTTACGCCCTGGACATTGGTGCCAAAGGTATCATCGTACCTATGGTGAATACGGCGGAGGAAGCCGCCCGAATGGTGAGCTACTGCAAGTATCCATTTGATGGTGTACGAAGCTCAGCGGGCATGCGTGGCGAGTGGGGCGAATTCTCGAACTACCGTGAGTACATGGATGCTGTCAACGAACAGCTGCTAATCATCCCGATGGTTGAAACGGTACAAGGCCTCGACAACCTCGACGCCATACTGGCGGTCCCAGGCATTGATGTATTGCTGATTGGACCGTCTGATCTTTCCATCAACCTCGATGTCCCTCTCGACTATACTAATCCTAAATACCACGAGGCGCTGGATCGTGTGTGTGCAGCCTGCAAAAAAGCTAACGTGGCCCCAGGGATGTTCTTCGTACCGCCCGGTATCTCACCAGCGGAACTGATCGGAAAGGGATTCCAGTTCTTTACGCTGCCATGGCAGGGTTGGGCCGCTGAAGGCATCAAAGCGGGCGTTGACGGCATAAAATAAGTTGATGGATGCCACGCGATCGACTGCCGAACCAACATTGTTGGAACGGCAGGTTGCCGATCACATCAGAACCTATAGCGATACCTTTGGAGAGGCATTCCACAAAGGTGATCCCACATTATTGAGACCGTTTTGCCATGTACCTTCGGTGTCGATGTTTCGCGGGCGTATCTACTCGGTCTCAACTGAAGAAGACAGTGATGAGCGATGGCGTCGAGCGCACGCTGCCCTCCCTGACGACTATCATCACAGCGTCTTGCATTTGGTTGATGTCATGATGACGGACGATCGGACTGCCTTTGTAACGGTCGATTGCGGTCGATTCAACCGATCCCACGAGGAATACCATCGCTTCCATGCTTCCTACATCACAGTACTTACGGATGAAGGTTGGCGGATCTCAATCTGGATTGGTCATGACAAAGACGATACTCGGCACGTCGTTCTTTGACGCTGCTTTCCTAATCGGACTGAACAGGCTCAAACATGCTAACCGAGAATGACCTGCTTTCTGCATTGCCGGATACGTCCTCGACCATTCATGTTGATGGTCTCATATCCCCGGTAGTGATCGTTCGGGATGCATTTGGAGTGCCCCATATCAACGCTAGTAGCGAGCATGATGTTTTCTTTGCGCAAGGGTATGCAACTGCTCAGGATCGATTGTGGCAAATGGACTACGATCGACATCGTGCGCTTGGTCGTTGGTCATCATGGGTCGGCGCAAGTGGCCTCGTTGAGGATCGACTGATGCGGACTATGGGCCTTGAGTCAGCTGCAAAAGCTGATCTGGCGGTGAGCAGCAAAGCGACAGTAGACATGATTTCAGCTTACACCGCGGGTGTAAACGCGTTCATCAACACGACTGCAACACTGCCAGTGGAGTACCGGCTGCTCGGTACTGGACCTGATTCATGGGAGCCATGGCACTGTATCGCCGTCTACAAGGTTCGCAACATGTTGATGGGGTCCTATGAAGGCAAGTTGTGGCGCGCACGACTGACCCAGATGCTGGGTCCAGAAGAATCCGCAAAGCTGTTTCTGGCTTACCCTGACGACAGCCTGGTGTCTACACCACCCGGCGATGTATTTGGAGAACTTACACCGGATGTGCTGGCTGTCTTTGCGAAAGCCGCGGAGGCGTTGGCCCAACCGGGAGAGACGGATGCGGGTAGTAATGCCTGGGTGATCTCAGGGGATCGAACGAAATCAGGGCTACCTCTCGTCGCAGGTGACTCCCATCGCGCTCTGGATACACCAAATGTGTACTACCAGAATCACATCGTCTGCACGTCATTTCGTTGCAGCGGATTTTCAGTCCCAGGCGTGCCGGGGATGCCGCATTTCAGTCATACGGAATACGCCGCCTGGGGTATGACACATGGCATGGCTGACTATCAGGATCTCTATATTGAGAAATTCCGTACTAAGGAAGGTGTGCTGCAGTACGCACGCGGTCCAAAGTGGTTTGCCGCTGAAGTCCGGTATGAGCAGATCGATATCCGTGGCGAAGACCCGGAGGAGTTGCAGGTTGTCAGCACACTTCATGGCCCGATTGTTGCTGGTAGTCCGTCGTCAGGGAGTGGCCTCGCGTTTCGACATACCGGGACGGAGTCGGGAACACCTTGGATGAATACGGTCTATCAGCTCTTGCATGCTAAAAATGCGGATGAGATAGAGGCTGCGGTCGCTGATTGGACAGAACCTGTTAATAACTTTGTCTATGCAGACGTCCATGGCGAGTTTGGTTACAGGTACCGGGGACGTATTCCTGTTCGACACGAAGATAATGCCTGGACGCCCGTTCCGGGATGGGAAGAAGATCATGAGTGGCAGGGTGAGATTCCGTTTACGGAGTTACCCGCTGTTCGAAATCCGAAGGCAGGATTCG
>CAJWYI010000084.1 GCA_913049815.1 uncultured Gammaproteobacteria bacterium
TCGCAGCAAATCGCTAACATGGTGCATCCCAGCGGCATCTGAGATGAGTATGACCGGGAGTTCCGGCAACAAATTGCCAACGTGATTCAGAAAATTTTCCGGATTGACAAATTCCGCCATCACCAGAAGGGCCACATCGATTTCATCATTCAACTCGTCACCGGTGGCGCAAGAGACGACGCCGTAGCCAGCCTCTAAAAGTTGCCGGCATATTCGATCGGTCAGCTCACCCCCCTTAGACAGTAAAGCAATAGAGGGGCTTCCTGAATTGGTCTGAAGACGTGAGTCCGTGGCCTTGGTCCGATTTTTTAACGTCAGGACTTTAACGCCCAACCCTTGTATTTACAATTATTTAGAGCACGTTGTTAAGGTAAGACGGGTAAATGTAGTGGAATACAATCCCGCCCTGATGGCTGAATCAACTGAACACTATCTCTCAAGCGCACGCGCCAACCGTTTTGAAGAAATGGGCTGACTGGTACCCAACGACTGAGCGAACATCGAAACGCGATATTCCTGCAACAACCAACGCAAGCTGGGATCTTTCGGTTCCACTTCTCTGATTCGCTCGGTCCAGTCAATCAGTTCACGTGTCAGTTCCTCATCACGTGTGTCATGTCCTGGTAATTTCTCCAACCGCATTCGGATCGCTTTCATATAACGAGGCATATGTTTGAGCCATCTCTCTTCGGTTCGCATCAGGAATCGATCGTCAAGAAGATCCGATAACTGGGCACGAATATCAGTCTTTGCATGCTCAAAAGGCAGATATTCAACCGTTTGAATGATGCTTGCAGCGTCTTCCAGTACCTGCGCAACGAGTGCCGCGACACGCTCCATCGTCTTGACAAGTGTGTCCCGTCGCTCAAGACGATTTACAAAATCAGTCTGGGATCGAAGAACGGGCTGTTCCTCAACAAAGTGATAGCGAACTGCAGCATGGATCAAGTCATCCCTCAGTTCTTCCTTGGTTCCACGGGTCGCGTACCACAATGAAAAACGATCAAAATGCGGGATGTTGCGACGCATGAATCGCATCTGCTCGGTAAGTCTGAGCGCCAACAGTCGTACCACCCCATGTCGATGTGCCTCAAGCGCACGGCTTTCTGTTTCGAACAACTTGATACCCGCACACCGTTCCTCATCAATCAGCGCAGGATATCGAACGATTTCGATCCGCCCTACCTTCACGCGTACCCGTTCCGGTATAGACTTCTCAGGCCATTCGTTCAAACCATGCTGCTCGATAGGGTGTGCAGTTGCCATGGTGGGTACTGTCTCTGCATCATCTAGTCCTTGTTTCAACTTATCGATCTCACGTCCCGAAGCAAGGACCTTTCCTCGCTCATCGACAAGTCTTACGTTCATCTTGAGGTGATCAGCGATCGGTGTGTGTTCAAAATCATCAGGTTCGATGCGGACACCGCTTTCACGATGGAGCTTCTCCGCCAGCAGAACCTTCAATGACCGACCGTCGTATTCGAGCTGAGGCATCACCCGCTTAATGAAGTCAGGAACAGGCGCAAAATTTCGACGCAGCGCCTTGGGTAGCGAACGAATCAACGCAGTACACTTTTCTTCGAGCATCCCAGGTATCAACCAGTCAACCTGCGCCTCTGAAACCTGTTGCAGAATACTGACCGGAATATTGACACTGACACCGTCGTCATCGTGTGTAGGATCAAAACGATAGTTCAGTGGTAGCTGATTATTCCCAACCGATAGTGTCGAGGGATAGGCCGTTTTCGAGACACGGTCCTTCCGCTGAACCAGGTCTTCGCGCGACATATAGAGTCGCTTCCTGTCCGAACGTTCAATGTCTGACCGCCATGCATCGAGATCGGTCCGTCCGGTGACCTGGTTCGGGATACGCTCGTCGTAAAACTCATAGATCACGCGGTCATCTACCAAAATATCCCGACGACGCGTCTTGTCTTCTAGACGGCCCAGTTGCAAACGCAATTGTTTGTTTGCTTCGAAAAATCCAGCGCGAGTTTTCAACTGCTGTTCAACTAAACCTTCCTGAATGAATATCTGTCGGGAGGTCACCGGATCAGTCGTGCCATACGACACCGGTCGACGACTGACAATTGGCACGCCATACAGGCTGACATCTTCATACGCCATCACCTCACCGCGTTTTCGTGAGAAGAAGGGATCACTGAATCGTCGCTTCAAAAGATGTCCGCTGATCGGTTCTATCCATTCAGGTTCGATACGCGCAACCGTTCGTGCATAGAGGCGTGTTGTTTCCGTCAGTTCGGCAGACATGACCCATGCAGGTTTACGCTTGAACAGTGTCGATGCCGGAAAAAGAAAATGCTGTCGACCTCTGGGCCCCAGATAAGTATTCTCGTCTACCCGATGACCGATATTGCCCAATAAACCTGCAAGTAGTGCCTGGTGTAGAGCATCGTATTCCGCTGGTTTTCGGTTTTCCCGCATTCCCAATTCGCTACAGATCAAACGAAGTTGCCGATGATGCTCACGCCATTCACGCATACGCATCCAAGACAAAAAGTTTTCACGACAGTATTTTCGTAGTTGTCGCTGACTGAGTGATTGACGTTTGTCTTCGAAAGACCGCCAGAGATTGAGGAAACCCAGGAAGTCTGATCGATCATCGTCGAATTGGGCATGTGACTGATCCGCCGCTTGCCGTGCATCCATCGGTCGTTCCCGCGGGTCCGCAATGGCAAGTACAGACACGATGACTAGCACCTCGGCAAGGACACCACGCTGATGTGCGGAGATCAGCATTCGTCCGAGCCGCAGGTCGACTGGAATCCTGATCAGGTCACGTCCGAGTCGTGACATCTGACGATCCTTGTCAACTGCACCCAGTTCAAACAACAGGTGATAGCCATCGTTGATCTGTTTCCTGTCTGGCCGCTCCACAAAAGGAAAGCGGTCGATATCACCCAGTTTGAGTGACAACATTTGAAGGATCACCGAAGCCAGATTGGTTCGCATGATTTCAGGTGCTGTGAATTCCGCCCGTTTCTCGAAATCTTCCTCGCTGTAAAGTCGAAAACACACACCTTCACTGATGCGGCCGCAGCGGCCTGCACGCTGTCGCGCACTGGCCTGAGAGACTAACTCAATAGGCAACTGTTGGACTTTGGCTCGAATTGAATAGCGCGAAACCCGTGCAAGACCGGGGTCGATAACATACCGAATCCCTGGCACCGTAATCGATGTCTCTGCGACATTGGTTGCAAGCACAATGCGACGACCTCCATGTGGCTGAAACACCCTGTCCTGCTCTACATGAGACAACCTTGAATACAAAGGCAGCACCTCCCATCCCTTGAGAGATGCCCGGCGTAGAGCCAGCGAAGCCTCACGAATCTCGCGTTCTCCGGGAAGAAAAACCAAGACATCTGCTGTCCGACGATATCCTTTCTCTCGCTGCTCTACTTCCTGCATCACACGCAGGATGCCTGTTGTTACAGGGTCATCATCCGCTGCATCGCCCGCATCAGCCAACAGTTCATCGATAGGACGATAGGCCACCTCAACGGGATAGGTCCGTCCAGAGACCTCAATCACGGGTGCATTGCTGAAGTGTCGGGAGAATGCATCCAGGTCGATCGTAGCTGACGTGATGATGATCTTGAGGTCTCGCCGTTTCGGCAGGATGCGTTTGATGTACCCCAGGAGAAAATCTATATTGATGCTGCGTTCATGGGCCTCATCGATGATCAAGGTGTCATATCGTTCAAGGAATCGGTCATTTCGGGTCTCTGCCAACAGCACTCCGTCAGTCATTACCTTGACGTGAGTATTGGGGCTTGTTTTATCATCGAATCGGATCTGATAGCCGACCGACTCTCCAACAGCGACATTGAGTTCCTCGGCAATTCGATGTGCAACCATCCGTGCCGCCACACGTCGAGGTTGTGTATGACCAATGACACCAAAGACACCGCGACCTGCTTCTAGGCAGATTTTTGGCAATTGGGTTGTTTTACCAGAGCCTGTTTCTCCTGCGACAATGACCACCTGATGGCGCGCGAGCGCAGCCCGAATTTCCTCTGACTTACCGGAGACAGGCAATTTTTCAGGAAACTGAATATGGGTAGGTAACGCAGATCGACGCGCAGCGACACGTTTCATCGACCGCTCAACACTACCGCGGATGCTCTTCCCGCCATTCTGCTTCTGTTGCCGCTGAAGACGAAACCGGTCAGCGATCATGCACTGATCAATCTGCTCGACGGTGGGAACAGTTCTCTGACGGGGTTTGTTGCGACTCGCCATTGATCTTCGAGGTCAAGGATACGTCCAAGAAAGACGTACGTTTTTTGTGTGGGGCACCTGACCGCGGTACCCGCTGCGGGCCCTGTTCTCTAAACCGGAATCTAGCGCCAGGCTACTTGGACAGCTTATTCATGCCGTCTTCAATACCTCGTATTGTCAACGGGAACATCTGTTCATCGACCAGCTTCTTGGTCAGCGCGACCGAGGAGGAATACTCCCAGGTGTCGTGCGGTGTGGGGTTAATCCAGATGACCTTATCGAAGGTATCCATCACACGCTGAATCCAGATAGCACCGGCTTCTTCGTTCCAGTGCTCAACACTGCCACCGGCATGCGTAATCTCGTACGGCGCCATCGTCGCATCACCAACGAAAATGACCTTATAGTCATGCGTGTATTTGTGAAGCAGGTCAAACGTTTCGATACGTTCGTTCATTCGCCGATTGTGCTCTTTCCAAACACCGTCGTAGATGAAGTTGTGGAAATAATAGGTCTCTAAATGCTTGAACTCAGATCGAGCAGCCGAAAACAACTCCTCACAGACCTTCACGTGTGCATCCATCGAGCCACCGCTGTCAAGCAGCAACAGCACTTTCACCGTGTTGCGTCGTTCGGGTCGCATGATGATATCCAGCATACCGCCATTGCGGGCTGTCTTGCGGATCGTCGTGTCGAGATCAAACTCATCGTCTGCGCCCGTCCGTGCCAGCTTGCGAAGACGCCTTAACGAAATCTTCAGACCACGAGTACCCAGTTCAATGTTGTCGTCATAGGCCTTGTAGTCGCGCTTGTCCCACTGCCTGCGGCCTCTGCGTTTCTTACCTTTACGACCTTCTTCACCCTGGCCGTTTTCACCGCCTTTGCCCTCTTTGTCCTTCTCTTTACCCTCTCCACGTGCGGCTTCTTCAACCTGCCTTTTGAACTCTTCGATCAGCTTTTCCAAGCCACCAAGACCCTGAATCTTGTCGAGTTCCTCTGGCGTCAACGACTTCTCGAACTCCCGGCGCAGATATTCATCAGGGATCAGCTCTGCCAGCATACCAGCGAGGTCTTCAAGGCCTTTGAAATAGGTAGAAAAAGCACGATCAAACTTATCATAGTGGCGCTCATCCTTGACCAGTGCCATTCGCGAGAGATAGTAGAATTCATCGATGTCTGCATAGACAAGACGTGCTTTCAGAATGTCCAGCAGGTGAAGCAGCTCCGTGATGGAGACTGGAATCCTTGCTTTCTTCAAAGCAAAAAAGAAGTTAATTAGCATGATTCACCCCTCCCCTCTTTGGGTTTGGTGGTCAGATCTTTGGTTACCGTCTTCTGTGTCCTGCAGACTAGCTGTTACCCTGCCTGCGATTCATGAAGGCAAGACGCTCCAACAGCTGCACATCCTGCTCGTTCTTCACTAACGCGCCATACAATGGCGGAATCGCCTTCGATGTGTCTCGGTTACGAAGTATCTCTTCAGGAATATCGTCTGCCATCAATAGTTTTAGCCAATCAATGAGTTCCGACGTCGACGGTTTCTTCTTCAATCCTGGGACTTTCCGCACATCGAAGAAGATTTCAAGGGCTTCCTTAACCAGTTCTTCTTTCACCTTCGGAAAATGCACATCAATGATCTGCAACATGGTTTCCCGGTCCGGGAACTGGATATAGTGAAAGAAACAACGACGAAGGAAGGCATCTGGTAGTTCCTTTTCGTTGTTACTAGTGATCACAACAATCGGACGATTTTTGGCAACGATCGTCTCGCCCGTCTCGTAGACGTGAAACTGCATCTTGTCCAATTCAAGCAGCAGGTCATTGGGGAATTCGATATCAGCCTTATCGATCTCGTCAATCAGAAGTACGACACGTTCTTCAGCCGCAAAAGCATCCCACAACTTACCGCGTTCAATATAGTTTGCGATATCGTTTACGCGCTCATCACCGAGCTGAGAATCGCGCAGTCGAGACACAGCATCGTATTCGTATAATCCCTGTTGGGCTTTCGTTGTCGACTTGATGTGCCACTGAATGAGCGGCATGTTCAGCGAACTGGCGATCTCTTCTGCAAGCATGGTTTTACCGGTACCCGGCTCACCTTTGATCAGCAGAGGCCGCTCCAGCGATGCCGCCGCGTTCACCGCCATCTCCAACTCTTCGGTGACGATGTAGGTGTCCGTACTGGAAAATGCGCTCATAGTGGTGAAACTCGGTGGAACAAAGTCAGGCAATATAACTGCTGGTCCCGGGTTTTGCCAGTGGACCGGACGGTGACGTCCGTGCTAACCGGAAGCCTCGGAAACGGGGATGTTCCGCACTGATTTGCGACGGCGGAGCAACATTCTGATCAACACGACACCGACCATCGCAGTGGTCATACATAGAATTACCACACCACCCTGAAGCCCGGTTTCCGTACCTTCACGCAGTACATCCATCAGCAGTACCAACAGGGCCGGTGCCCAGTACTGGGATGAATCCCCGAAATGCCACGGTGTAAAAATCAGAACCATGGCGCTGCCGACGATCAGGTCTCTGAGCCATGCGCGCAAACTTCGAGAACAAACGATCACAACCCAGGTAAACAGGCCCCCTGAAACAATATAGATGAGCCAGGCCACCAGATACTGCGCCTCCATCTATCTATGCTCCCACGCCAGCATCAATGGACGACCCATCGAATAATGTGCTCTTCCAGGCCGTCCGGATGGACATGTTCTTCCGAGATGGTTCTACCGACAACGGAGATGCCTGCAGCGACGACAGTTTCCGGCGAACCGCTGACCAGTGGATGCCATTCTGCAAGTCCCCTGCCTTCTGCAAGCCGTCGATACGCACAGGTTTCAGGTAGCCAGCGAAACTCGCTGGCACGGTTAGGGGTCAGTGGTACGCACTCGGGCACGTTTATGTGCCGAGATGAGTAGTCGCTACAACGACAACTTTTATCGAGGTAACGACACACCACTGCTGTATACGCGTACTCACCCGACTCCTCGTCCTCGAGTTTATGTAAACAACACCGTGCGCAGCCGTCACACAATGACTCCCACTCTGTCTGCGACATTTCGGCCAGTGTTTTCTCCTCCCAGAACGCCATAGGACCTAGGGCCTCTCTGCAGATACCGAGGTGACGGGCGGCATCTGCAGATAGTAGCCATCGACGAGCAGCGCGTTGAAAACGGTTGTGGCATCCGCAATCGCCAGCTTGCGTGATGGCGTCAACTTGAAGGACAGTGCGAGTTCCGGATCGTCAAACCGTTCAAGCAAAAGCTCGGGTACGCGATCGAGTCCATCTTCCCGGATGACATAGAGGTACATGTCTGGATATCGACGTGTTTTGAAGACATTGCAGATCAGCTGTTCCGTGGCTGTTTTCCCATCGTTCATTGGTCATTCCGCAGATGTTGCAACAGGCGATCTCCGATCACTGACCGACGCCAACCGGCAAGCGGCGCGGGTAACTGGTACTCGCCTTGCCTCCCAGACCGAAGAAATTGCTCTAGATGTCGTCTCGTCGCCAACATCTCAGGGGCAATGCGCTGTAACTGCGCCGCCTCTTCAACGAGCCCCTTCAATTCACGGATCAATCTGTTATTTAGTGTTGACGTCGGATCTGGCATGACCTCTGGATGCGACGCATCGCTGTCCTCGTTTGCAAGCCGAAGCTGCTCGGAAATTTCTTCTGCGTATCTCCGGATCTGACGGTGTGTCATCTTGGTCTTCTTGTCGAGCAACCGTTTATCCACTATGTCGTCACGACAGATTGTCAACAACGACTTGTCATCCACGATCCGGCTACGAGGGACATCACGGTCACGGGCCAGACGCTCGCGCCACGCAGATAGTTGTTGAAGGCGACGAAGCTGCAGACCATCCAGGGAACCACTACCGCGGATTCTTCTGAAATAGCGTTCAGGATCGATCATCGTCGGCATCTCACTTGGATCGGTTGTACATTCCTCAATCACCCACGAATGTCGGTCCTGTTGATTCAGCTGCTCAACCTGCAAGCGATAGACATCGAATAGATGGATGACATCCAGCGCTGCATAGTCAAGTTGTTCATCTGTAAGAGGCCGTTGCAACCAATCAGATCGCGTTTGTTCCTTGGCCACAAGCACGTTTAGATATCTTTCAACCAGGCGCTGGTAGCTCATTGAGAAATCTTCACCCAGCATCGCAGCTGCAACTTGAGTATCAAATACCGGTGTGGGGACGGCACCAACCTCTGCCTGGAAGACCTCCAGATCCTCTGAACACGCGTGAAAGACCTTCAAAACCGTGGCATCCTCGAGTACGGCTGCCAATGGCTGGATGGACACTGCCTGTGGGTCGATGAGATGACATTCCCTGCCGTCAAACACCTGCACCAGTCCAACGATAGGATAGTAAGTGTCCGTGCGCAGGAATTCGGTGTCTACAGCCAGAACGTTTCGTTTGCACCACTTAGCAACCAGCGATTCCAGCGTTTCGCTGGACATCACCATCGAGTAGCCAATAGATTTCAGTTGAGTGCTCTTGTTTATCACCAGCTCAACCATCCGATGTCCATATCTTTCACAGTGGTTTGCGATCCTGTAGCGCGTGGGCGAGCGTGCCACCGTCCACATATTCAAGTTCACCCCCCATGGGGATACCCTGCGCCAATCTTGTCACTCGAACACCTGAAGACGCGTTAAGCACTTCCGAGATGAAATGGGCCGTGGCTTCACCTTCGACCGTACTGCTGACCCCAAGGATCACCTCCTCGACGCCGGTCGCACATCGCTCCTGGAGCAAATCAATGCCGATCTCTTCCGGTCCAATACCATCAATGGGAGACAGATTCCCCATTAGCACAAAGTAACGTCCCTGATAGTGGCCGGTCTGTTCGATCGCCATCAAATCCGCTGGCGTTTCAACGACGCACAAGACCCGCTGATCGCGTCGTGGATTGGCGCAAATTTCGCACAATGGCGATTCGGTCAGGTTGCGGCACTCGCGACATTGGCCAATCCGCACCATCGCGTCTGCAAGGACCTCCGACAAACGCGTGCCGCCGTCACGGTCGCGTTCCAGCAGGTGCAGGACCATCCGCTGGGCAGTTTTCGGACCAACACCAGGGAGACAACACAATGCCTCTGTCAGTTGAACAATCAGATTGCTGCTCACGATGTATTAACCGCTATTGTCCAAATGGGAACTTGAAGCCAGGCGGTACAGGAATGCCTGCAGTCAGTTCGGACATCTTGTCCTGCTTTTGTGTCTCCGAACGACGAACCGCATCGTTCATTGCAGCGGCGATCAGATCTTCCAGGACTTGTTTGTCTTCAGTCATCAGACTGTCGTCGATACGAACACTGCGAACATCGTGGCGTCCGGTCATGGTGACTTTTACCAGGCCAGCACCGGCTTCACCGCTCACCTCGGCGTTGGCCAGTTCCTCTTGCATATCCGCGAGCTTTTGTTGCATTTCCTGGGCTTTCTTCATCAGATCGCCCAGCCCACCGCCATTCAGCGCCATGTTTTGACCTCCTGGACAAACGGATATGATTTGGGCCAGGTCACTCGACAGTCGCTTTGAGGCATCATCCCCACAGTCAGTCACCTAACCTTTGTTTGGGTTCGATGCTGTCGTGGTCCAACTCCGCGTCAAACGCCTGGATCAGTTGCTGGATGTTGTCATCCTTCATGATCGTATCCCGGGCCTGTAATTTTCGTTCCTCATACTCACGGGCATCGGCTTGCTCCGGAGTCTCTATATTCACAGCGCCGACCTCAATGGTGACAGTGACGCGTCGTTCGAGATACTCACTGAGCGCGTCAGAGATGCGCTTCTCATGTGTACTATTGAGCAGACTGGAAAAGTGTTGCTCGATGATAAGCGTCCAATGACTGTTATCATCTATCGATCGAACCATGCAATGAGAAGCCACGGTTCGGGTAACGCCAGATATTGTCAGTTGTTTAAAGATAGAGACCCAGTCTGCCGACCCTCCTTCGTCCGTCATCGTGGGCGCAGTCGCTGGGGATTCAACCAAGGGCTCTGTTTTCTCAGTCTGCTCGACCAAGTCTGTATCTTCGCTGGCAGCGTCAGGATCTTCATTACGATCCATCGACGATGTGGCACCTGACACTGAAGCACCTGCGTTATTTGCAGTGGGCTCTACCGTCTGCCCATCAGGATGAACTGGCGGCTGTTCCTCAGCTGATTCCCGGATCGGACTTACATTCGTCTTTTGGACATGTTCAGGAACCGCGACAAGCTTGGGTGGGAGAACCTGCTCAGGCGTCGGCGTGGATACGGGCTGTTGTTCCGCCTGTTCGAGAGCAGCACTCAGCGCCGAAGATCCCAATCGACCCGAGAAACCGCCGAAATCACCAACCGATGACGAAAGAGAGGTTCCTCTTGTACTCGTTTCTCTCGAGTCACTGGCCCCACCTGGCCTACTCGACTTACTCGCCTCATCCGCTCCTCTTGCCCTGGTGGATTCGCGCGTTTGTCTTGCGCCCTTTGTATCCTCAGTTCCGGCTCCCCCTAGTTGCTCACGATCATCGGGAGGTAACCCAGATGCTTCACGAAACGCCAGCATACGGAGCACAATCATCTCGAATCCTTCACGAGGATCAGGAGACAACGGCAGATCTCTCGATCCGGTCAGACATATCTGGTAGAACAACTGGACATCGTCCGGATGCAAGCCTTCGGCTGCGGCACGTACCAGAGCCTCATCCCCTTGACTGTTGTCCAAAGAATCGGGAACAAGCTGTGCAACTGCGATACGGTGCAGCGCGGAAAGAAGATCCGAAAGCACCCCTGCGTAATCTGGTGCAAAAGCTGCCATGTCCCGAATGTGAGACATCGCAGCGGGAGCGTCCTGGCTGATCAATGCTTCGACCAGCCTGAAGATGTCCATCTGGTCAATTGTGCCCAGCATCCCCTTCACACCTTCGTCGGTGACTTCACCGTCACAGTATGAGATCGCCTGGTCTGTCAGCGAAAGTGCATCGCGCATACTACCTGCAGCGGCTCTGCCGATCTGCCACAAAGCATTTTCTTCGAAACTGATAGCCGGAGACTCCTGCCCCAGGATTTCGGAGAGATGAGTGACGATTATTTCGGGCGGAATATTCTTCAGATTGAATTGCAGACAACGTGACAACACCGTGATGGGTAGCTTTTTCGGATCCGTTGTAGCCATCAAGAACTTCACATGAGGAGGAGGTTCCTCAAGTGTTTTTAGTAACGCGTTGAAACTATGATTGGACAACATATGTACCTCGTCGATGAGATACACCTTGAAAGGTCCTCGCGTGGGCAGGTACTGCACGTTCTCAAGGAGTTCACGGGTGTCCTCCACGCGGGTCCTTGAAGCCGCATCTACCTCAAGAAGATCAACGCTACGTCCCTCTGCGATCTCAACGCAACTGCTGCACACACCACAAGGGGTCGCCGTGATACCTGTCTCACAGTTCAGACAACGAGCAAGAATCCTGGCGATCGTCGTTTTGCCAACACCCCGGGTGCCCGTAAACAGATAGGCGTGATGCAACCGCTGCTGCTCGAGGGCATTGTGCAGCGCCCGGCTGACATGTTCCTGTCCTACAAGCAACTGAAAGTTGCTGGGACGGTACTTCCTTGCGAGTACCTGG